>CAZONU010000050.1:5272-17724 GCA_964581145.1 uncultured Planctomycetia bacterium
GTACACGTTCCCCGCCTTCCGCGAGGTGCCGTGGGACTACGGGCTTGAGCGTGACCGGCAGGGCAACGACGGCGGCATCTACGGCCGGGCCACATCGGTGGCCGGGGGATTGAAGATGCCCAGCACGTCGCCGGTCTGCTACCACCAGGGCGGCTTCAACGTGTCGGCCAAAGGCGACGTGATCGCCAGTTGCGCCTACCGCTACGTGGGAATCAGTTCCGGCCGACTGTCCGGCAAGAAGGACACCAAAAAACACACCTTTGCTTATAAGCCGGTGCTGTTCCCCGGCCGGGTGGTCAACTCCACCTCGCCGTGCATCCACGTGTGGGACAAGTACGGCCGGCTCAAGTACGAGGACGCCGTGCCCGGCGTGGGCCAGTGCGACGGGGTGGCCATCGACCGCGACGAGAAGATCTACGTGATGCAGGCGCCCGGCCGTTTCTACGGCTCCAAGCGCTACTTCAACGAGATGGCCCAGACGCTGATGAAGGTGCGGCCCAAAAAGCTGAAGGTGATCTCCTCCTCGGGCTCGCCGCTCCAGCTCACCGCCGAGGGACGCCCCAAGCGCGCGCCCGACCTGTGGTCCACCCGCCACGGCAAGGCCTGGGTCACCAGCGCCGAGTGGTACTACGGCGGGGTGGGCTTCGCCGGTTTCAACATGATCGGGCACGGCGGCGGTTGCGCCTGCTGGTTCTCGCGCTTCGCCCTGGACCTCTTCGCCCGCTCGGTCGCGCCGGAGCCCTACCAGTTCCGGGTCGCCGTGCTGGACTCCGCCGGCAACCTGATCCTGCGCATCGGCAAGTACGGCAACGTGGAGGACGGCAAGCCGCTGGTCGCCAAGGGCGGCCCGGCCAAGACGCGCTCGATCGGCGGCGACGAGGTGGGCCTGGTCCACGCCTGTTTCGTGGGCACCCACACCGACCGGCGCATCTTCATCTCCGACCTGGGCAACGCCCGCATCCTCAGCGTCAGGCTGGACTACCACGCGGGCGAGAAGATCGCCCTCAAGGGCGTGCCCGACCGCGGCCGGAAAGGGGAGTAGGGAGGGAATCCATGCGCGCGCGGCAGCTGCTCCTCGCGGTTTCGGTCGCGGTCCCGGCCTGCTCCGCGGCGGCGCGGGCGGCGGACATCGACGAGTTCAAGGTCAAGCGCGAGGCGGTCTTCAAGTTCGCCGAGAAGCCCAAGGCCGCCAGGGCCGGCGACCGGGTGACGGTCTCCTTCGCGACGCAGGGCTACTGCGACGCGACCGTGGCGGTCGAGGACGCCGGGGGACGGATACTGCGGCACCTGGCCTGTGGAGTCCTCGGCAAGAACGCCCCGCCGCCCTTCAGGAAGGGCGCCAGGAAGCAGGTGCTGGTCTGGGACGGCAAGGACGACCTGGGCCGCTACGTGGACGACAAGGACAACGTGACCGTGCGCGTCTCGCTGGGGCTGCGGGCGCGCTTCGAGAGGAGCCTCTTCTGGTCGGCTGCCAAGCGCTGGAGCTCGCGGGCCCCGCTCCTGGCCGCCGCGCCGGAGGGCGTTTACGTCTTCGACTACGGCGGGGGCGTCTCCCAGCTGCGCCTCTACAATCATGAGGGCGGCTACCTCAGGACGGTCTACCCCTTCCCGGCCAGGGCGCTGGGCTCTCATAAGGGGCTGGAGTGGCTGGCCTTCCCGCAGGACGGCCGCCGGCTGCCGCGCAAGCGCGGTCATCGACAATGCACGCTGCTGACCTCCGGGACCGACTCGGACTTCTACAAGACCATGGGCGGCGGCTTGAAGCACAGCATGCCCGACCCGGCCAGGGCCCTGGCCGTAAGCGGGGGCCGGGTGGCCCTGGCCTACGTGTTCCTCAACCGCTTCGCGACCGGCGGCGCGGCTCTCCCGCCGCCGCTCAAGGGCGGCAGGACCGGCGTCAGGCTCAAGCGCAACGGATTGCGCTGGCGCGGCGGCGAAGACCTCATCGACGCCGGCCCCTCGGCGATGTGCTTCTCGCCGGACGGGAAGACGCTCTACACCACCGCCTACGCCTGGACCCAGCACTGGGGCACCGGGGGAATCCACACCGGCTGGCTCAACGGGGTGGGCCGGATCAGCTTCGCGGGAGACGCCAAGCTGGAGACCTTCGCCGGCAATATCTCCGGAGAAGACAAGGGCGGGACCGCGCCGGGCAAGTTCAAGACGCCCGCGTCGGTGGCCTGCGACGCGAAGGGCCGGGTCTACGTGGCCGACAACCTCAACGACCGCGTGCAGGTCTTCTCGGCGAGCGGCAGGTTCCTCAAGGCCGTCGAGGTGCCCCGGCCGGCCAAGGTCGCGGTGCACCACAAGACCGGCAAGATCCTGGTGCTCTCCTGGCTGGTGCGCGCCAAGGCGGTCACCTTCCGGCGAAGGGACCGCGGCAAGGGGCTCGAGGTCCCGCCCAGGCTCTACGTGTTCGGGGCCTTCGAGAACCCCGGGCAGGAGGCCGTTCACAAGATACCCCGGGGCCTGGGCGGCGCCAGCCACGTCGCGGAGATCGACACCTACGCGCGCTCGCTGACCGTGTGGCTCACCCCCGCCCCGCAGCGGCGGCGCAGTCTGGAGACCGCCGGCACGCGCCTCCTGGTGCTGGAGAAGGGCGGGCTCGTCGAGAAGCGCGACTTCGGCAAGCTGGCCGCGCGCGAGATCGCCCGGGCCGCGCCGCCGACCTACCTGCGCCAGCGGCTCTACGTCAACCCCCGGACCGGCAAGCTGTACCTCGCCGAGGGCGACGCCGGGGTGGGCAAGAGCACCGGGCAGCTCTTGGAGATCGACCCCGGCTCGGGCCGGGTCCGCAAGGTGGAGCTGCCCTTCGACGCCGAGGACATCTGCTTCGACCGCCAGGGGCTCATCTACCTGCGGGCCCGCCAGGACATCGCCCGCTTCGACCCGACCAGCTGGCGCGAGGTCCCCTGGGACTACGGCGAGGAGCGCAAGGCCGTGGGTTTCGCCAGCAGCGCGGCCGAGGGCGCGGGCATGCGCCGGAAGAACGTGGTCTCCAGCCTGCGCATCCCCTCGCGCCGCTACAACCACCACGGGGGCATGATGGTCTCGACCCGCGGCCGCCTGGTGGTGGGCATCCACGGCGGCCAGGAGCCCGGCACCGGCCGCAAGGAGGCCAAGAAGGTCTCGGCCGAGGACAAGTACTCCTTCCGGCTGTACCCGGGGCGGAACACCAGCGGGCTGGTGCTGGTCTTCGACCGGCACGGCCGGGTCGTCCACGACGACGCCCTCCCGGGAATCTCCTTCCAGCACGGAATCGGCATCGACAAGGACGACAACATCTACCTGATGGCCATGGCCCACCGGGTGCTGGACGGCAAACCCTACCACAACGAGGCCACGGACACGCTGATGAAGGTCCGGCCCAGGAAGGCCAGGGTGCTCAGCACCCGCGCGCCGCTCAAGCTCAAGACGCCCCCGGAGCGCCCGGCGGACCTGATCGGCAAGGGCGGCGCGCGCCTGGGCAACGCCTGGGTCGAGAACGCCGAGTGGTTCTACGGCGGGGTCGGCTACCACGGCCGCCACAGCAAGACCGACGGCTACGGCTGCGACTGCTCCAACAGCCGCTTCGACCTGGACGGCTTCGCGCGCTCCTTCGCCCCCGAGGTCGAGCACTGCAGCGTCGCCGTGCTGGACTCCGCCGGCAACCTGATCCTGCGCGTGGGCACCTACGGCAACGTCGACGACGGTAGACCTTTGATAGCCAAGGGCGGCCCGCCCAAGCCGCAGCCGCTGGGCGGCGACGAGGTGGGCCTCTTCTACGCGCCCTACGTCGCGACCCACACGGATAAGCGCCTGTTCATCGCCGACCCCGGCAACCACCGCGTCGTGGCCGCCAGGCTCGGCTACCACGCCAGCGAGAGCATCAGGCTGAAAGACGTGCCCGACCGGCCCAGGGGGCGATAAAGGAAAGCGAAAGCGATGAAGACGATCACCGCCACACTCCTGCTGGGGACCGGCGCCCTCCTGGCGCTGCCGCCGGGGGTCGCCCGCGCCGCCGGGGTTGACGAGTTCAAGGTCAAGCGCCAGGCGGTCTTCAAGTTCGCCGAGAAGCCCAAGGTGAGCCGCAGGGGCGACCGGGTGACGGTCTCCTTCGCGACGCAGGGCTACTGCGACGCGACCATTGCGGTCGAGAACGCCCGGGGGCGAATCGTCCGCCATCTGGCCAGCGGGGTGCTGGGCAAGAACGCCCCGGCCCCCTTCACGAAGAACTCCAAGCGGCAGAGCGTGGTCTGGGACGGCAAGGACGACCAGGGCCGCTACATCGACGACACGAAAGGCCTCATCGTGCGCGTCTCGCTGGGCTTGAAGCCCCGCTTCGAGCGCACGCTCTTCTGGAGCCCCAAGAAGCGGATCGCGCCCGGCAACCGCCCGCTCTTCGCCGCGGCCCCCGAGGGGGTCTACGTCTACGAGGGCGGCGGCGCGGACCACATCCGCCTCTTCGACCACAAGGGCAACTACCTCAGGACGGTCTACCCCTTCCCCCCGGACCGGTCCTCGGCCCGGGCGCGCTCCGGGCCGGAGGCCCTCAGGCACGCCCTCGCCGGCGTCAGGGGCCTGAAGTGGATGACCTTCCCCCAGGACGGGAAGGTGCTGCCGGTCTGGCGCGGCCTGGTGCAGGCCACGCTGTTCACCTCGGGGAGCAACACCGGGCACAACTCCACGGCCAAGTACGGCCGCGCCGCCAGCGCCATGGCGATTCACGGGAAGCGGCTGGCGCTGGTCATGAACTCGCTCAACCGCGTCGGAACTGACGGCACCACCGGGGGCCTGCCGCTGGAGGGGCCGGAGACGTCCTTCCCCATGCGGGTCAGGGGCGGCAAGGAGGTCCCGGCCGCCCCCAGGAGCGCCGCCTTCAGCCCCGACGGCAAGTGGCTGTACCTGACCGGCTACCGCGGCGGCGGGAAATACTCGTGGCTGCACGGGGTCACGCGCATGAGCTACACCGCCAGGGGCAAGGCCGAGCCCTTCCTCGGGGAGATGAACCGGGCCGGCATCGACAACCGCCACTTCCGCTGCCCCCTCTCGCTGGCCGTCGACGCCAAGGGACGCATCTACGTCGCCGACTACATGAACGACCGGGTACAGGTCTTCACCCCCGACGGCAGGCACTTCAAGACGGTCTCGCGAGTCACCAAGCCGGCCACGATACACGTCCATCCGAAAACCGGCCACATGTACGTGGCCTCCTGGATGATCGTCAATCGCTTCAGCAAGCAGAAAGTCAGCAAGACCACCATCACCCACTACGGCCCGGTGGAGAAGCCCGAAAAGATATCAGCGCACCTCCTGAAGCTCGTGGGCCACCACTCCGGCGTCTTCATGAACCGCACCGGCGGCCTGCAGCACGACGTCTTCGTGGACCACTACACTGTCCCTCCGACCGTGTGGCTGGTCCCCGGCAAGGGCGACACCGCCAGCAAGCTCCTCCAGCTCAGGGCCTCCTACTCGCCGGGCCAGTACAAGCGCAACTCCTGGACGGGCACCCACTACCAGCTCTACCAGGAGGAGAAGGGCAAGCTGGCCAAGAGGGCCGACTTCGCCACCGACGTCATCAAGAAGATCTACCGGGTCACCCCCCCGCAGGCCCCGGCCCTCGACCGCCAGCGCATGTACGTGGACCCCGCCAGCGGCATGCTCTACATCGCCGAGGGGGACGCGGGGGTCGGCAAGGCCTTCCGGAAGATACTCAAGCTCGACCCGCGCACGGGCAAGGCCAGGGACGTCCGCCTGCCCTTCAGCACCGAGGAGATCGCCTTCGACCTCGACGGGCTCATCTACCTCCGGACCGACACGCACGTGGCCCGCTTCAACATGAAGACCTGGCGGGAGATACCCTGGGACTACGGCGAGATGCGCGAGAAGCCGGGCTTCGACGGCGACGGCCGCAAGCTGATCTCCACCGTGCCCCTGCCCGGCTCGGGCCGCCCCGGCTGCTTCCACCTGGGGGGCTTCAGCGTCTCTCCCCGGGGGGACATGGTGGTCTCCTGCTACAACGTCAAGAAGCTCGCCGTGCGCATCCCCGGGGCCTTCAACGCCAAGTTCGAAAGCGGCCGGCCCTACTCCCCGCCCATGTACCCCGGGCGCATGCGCTGGGGCGAGATTCACGTGTGGGACAAGTACGGAAAGATCGCCCGCAAAGACGCGGTCGGCGGGCTGCCCATGACCGACGGCCTGGCCATGGACAAGGACGGCAGCATCTACGCGCTGGTCGCCGCCAACCGGACCTGCGGCGGGAAGGAGTACCCCCTGGAGCGCGCCGAGACCCTCATCAAGTTCCGGCCCGGGAAAGGCAGGGTCATCAGCACCAGCAAGAAAGCCCCCATCAAGATCACCAGGGCCACGGGGCCCAAGCGGCCTTTCGACATCGTCAGGGGATTCGCCGGGGCTGCCTGGGTCGAGGGCGCCGACTGGATGTACGGCGGCGTGGGCTACGGCGGGTTCAACTCCTCGAAGGGCGGGGGCGGCTGCGCCTGCTGGAACGCGCGCTTCGCCCTGGACCTCTACGCCCGGTCCTTCGCTACGGAGCTCAACCGCTTCCGCGTGGCGGTGCTGGACACCAACGGGAACCTCATCACCCGAATCGGCAAGTACGGCAACGTCGACGACGGCGTGCCGCTGGTGAAGACCGGCGGCCCGCCCAGGCCGCGCTCCGCCGGCGGCGACGAGGTCGCCCTCTGCCACCCCTCCTACGTGGCGGCGCACACCGACCGGCGCCTGTTCATCGCCGACTACGGCAACTACCGGATACTCTCGGTCAAGCTCGGCTACCACGCCAGCGAGAGCATCAGGCTGAAGAACGTGCCGGACCGGGGCAAGGCCAAGAGATGAGGCGCGCCCCGACCCGCGTTTCTTGCCGCGGGCCGGCCTTCCCCGTATGATTCGCCGCGGGCGCGGCGCGGGGCGCGCCGCCGGGACTCAAAGCTATCGGGAGAGAACCATGCTCAAGAGAACGACGCTGACCCTCGCGCTCGGACTGACGTGTTTGACGGGCGCGCTGGCCGTGGAGGTGCCGCTGACCGTGACCAACCGCGCCAGGGTCGCGCGCCGCGAGCTGGCCGCCGGCGGCGTGCCCCTGCCGGTGGGCTGCGCCAAGGACACCGCGGACTTCCGCGTCTTCGACGCGGCCGGCAAGGCCGTGCCCGCGCAGTTCACGGTGCTGGGCCTCTGGCCGGCGGACAAGAGCATCCGCTGGGTGCTGGTCCAGTTCCCCGCCGGGCTGGAGGCCGGCGCGACCGGCAGGTTCACCCTCAAGACCGGGGTGAAGGGCGCGCCGCCTAAGTCGGCCCACGTCCTGAAGATAGGCGACGAGAAAGACCGCGTCGTCGTGGACACCGGCGTCCTGCGCTTCAGCGTCAGGAAGAAGGGCTTCGCGCTCTTCGACACCGTGGAGATTCTGGACGCCGGAGGCAGGGCCCATCCCCTGGCGGGCAGGGCCGCCTGCGGCCCCGGCGTGGAGGTGGAGACCGGCAAGGGCCGGAAGTTCACCATGGGTGCCGACGACGGCAGCCGCGTCACGCTCGAGGACGCCGGCCCGCTGCGGGCCACGGTCCGCGCCCAGGGCCGCCACAAGGACGGGAAGGGCGGCAGCCTCTTCGACTACCAGGTGCGCATGTACGCGGTCGCCGGCAGCCGGGCGGTCCGCGTCCAGTACGTCTTCACCAGGAGCGGGGGCAGGTGGCCCAAGGAGCTCACCGACCTCAAGCGGGTGGCGCTCCGCATCAAGCCGGCGCTGAAGGGCCCGCTGACCCGCACGGCGCTGGAGCCCTCCGGAAAGCGCGGGCCGGCCGGCGCGGGCCAGGTCCTGCGCCTGGCCACCGCGCCCATCTCGGCGGAGAAGCCCGCCGCGCGCCACTACGAGGGGCCGGCTGTCGTCGCCGTCAGCGATGCCCGCGGAACGGGCCTGGCCGCCACGGTCCGCTGGTTCTGGCAGCTCCGGCCCAAGAGCATGGAGGTGGCCCGCGACGGCGCGGTGACCGTCAACATCATCGACGCGCGCACCGAGGCCGAGGCGGTGCACTTCTATCCGGGGATGAGCAAGACCCACGACATGCTCTTCCAGTTCGCCGGCCCCGGCGGCCCCGCGGGGGAGGCCTCCGCCGCGCGGGCCTTCCAGCAGCCGCTCTTCGTCAAGTGCCCGCCGGAGTGGTACTGCCAGAAGACGCTGTCCCTGGGCCGGCTGGTCTCCGCGGACTACAAGGGCTACTTGCCCCAGGTCAAGGGGTTCGCCAAGCTCGTGGACCAGAGCTTCACCCGGCAGATCAAGACCATCCGCCGGCTGCGCTCCCGCCTGGCGGACCGCAAGCGCGGGGTGGACAGTTACACGGTGATCCACTTCGGCGACGGCTTCCACCACCTCAAGAGGTCCGGACACCGCGGGGTCGAGTGGGACAACTGCTACTACTCCTACACCCACATGCTGGCCATGCAGTACGCGCGCACCGGCAGCGACCTCATCCTCGACACCCTCCGCGAGGCGGCCGGCTTCGAGGGGGACATCGCCGTCGTCTGGCACGAGTCGAACCCCGGCGCGCCGCGGGTCAACCCCGGGGCCTACCACATCGGGGGCTTTTCCGGCTGGAAGCGCTTCTCCAGCGGGACCTGGAACTTCTACAAGCCGGTCGGCATGATCGAGCTCTTCTACCTGACCGGCGACCGCCGCCACCAGGAGGCCGGGCTGGCCAACGCCCGCTGGATGCTCAGCCACAACGGCTACGGCATGCTCCACAACCCGCGCTCCTGCGGGGCCGGGCTGCGCGCCGCGGTGCACGGGTACCTGGCCACCGGCGACGAGGGCTTCCTGCACGTGGCCCGCAAGACCGGCCTCTACGCCATCGGCATGCAGAAGACCTTCGGCCACTTCGCGCCGATCAGGAACTCCATCTTCATGTGCCCCAACGCCCTGGAGGGCCTGTGCGTCTACCAGGAGTTCACCGGCGACCCGGTCCTGGGCAAGGTCCTCCCCGGGATGGTCAAGGCCCACGCCAGGAAGTTCAGCAGTTCGGGCTCGACCACCTACGGCTTCATGAACCTGTACGTCGCGGCCCTGGCCGGCGACGAGGCCTACAAGAAGGAGGTGCTCAGCGCCCTGGCCGGACGGGGCCGCGGGCTGAACGTGCGCCGCGGCAACCACGCGATCAAGGACTTCTCCTCGTCCAACCGCGGGGTGCCGCTGATGATGTGGTACCTCTCCGACCTCGCCGGGAAGCCCACGCCCTGGGCGGGCAAGGTCGACCTGGGCCCCTATCCCCGGCACCGGGTCGACTGCCCGCGGCTGGCCGCGCCCAAGCTCGACGGCAAGGTCGGCAAGGGCGAGTGGGGGAAGGCGGCGGAGCTCAAGCTGGTCTACGACCCCAACCCCAGGCGCAAGCTGGCCGCCCCCACGACGCTGCGCATCGGCCACGACATGAAGAACCTCTACCTCCTGGTGCTCGCCGAGGAGCCCAGGATGGGCGAGGTCAGGACCAACGTCAAGGAGGAAGGCGGCCCGGTCTACCAGGACGACTGCGTGGAGATCTACGCCTCGCCGGTCCCGCGGCGCTACGGCCTCAAGTTCATCGTCAACGCCGCCGGCGTGCGCGCCACCCGCGCGCGCGGCTACGAGAAGAAGAGCTACAAGGCCCCCGCGCCGGGAGAGCTGCCCGTCAAGGCCGGCAGGTGGGAAAAGGGCTGGCTGCTGGAGGTGGCCCTGCCGCTCGACAAGCTCGGCCTCAAGAAGGCGCCCGCGGCCGGCGCGGAGCTGGGCTTCAACGTCGCCCGCTTCCGCAACCCGGCTCCCTACGAGGGCTCCACCTGGATCGGCGGGGTGAACCAGATCTCCAGCACCGGAACGGTCGTGCTCAAGTAGCGGCGGCGCCCGCCCGCCCGGACTCTACTCCGGCCCCTCGCTGAAGCGCACCGCGCGGGTGTCCTGCTCCCCGCCGGTGGACTCGGCCAGCAGCCTGTAGAGCTCCGGCCGGCGCGTCTTTATCCAGCGCCTGCCGGTGCAGTTCTCCAGCAGCGCGGGGTCCAGGTCGGCGGCGACCATGTCGTCCCCGGCTCTCCAGGTTTCGGACAGGATGCGCCCGTAGGGATCCAGGATCATGGCGTTGCCGGTGCGGATCTCGTCGTCGTCCACGCCCACGCCATTGCTGAACACGAGGAAGACGCCGTTGTCGTGCGCGCGGCTGGGCAGCCAGCGCATCAGCCAGCCGCGGCCCTTGGGGCCGCGCAGCTCGGCCTCGATGGCCCCGGGGTCCGCCTCGCGGTTCTTCCACAGTTCGTGATCGACCATGCCCATGATGTGCGGGTTGTGCAGCTGGCAGCCGCCGGTCTGGTGCGGCGCCAGCAGGAGCTCCGCGCCCAGGAGCGCGTTGGCGCGGACGTTCTCGATGATGTTGTTGTCGTAGCAGGTCAGCACGCCGGCCCGGCAGCCGTGGGGGTCGTCGAAGACGGTGAACTCGGTGCCGGAAGCCATGTGGCCGTTTATGAAGCAGTGCAGCTTGCGGTGCCGGCGGCACTCGCCGTCGGGCATGGCCACCACGTAAGTGTTATAGAGCTCGCCGTCGGGGGCGGCCTCCACCAGCCCCGCGCCGACGGTCATGCCGTGCTTCCTGGCGAGCGCGACCAGCTCCCCCGTCGAGGGCCCCGCGAAGACCGGCTCGGCCAGCGCCGCCAGGTCCTCGCGCGAGAGGTTGCGCAGGTGCCAGTACCCGGATATGCAGCACTCCGGGAAGGTGATGATGGAGACCTTCTCGCCCGCGGCCTTGGCCACGAAGCCGCGTATCTTTTCGAGGTTGGCGGCCTTGTCCCCCGGAGCGTGCTCGAACTGCACGGACGCGATGCGAATCTTCTTCACGATGCTCCTCCCCTTGCGCTCGACCCCGGCGCGCCGGCCTCACCTGGCTCCGAGGCAAACGACCTCTGACTCGGAAGTGACTGCGAACAGCTTGCCGCGGGCGGCGGCCAGGCCGTCCGGCAGCACGTCGCCCTCGGCGCGGGTGCCGCCCTTCCACAAGTCCTTCCCGTCCGCCCGGCCGAGCACCGCAATCGACTTGCCGCCGGCAACGATGACGGCCCTGCCGGCCACGATCAGCGTCGAGCCCGGCAGGCGGCGGTCCCACTTCTTGACGCTTCCAGAGGGCTTCTTGAACTGGGTCGCCAGGTATTCCTTCAGGCGCAGGAAGCTGCCGTCCCGCCGGCCGAAGACGAATATGCCGCCGTCAACGGTGACCGGGGCGACGCCCTCTCCGAAGTGGATGGCGTTGATGCCCCACTTGTAGTTCTGGGGCAGGATGGTCTTGCCGGCCGGGTCGCGCCCGACCTTCTTGTGGCCGAAGAAGCCGGGGTGGTCCTGGCCCCAGACGCGCCCGGTCCGGGCGTCGACGGCGATGTAGCGCTGCCGGTGGCCGCTGAAGGGATTGGGCCCGCCGGCGAAGACCAGCCCGCCGCCCACCGACAGGTGGCACCCGCCCAGGTGCTGGATGTTCATGTTGGAGCGCTCGGCGCTGTCGCCGCGGCGGTTCCACCACAGGAGCTTCCCGTCGGACTTGCGGAAGCCCGCCGGGAAGGTCGGACCCTGGGGCACGTAGAGCAGCTCCTCCGAGGCCGCGATGATCCCGCTGGGCGTGATCCCGTGCGGCGAGAGGCCGCCCCTGGGGCCGGTGAGGTCCACGGCCCGGCCGGCCTTGTGGTTCTTCCACTTGACCTTCCCGGTGGCGGCGTCGAGGGCGTAGACGAAGACCCGGTCGTGCGAGCAGCGCCCGGCGTAGAAGTAGGCGACGCCCTTCTCGACGATCACCCCGCCGCCGGCCGGCCAGAGAGACTCGGGGCGGCCGAAGACCATCGCCTTGCGATTGCCCGGCCCCCCGCGGAAGCGCCAGACCAGCTTTCCGTCGGCGGCCCGCAGGCAGTAGACCCAGCCGTCCTGGCCCCCGGCGTACACCCGCCCGCCCCAGCAGGCCGGGGTCGCCCGCACCTCCCCGCCGGTCACGCAGCGCCAGCGCTTCCGGCCGCTGGCGGCGTCCAGAGCGTAGACCGAGTGATTGTCCGACCCAATGAAAACAAGGCCGCCGGCCGCCGCCGGCGGAGTGAGCTTCCCGGCCAGCTTGACCTTCCACTTGAAGCCGAGCGGCGCGCGCAGGTCGGCGGCGCCCACGCTGCTGCGCGCCGCGTCGTGGCGGTAGGCCGGCCAGTCGCCGGCGGCGGGGGCTGCGGCGTCGACGGCGGTGCCGAAGGCCGGGCCCTTTTCCAGTTGAGCCTCGGCCCCGGGTTCGGCCGCGTGGAGGGAATCCGCCACCGGCAGCAGCGCCACGTTTCCGCGCACCACCAGTGTGCACGGGCATCCGCTGGCCGAGTTGTACAGCAGACCGTTCCCGGCGATGACCCCCGTGCGGCAGTTGGTGCGGAAGCTCTCGGTGGGAAACAGCCTGCGGCGCGCCAGGTCGGCGACCACCGTCCCGGAGTAGTGG
>CAZONU010000051.1:0-3680 GCA_964581145.1 uncultured Planctomycetia bacterium
CTCTGTGGTGGATAAGAACTTGCTGATCAAGGTGGCCCGCCAGCGCGCCCGGGGGGTCTCCTGGGCTCTTATTGCGGAAAAGACGCCGCACTCCGCGGGGGAGCTCTGCCGCTTCGCAATCAAGCACCCGGAGGCCTGGCGGCCGCTCTACGTCCGCGCGGAGAAGCTGCGTTTACAGGAAGCCGAGGGCCGGACCCTCGCGCACCTCACTGCGTTACTCAAGGGCAAAGACGAGACCGCCGCCGAGCAGGCCGCCCGCGAGCTCCTGGTCCACAGGCGCCACATCGAAAGACGGAGATACCGGCCACGGAGACGCGGAGACACGGAGAAAGAAGAGCTCTTGACCGCGGCGGGCGTCTCCGGCAATACCGGCGTCGTTACCCGCGACCAAGAAAGTTTCTCCGTGCCTCTGTGTCTCCGTGGCGAAAACGACCCTCCGCCCGAGGAGCTGGAGATCCCCCTGCTGGCCGCCGCGCGGGGGGTCGCGCTCGGTGAAGAGCCCGGCGCGGTCGCCCGCGAGACGGGTCACGCCGCCGAGGAAATAGCCCGCTGGGCGTTCGTTTACGCGAAAGCCTGGGACCGGGCCTACTGGCCGGCAAGATTAGAGGCCGCCGAGTTCGGCGCCGCGCTGGCCATTAACAGACTTCTCGACTTCGTCGCCGGGCCGGACGCGGCGCTCGCCGCCCGTGCGGCGCGGACCTTGCTCATACATCGCCGCCACATGCACTGGAACAGCAACCGCAACCGCCGATGCACGCAGATAGGCGCAGATTTGAGCTTGGGTCGCGGGGAAGCGCGTCCGGTCATGGCTGCGGCCCCCGCCGCGGAAAACCATCAGCGCTCATCGGCGTCCATCTGCGGTTCCAAGTTTGCGTCTTGGCGTCTTGGCGGTGAAAAGAATTATAGAAGCCGTGACGGGCCCTGAGCGGCGCGGCGCCTTGCGGCGCCCCGCGCACCGGGTTATCATCGGGAGCATGAGCGCGAAACTGCCGCTGGCCGTGACCATGGGCGACCCCGCGGGGATAGGCCCGGAAGTGACCCTCAAGGCCGTCCGCCACCCCGAGGCCGCCGCCGCCGGGCCCTTCCTGCTGGTCGGCTCCCGCGAGGTCTTCGAGGTCACCGCCCGGCTGCTGGAAATAGAAATCAGGCTGCCCGCGGTCGAGTCGCCCGGGGAGCTGGCCGCCAAGGGCCTGAAGACCGGGGTGCTCGACGCCGCGCCCCTGCCCTTCGCCGGCTCCTTCGGCAGGCTCTCCGCCGAGTTCGCCGAGAACGCCGCGCTCTCGGTGGAAACCGCCGCGCGCCTGGCGCTCCGCGGCGAGGTCGCCGGCATGGTCACCGCGCCGCTCACCAAGGAGGGGCTGCTCCTGGCCGGCCGCGAGTTCCCCGGGCACACCGAGCTGCTGGCCGCCCTGGCCGGCGCCTCGGGCAAGGAGCTCATGCTCCTGGTCGGCGGCGGGCTGCGGGTCGCGCTGGTTACCACGCACCTGGCCCTGGCCGAGGTCCCCGCGGCGATAAGCGCGGAGCTGGTCGCCCGGCGCATCAGGGCCCTGGAGCGCGGGCTCCGCAGGGACCTGGGCGTCGCCGAGCCGCGCATCGCCGTCCTGGCCCTCAACCCCCACGCCGGGGAGGCCGGGCGCTTCGGGAGCGAGGAGGCCGAGAAGATCGCCCCGGCAATCCAGGCGGCCGGGGACAAGGGCATCCGCGCCGCCGGGCCCCTGCCGGCGGACACCGCCTTCGGCAAGGCCCTGGCCGGCGAGTACGACGCGGTGCTGGCCATGTACCACGACCAGGGCCTGGCGGTGCTCAAGACCCTGGCCTTCGACTCGGGGGTCAACGTCACCCTGGGCCTGCCCCTGGTCAGGACCAGCCCGGACCACGGCACCGCCTACGACATCGCCGGGCGGGGCGCGGCCTCGGAGCGCTCGGCCCTGGAGGCCCTCAAGCTGGCCCGCGAGATCGCCGACCGGAGAGGCTGATGGCCGGCGGGCTCACCCCGGAGGTGCGCGCGCGGCTGCAGGCGGCCGGCTTCCGCCCCCGGCGCCGCCTGGGCCAGAACTTCATGCGCGACGGCAATATGATCGCCGCGCTGGCCCGCGCCGCGGAAGTGAACGCCGGCGACCTGGTTCTGGAACCAGGGCCCGGGGCGGGAGGGCTGACCGCCGAGCTCCTGGAGCTCGGCGCCGAGGTGGTCGCCGTGGAGATCGACCCGCTGCTGGCCGCCTTCCTGCGGGAGCGCTTCGCGGGCCAGGGACGCTTTCGCCTCGTGGAGGGCGACGTGCTGGAGGCCGGCCGGCGCCTGAACGCCGAGGTCGTCCGCGCGCTGGACGCCAGGCCCTTTCGGGTGGCCGGCAACCTGCCCTACTCGGCGGCCTCGCCCTTTATCGTGGCGCTGGCCGCATCAAAGCTCGACTGGCGCGGCGCGGCGGTCACCGTGCAGAAGGAGGTCGCCGAGCGGCTGGCGGCCCGGCCGGGGAGGCGCGAGTACGGAGCAATCACCGTGCTGGTCGCCGCCCGCGCCGAGGCCGAGGCGGTGCGCCGGGTGCCCCCGGAGGTCTTCTGGCCGCGGCCCAAGGTGGAGGGCGCCGTCGTGCGCCTGGCGCCCCGGGCCGAGCCGCTGCTCGCGGCGGAGAATTTTGACCGTTTTGCGGCCTTCGTCCGGGCGCTGTTCTCGGCGCGGCGCAAGCAGCTGGTCCGCGCGCTGGCCGCCGCGGGCCTGGATGCAGAAGCCGCCCGCTCCGCCGCCGGCCGCGCGGGAGCGGGCGCCGACCTCCGGCCGGGGGACCTGGCCCCGGAGGAGTTCGTCGCCCTGTGGCGGGCGGTGCCCCCGACGGGAGCGGAAACGGATTAATCGGGATTATCGAGCGACTAACCGGCACCGGCACCCGTCCATAGGGTAGGAGAGGGAGAATCCTGGGAACGCGGCCGCCCCGCGCGGCTGCCGAGTGTTCGGAGGTGCGAGATGAGCTGGAAGAAGATGGTGCCATTTATCGCTGCGGCCCTGCTGGCCGCGTATCTGGGGGCGCGCATGGCCGGTCCGCGGCCCAGGGGGCTGGCCCTGGCCTCCCCGGCGGCCCACCGCGCGGGGGACGACCGCATAGTCGTGGCCTCCACCAACGCGCCGGGCCGCGAGGGCAACCGGGTGATCATGGTCGACACCGTCAAGAAGCAGATCCTGGTTTACAGGATGGTCCGCAACGGCGCGCTGCGCCTGATCGCGGTGCGCTCCTACACCGTCGACCTCGAGTGGGGGCTGACCCCCGACGTCAAGGGCCTGGGTTTCTCCTACCGCGAAGCCGAGAAGCAGGCCAAGGCGATCCGGGCCCTCCGGGCCCGGGCCGGCAAGAAGTGGGCCGCGCGCGGCCGCGAGATAGTCCTGACCTGCGACTCCAGCAACAGCGAGGGCCGCAACCGCATCGTCCTGGTCAACCCCGACCTCCAGACCATCCTGATCTACCGCCTGAACGGCAACTCCATATGGCTGGAGGTGGCCCGGCCCTACGAGAACGACCAGATGCTGCTCTACACCAACCCCAACGTGGCCTTGACGGCCGAGGACGTCGCCAGGCTGCTGAGAGAGGCCGAGAAGAAGGCCGCGGTCCGGACGGGGGGAAGGTAAAAGCCTTCCCGGCGCGACCTTTAGGGAGCCGACCCCCTGCCCCGCGCCGGAGGAGGGAGCCGGC
>CAZONU010000051.1:3690-8631 GCA_964581145.1 uncultured Planctomycetia bacterium
GCGGGGGAATGATGGAAGCGGCCCGGAGGATAGTCATGTTCCTGCTTTTGCACTGACCGCCGGCTTCGGCTACAATTAATAACCGGAAAGCAGCGCGGGCGAGGGGCTCGCCCGCCGGGGGTTCTTGAGGGAGGACGCGGCAGGGGCCGCCTTTCTTGCCAGGAGGTGCTCGATGAACTGGAAGAAGGTCGTTCTGGTGATGGCCGCGGCGCTGGTCGCCGCGTACCTGGGAGCGCGCATGGCGGGGCCCGCGCGCGAGGACCGCGCCCTGGCCGCCGGAGGCGGCGCGGGCAACTCCAGGGACGGGCTGGTGGCGGTGACCACCGGCGCGACGGGCACGGACAGCAACCGGCTGATCGTGGTCGACACCAACCGCAAGCGCATCATGGTCTACCGGCTGCGGCCCTCCTACATGCGGCTCATCGCCGTGCGCGGCTACAAGTACGACATGAAGCTGGAGAACGTCGCCAGGGCGCCCGGAAACGGCTTCAGCTACGAGGAGACCCGAAACCTCATCTTCAGGTCCGCCCTGAAGAAGGCGGACAAGGAAAGCATGCCCCGCGGCCGGGAGCTGGTCCTGACCACCGACGGCGTGGCCCAGGACGGCAACCGCATAATCCTGGTCAACCCCGTGGAGAAGCGCATCCTGGTCTACCGCCTGAACGGCAACTCCCTCGGCCTGATCGGCATGCGCCGCTACGAGTACGACGAGCAGTTGAAGTACACCCGGGGCTTCGCGCCCGGCGACGGCTACGACTACAACACCATCAAGACGATGGTCGAGCGGGAGCTCAAGAAAGACTAGGCGGCCCGGCCCGGAGCCGGGTGCCGTGCCGGTCCGCGGCGGCTCTCTCCCCGCGCAGGGGGGAGGGCCGCCGCCCTTTAGGTTCGGAGAGGGGACATGGACACGGTTCGCGAGCCGGCCCGCCAGGTCCCGGTGGCCGCCGAGGTCGACGTCTGCGTGGTCGGCGGCAGCGCCACGGGGGTCTTCGCCGCGGTCGCCGCCGCGCGGCTGGGCGCGCGGGTCGCGGTCATCGAGCGCCAGGGCTTCTTCGGCGGCACGGCCACCGCGGGGCTGGTCTGCGTGTGGCACACCACCCGCGACGCCCGCCTGGAGCGGCCGATCATCGCCGGCCTGGGCATTGAGATCCTGGAACGCCTCAGGAAGCGCGGCGCGCTGCTCGAGAAGCCCCCCACCCGGAACCTGGCCTGCATCTTCAACCCCGAAGAGCTCAAGATCGAGCTCGACGGCCTGCTGGCCGACGCCGGCGTCCGGCCCTTCCTGCACGCCCGCTTCGCCGCCCCCGTCGTCGAGGACGGGGAAGTCCGCGCCGCGATCATTGAGGACAAGAGCGGCCGCCGGGCGGTGCGCGCGCGCGTCCTCATTGACGCCTCCGGCGACGGGGACCTGGCGGCCCGCGCGGGCCTGGAATGCTACAAGGACCATGACCTCCAGCCGCCGACCACTTGCGCGGTGATCCGGGGTCTTGACGAGATCAAGAAACGCAACCCGGACTTCTCGCTGAACCGGGCCGTTTTCGAGGAGAAGCATCCCGGCGCCCTGGAGCTGGGCTTCCTGTGGTCGGTGGAGATGGCCGAGAGCCCCGGCGACCGGCTGGTGGCCGGCACGCGGGTCAACGGCGCGGACTGCTCCGACGCCGACCAGCTGACCCGCGCGGAGATGGAGGGCCGCGCGCAGGTGCGGCGCATCGTGGACCTCCTGCGCGCCAACTTCGCCGGCGGCGAGTCGGTGCGCCTGTCCGCGCTGGCCGCGCACATCGGCATCAGGCAGACCCGCCAGGTCCGCTGTCTGCACCAGCTCACCGAGGAGGAGGTGCTCGCCGGAAAGCGCTTCGCGGACGCCATCGCCAACGGCAGCTACCGCGTGGACATCCACCACAACGACCGCGCGGGGATCACCTTCCGGTACCTGGACGGCAGCGAGGTCTTCTGCCGGGCCGACGGTACCCACCGGCGGGGCCGCTGGCGGCCCGAGACGGAGGAGGACCCGACCTTCTACCAGATTCCCTACCGGTCTCTGGTGCCCCGCGGCGCGGGCAACGTCCTGGTCGCCGGGCGCTGCCTCGACGCGGACAGGGGCGCCTTCGGGGCGGTCCGGGTGATGATCAACACCAACCAGACCGGCGAGGCCGCGGGGACCGCCGCCTGGCTGGCGCTGGACTCCGGCAAGCCCGTTGCGGAGATTGACACCGGAAAGCTCCGCGAGGTCATGAAGAAACAGGGGGCGCTGATCATATGAGAAGACTGTCGCTCCTCGCACTGACGGCACTCGTGGCCGCCGGCTGCGCCCGCAAGGCTGGCCTGGTGGAGTTCACGGTTGTCCCGGCTCCCCCCCGCGTAATCATCAACAGCCCGGTCAACCTCGCCGGCGGCGCGAAGATCGACCTGGCCTGCCGGACGAGTAGGGGCGTCGAGAGGCACAAGGTCACCTGCGACCAGGACGGGAGCGCGTCGAAGGAACTGCTATCCGGCAGGTACGTCGCCGTCTGCCGGCACCCCCGGTGGGCCACCCAGGCCTACCGCTTCAAGGTCACCGGCCGCCGCCCCCAACCGGTGGTCTTGCGCATGGAAGCCTTCGGCGGCGGCTTCCGGCTGAAGCCGCTGACCCCGGACGGCAAGCGCCTGGCGGGGGGCAACTATCGGGTCTACGACGCGGCCGGCCGGCGCGTCGAGAAGGGCAGCTTCCGGCTGGCCAGGGGAGCGAACTCCTTTGCGGTGTCGGGCCTGCACCGCGGCCGGACCTACAGCGCGGCGGTCCTGGCCCCCGGCCACCTGCCCGGCGACCGCCTGAATCTCGTGGCCCTCGCGCCGGGCCGGACCCGCAGCTTCGAGGTCCGCCTGCGGAAGGCGGCGTACTCGCCGAAGCGGACCGCGCGGGCGCGGCTGGAAATCGTGAAGGGCTTACCCGTGCTCCACGTCCGCGGCTCGGGCGGGGAAATGGGCAGCCAGATCGGGAGCCTGCTCGGCGACCGCATCCGCACCCTGCTGCGCTACGAGGCGGAAGGCCTGGTCCCCCGGAAGTACCTGCCCTTCATCAACAAGATAGTCCGGCGGGACAAGCCCTACGTGCCCCAGCGCCACCGCCGGGAGATGGCCGGGGTGGCCCGCGCCGCGGGCATCGACGAGCACTCCCTGCTGCGTGCCCACGTGATGGTCGAGCTCAAGCAGATGGCCTGCACGGCGATCGCCGTGGAGGGCAAGCGGTCGGCCGGCGGGAAGCTGCTCTTCGGGCGCAACGTGGACTTCCCGGTGACCGCGACCACCGTGAAGTCCTCGCTGCTGGTGGTCTATCGTCCGAAGGGGCGCAAGCCCTTCGTCTCGGTGGGCTGGCCGGGCCTGAGCGGGGCGGTGAGCGGGATGAACGCCGACGGGCTGTGCGTCGCCAACCTCCTGGTCATGGGCCGCTCGCTGCCCCGGCGGGGAACGCCCTACCTCTTCCTGCTCCGCCGGGCGCTGGAGGAGTGCTCCAACGTCGAGGAGGCGGTCGCGCTGTTCAGGAAAGCCAAGCGCACCGTGCCCCACAACATATTCCTGGCCGACCCGCAGACCGCCGCGGTGCTGGAGTGCACCCCGCGCCGGGTGCGGGTCAGGAAACTCGAAGCCGGCGGGCCGCTGCTGTGCAGCAACTCCTTCGCGAAGAAGTCCGCCCGCTACTGCCGGCGCTACCGCGAGATGGCCGCCCGCGCCGGGCGAATGATGCCGCTGGACGTCAAGGAGGTCGAGAATATCCTCGACGCGGTCTCCCTGCGGCGCATCAACATCCAGAGCATGGTCTTCATCCCCGCGGACCGCAAGCTGCGGGTTTCCATGGGCAAGGCCCCGGCCTCGACGGGACCGTTCACCGAGATCGATGTCGGGAAGCTGCTGAAGAAGTAGCCCGGCTACTTCAGGGCCCGCCACCTGCGGATGGTCATCCTGGCGGCCACCGCCCCGGGCTGGTAGCAGGACCCGGTGACGGTCTGGTCCTCGCCGCGCACGATTCTCACGATCCGCGAGCCGCTGGGCAGCGCGGGCAGCTCGAAGCCGTCGCCGTCGAAGAACTGGAAGCTGTACTCCATCTGCCAGAGGTTCCCCTTGCGCTCGTTGTTGCGCAGCTGGACGTCCACGTAGGTGGAGTTCCCGCGCTTGTTCAGCTCGACCCGGTTGACCACCGCCACCCCGCGGGGCAGGCCGCTGATGCTCACGGCGCGGCCCAGCTCGCCTTTCCCGAGCCGCGTGCCTCTCCAGGATCGCGAGCGGCCCCCGCCGCAGCCGGCCAAGGCCAGGGCGGCCAGCGCCGCCGAAACCGCCACCCAGCTCAGCTTGCCCATCGCGCTTCCTCCGTCTAGGTCTTTCCCGCCGGCGGCCGCCCGCTCTCCGGCGGCAGGCGCCGCTTGAACTCGCTGGCGGCGACCATCTTTCTCACGCGGGCAGCATATTCCGCGGCGAAACCCCTGTCAACCAGCTCCGCATCGCCCAGGCCGCCGTCGATCATCAGCACCAGCAGGCGGTCGACCTCGCGGTAGCTGAGCCCCAGCTCGCCCTCGTCGGTCTGCCCCGGCCAGAGGTCGGCGCTGGGGGCCTTGGCCACGATCCGCCCGGGCACGCCCAGGTGCCCGGCCAGCCGCCAGACCTGGGTCTTGTAGAGACCCAGCAGCGGTCCCAGGTCGAAGGCCGCGTCGCCGTGGAGAGTCGAGTAGCCCAGCAGCGCCTCGGTGCGGTTCCCGGCGCCCAGGACCAGCGCCCCGCGGGCCTTGGCCTGGTCGTAGAGCACGCACATGCGCTCGCGCGCCGCGCGGTTGCCGCGCCTGAGATCGTCGACGTCCGGGAACATCTCACAGAAGGCGTCCACCGGGCGGGTTATCTCCACGGTGAGCAGCTCCACCCCCGCGGCCTCGGCGGCCAGCTTCGCGTCGGCGGCGCTCTGGGGGCGGGAGTGCC
>CAZONU010000051.1:8641-13447 GCA_964581145.1 uncultured Planctomycetia bacterium
CGGTGACCTTCTCCGGCCCCAGGGCCCGGGCGGCCAGCACCGCCACCAGCGCGCTGTCCACCCCGCCGGAGACGCCCAGCACGGCGCGCTCCCGCCCGGCCCTGGCGTGCTCCTCGCGCAGGAACTCGACAACCGCCGCCGCCGCGGCGTCCGCGTCGAGCTCCAGCTCCCTGGCCCCCGGAAGGTTCTCCTGACCGCCCATGCTCCCCTTTCAGTGAATTCCCCCGGCGCGCGCGACGTCATTCTCCCCGGCCGGAGCGGCGGGCGCAAGCGTAAAGAAACGCGCAAGCCGCTCCGGGCGTGACGTTTGACACCCATCTCCGAGAAGATAGAATCCGGCTCCAAGCACCAGGAGGGCAAGGGAATGAGAGTCGCGTCGATCCCGCTTGTGCTCGCGATGCTGGCCGCCGCCGCCCGGGCCGGAGAGCCGCCCAAGACGACGCCCGGCGAGATCAAGGCCAAGGTCAAGTTCGTGACGATCACCGGCAGCGGCGGCTGGAAGCTGGCCGCCTTCTGCGCCGAGCCCGCGGGGAAGCCCGCCAAAGCCAGGCCAGCGGTGATCCTGACGCACATGCTGGGCCGCCAGAAGGACGACTGGCTGCCGCTGGTGCCCAGGCTCACCGATGCCGGTTTTGTGGTCGTCGCCTACGACATGCGCGGCCACGGCAAGAGCGTGGGGGAGGACGGCAAGCCCAAGCCCTGGAGGAAGTTCCTGGCCTCCGACTGGGCCGCGGCGGAGAAGGACGTGGCCGCGGTGCGCGCCTGGCTGCTCAAGGAAAAGGGCAAGGAAGTCGACGGGAAACGAATTGCGTTAACGGGCGCGTCCATCGGCGCCAACCTGTCTCTGCGGGCGTTGCGGGCGGACCCCAGCCTCCGCGGGGCGGTGCTGCTCTCGGCGGGGCTGGTCTACAAGGGGGTCAAGACCGCGGAGGGCGCCGCCAAGCTGGCCGCGGGCCAGAAGCTGGCCATCTTCGCGACGGCCGGCGACAGCCGGGGCTACTGCGCCATGACTGCGGGCAAGCTCAGCAAGGCCGCCGGCAGGGACAAAGTAGTGATAGAGAAGGTCTACAAGGGCTCCGAGCACGGCACGGGGATGTTCGGCAAGGTCAAGGGCGTGGAAACGGAGATAATCAAGGCCCTCAAGACCATCACCGCGCCAGCACCGGCCGGGGACGACGTCAAGAGCGCGCTGGACCGGATTCTCTGAGCGAAGCCTGACGCACTCTTACTTGGGCAGCTTGCGCCACTTGTTGGTCTCGCGGTTCAGGGCGTAGCGCCCCTTGCCCTTTATATTGAATACCACCGACTTTCCGTCGCAGGTCACCTTCTCGATGGGGGCGCTGACCAGGTCGAAGTCCAGATTGATGGCCAGCTGGGCCCAGGCCTTGACCCGCCGCTCGTAGACGAAGGCCCCGCGGTCGCTGGCCGCCCAGACCCTGTCGGCGGCGAAGGCCATCCCCTTGACGGTGAGCTCGCCGCTGCCGATCAGCTTCTGGAACTGGCGGAAGTCCGAAAGGCTCCCGTCGCGCGCGTCGTAGAGCAGCAGGAACTTCCTGCGGACCGCGATCCAGGTGAGCTTGGCGTCGCGCGGGTCGGTCCACTTGCCGACGACCGGCCCGGAGCGCGCCGCGGCGGCCAGCGCCGCTTTCAATGTCATCCGCGGGCCGGGCGCGGGCAGGGGGTCGCCTTTGGCCGGCGGCCGTTTCTCGCCGGGGTCGGGCAACGGTTTCCCGGCTTTCAGTATCTTGTGGACTTCCTCGTAGCTCAGGCCGTAGTGCTCCTTGGCCTTGAGGTGAACGTCGGCGGGAATCGTCCTGGCGACGGGGTTGCCGCGGGAGTCGCTGACCTGGATTGCGAGATCGAGATCGCCGCCCTTGACCTCCCTGCCGCCCTCCTCGCGGTGCTGCCGGCCGGCCTTGTAGGTGTTGCGGTAGAAGCAGTTGATCATCCAGACGAAGCCCTTCTCGGCGCGCGGGGCGGAAAAGACCACCTCGTAGGTCTGGCCTTTTTTTACGTTCACCGGGCCGATCTTGAAGGTGTAGCTCCGGAAGTAGCGGCTGACCGCGATCTTGCCCCAGTTGTAGTCGAGGAATTTGTAGAGGGCCAGCACCTTCCCGGTCTTCGGGTCGCGGATCTGGATCCAGAGGTTGTCGCCGGGGTACTCCAGGGTGCGCGCCGCGCGGAAGCTGACCTGGCCGATCTGCGCCCCGCGGGCCTTGAAGGTCTGGACCTGCTTGACCTTGCCGTAGACCGGCACCCAGCCGTTGGTGCACCTGTAGCTGACCCCCGCGGCGAGCTGCTGCCGGCGGGCCTCCTCTTTTTTCTTCTTGAGCTCCGGGTCGTCGACCTCCTCGGCGCCCGCGCAGGGCGCGGCAAGCAGAACCAGCGCCGCCAGGAGCGGCGGGATGCGCAGCCTGCCAACCGACGCGTTCCCCATAGCCTCCACCGGCAGAGAAAAGGCCGCCCGGAAGCCCAGCGGCCACCCCTATATTATAGCCGATTCATCCCCGGAAGGCAATAGCGCGCTTACAGGTGGTCGTTGGGCTATCTGAGTGGCGGGAAGTAGACCTCCAACAGAGCCCATACCAGGGCAGCCAGGATACCGATGATGAGCGCCGCGGCGCAGGCCCACTCCAACACGCTCTTGGTGTGCCTCAGCCAGCAGGCCAGCGGCCACAGCGCCAGGACTCCCGCCAGCATGCCCAGAGTCGCAAACAGATAGTAGAAGAAACCCGGCTTCCCGTAGCCGTTCGGCTTGTGCCAGCCTTCAGCTCCGGGATCGGCCGGGAAATCGTCGAGGAAGGCGGACTTGCCGAAATCCTTGCCCCAGACCGTCCCGTCCGTGGTGGCGATGAAGGTGCGGTAACCGGTGCGGCGGTAGTAGGAGGGTGTCGCGCACAGGGCGAAGTCCTTTTTCCAGTCGATGGACTTGCCACCGATGGTCTTCATGTCCCGGAAGTTGTATCCGTGCTTGGGCGGGCCGCCGGGCACGGCTTTGGCGAAGGACGAATCGATCAGCTGGATCATCTCGCCGTTCTCGTCCTTCTGGTGGTGCAGCACGGGAAAGGGATGGGCGTATTCCAACTCGCCGTCCTTGTTCCAGTCGCGGCGCTTGTACATGATCTGGGCCTCGGCGTAGGCGTGGCAGGAGCCGACCGAGCAAGTTTCCAGAGTCGAGCGGCGGGTACGACACGGGAATATCAACGACGCGACCACGCCGACGATGCCGCCCAGGGCCAGTACGACCCCCAGCGGCGCTCTTCTTCCGCCCGGTGTTTCGTTCATGGTCTCACTCCGCAATCACCCAGCCCTCGCCCTGGGGATCGGCGGGGAAGTCGTCCAGGAAACAGGCGCAGCCCATGTCCTGCCCCCACACCGCTCCGTCCGTGGTGACGATGTAGGTCCAGGAACCGGTCCGGCCGTAGCCGGCGGGAATCCCGCACAAGGCGAAGTCCTTTTCCCAGTCAACGGGCCCGCCGGCAATGGTGCTCATCTCCCTGAAGATGTAGCCGTGCTTGGGCGCGCCGCCGCGACCCTTCGCCCCGGCGAAGGCCGAATCTATGAGCATGATGGGGTCGCCGTTGCCGTCGAGTTCGGTATTGAGCCGCGTGTAGTCCGCCGCGTACTCCAGCTGGCCGTCCTTGTCCCAGTCCAAGCGCCGATACATGGCCTGGGCCTCGGCGTAGGCCTGCATATTACGCGGCCAGACCGGTCCCCAGTCGGAGCGCCTCCCTTCCGCCCAGCGCCGGACTCCCCAGGCCCCCAGCAGGAACACCGCCGGCACCAGCAGCATCCCGGCCAGCAGCGCGGCCATCAGCCAGCGGCCGCGGGATTCCCTGTCCTTCTCACTCATTCCCCCCCGCCTCCACCTCCCGCTCAATCTGGCGATACTTCCGAAGCGCCTGCTCGTAGTCGCCCGAGTCGGAGTTTATCGCCTTCACGACCTCCTCCTGGGCGTCGAGCAGCTTGTTGAACTTCTCGACCCCTGAAACGTTCCGCCACTCGACGTGGGCGTCGCAGTAGACCACGTTGAAGCCGGCGCCGCCGTGGTTGTCGAGGCTCCTGTCATATGCCAGAAAGAAGTCGCCGGGCAGGGTGGCGACGCGCCCCGGGAGGTACTCGTAGCTGGAGCTTTCCTCGGTGACCAGGCCGCCATTGAAGTCCTGCCAGCGGGAGGGCGCCGAGGGGCAGCTGTATACTCTGGGATTGTCGACGTAGTCGGGCACCAGGCTCTCCAAGTTCGGGGGGAACCGGTCGTCGTGGTCGTCGGCCCACGCGTGGCAGGCCAGGCCGATCTCGCGGAGGTTGCGCTTGCAGCGGGACCGCATGCGCGGAGGGACTCTCGGCTGCAGCGCGCGGCGGATTATCGTGCCGGCGCCCAGCGCCAGGAGCGGCACAAAGATTACTATCCCCGTCAGCACCAGTGTGAAGCGCCAGCGGCTGCGAGCCTCTTTCTGCTCGTCGGTCATGAATCCCCCCCCTACTCCCCGGTGTCGGCTTTCTCGCGCTCCGCTTCGATTGCCATCTCCTGCCGGGCGAGCTGGTCCTGGAGGTCCGGCTCGCGCTCCGCCGGCCACCACTCGACGTGCGCGTCGCAGAAGAGCACGTTGAAGCCCTCGCCGCCGTGATTGTCGAGCAGCTCGTAGGCCAGGATGTGGTCCCCCGGGGCCGTGGTCTTCAAGCCCGGCACGTACCTGTAATGCGGCCCGGGCAGGCCCCGTCTCCGGGCGCCCGGGCAGACGTAGGCCTTCGGATTGTCGACGTAGTCGGGCACCAGGCTCTCCAAGTTCGGGGGGAACCGGTCGT
>CAZONU010000051.1:13547-14321 GCA_964581145.1 uncultured Planctomycetia bacterium
CGTGGTCCTCGGCCCACATGTGGCAGGCCAGGCCGATCTGGCGGAGGTGGCTCTTGCAGGTGGCGCGCGAGTGCGGATGTCTGCTCGGCCACAGCGCCGGGCGGATCAGCAGCACCCCGGCCAGCGCCAGCAGCGGCAGGAACAGCATCCCCGTCAGCACCAGCGTGAAGCGCCAGCGGCTGCGGGCTTCTTTCTGTTCTTCGGTCATGGCAGCATCTCCCTCAATCTCTCTCTGCGCCCGGGGCCTTCATTAACAGGCTGACCGCCGCGCCGGCCCCCAGAAAGAGGAGAGCGGCCAGCAGCGCGACCACGCCCCACTGGGCCGTGGTCTTGGGAATTACCTTCGCGGCTATGCGCCCCCAGTTCCCGGCGATGGCCGCCGGCGAGTGCCCGCCGCACCCGGCGAGGAGCAGTCCGGACGCGGCGAGAGCGTAGGGCCGTCCCCGGCCCAGCAGCAGCCCGCAGATGCACACCGCCGCCAGCGCCAGGAGCACCCCCCGGAGGGGGGAGAACACCAGGCCTTCAATGCCCAAGACGTCCCCGGTCAGGGCCGGCGGGAAGAACGCGGCCAGGAGCAGGCTCAGCGCTCCGCCGCCGGCCAGCAGCGCCCTCAGGTTTCTCCTCAAGGGCCGCGCTCCGCTTCTCAGCAGCGCCGCGGCCACCGCCCCGACGAGCACCGGCGCGAGGTTGCTGACGTAAAACCTGGCCTCGTGCACCCAGTGGGCGGCGATCACGTGGGCCAGGAGCGAGACCCAGGCGGCGACCAGCGCCACC
>CAZONU010000051.1:14331-16155 GCA_964581145.1 uncultured Planctomycetia bacterium
GCGCCACCCTGCCGAGCGCGGCCTCCAGCGGCCGGCGCTCGCGCCTCTCCCGCGGCACGAGAACCGCGAGGACGGGCAGCAGCAGCCCCACCATCCACCACGCGCCGTGGATCGGCAGGGCCATGGGCGCGCCGGTGCGGTTGTACGCCGCCAGAATGCCCGGCGCCGCCAGCAGCCCCAGATAGGCCGCCGCGGCCGCGGCGAGTTCGCGCCGCGCGAAGCGCAGCTCCAGAAAGCGCAGCACGATCCCGACCTTGACCGCCGACAGGATCAGCGCGGCCAGGTTCACCCTCACGCCCACCCAGAAGTCCAGCGCGTAGGTCTCGGCCAGGAGGTAGGTGCTGTCCACCAGGAAGAGCGTCTCGATGAGCAGCAGCATCTTGCCGTCGCGGACGAGCTTGCGGCGGGCGATCAGGTAGCAGGCCAGCGCGATTACCAGCAACTCGTAGAGGTTCAGCGCCCCCAGCAGCGCGCCCACGCGGGTCATCCGCGCCGACCACTCCGAGCCGGAGACCGAGTTGGCCAGCAGGTAGCACCCGGCCAGCATGCACAGCGCGCTGGCCAGGTAGAACGGGTTGTGCAGGCGCGCGAACTCGGCCAGCCTGCGCCGCAGCGGAGCGCCCTCGGGGCCCGGTGCGCCGCCTTGGACGTGTATGGTTCTGACCTGGCTCATTGGACTACCCTCCCCTCGCGTGATCCGGATGCGTTCGCTGCCCGCTCCCGGCTCCGCGCACGATCCGCGCGCAGGGCCAGGGCCAGGCCTCCCACGCAGGCGGCGGCGCCCGCGTGGCAGTACCAGGTGGCCGGGACGGGCACCGCCGCCAGCAGAGCGAGCCCGACTATCGCCACCGGCCCGGCGATTCCCGCCGCCGCGACCAGCAGCGAGCCGCGGGCCGGCCTCTCCGGACGCAGCAGCCTGCCGCCGAAGTGCCGCCCCAGGAGACAGGCCGCGCCGAAGACCACCAGCAGGTGCCAGGTAAGCGCATGAGCGAAGAGCGCCAGCTCCCTGCGCCCGAAGAAGAGGGCCGCGCCGGTCACCAGCCCGCCGACCAGCAGCATCCGCGCGGGAGGCCTCAGGAGAACGCGCCACGGCTCGAGCCCGGCGTCGCACGCCGGCGAGCCCGCCGGGCGCACCAGGCCCAGGCGCTCGCGCCGGGGCGCGGCCCCGTCCCCCGCGGGCACGCCCAGCGCGGCGCGCGCCCGGCGCATGAACCAGGGGGTCAGGAACGCAAAGGACAGGAAATCCCCCAGGACGCACAGGCAGATGAACGCCCACAGTTCGTGGCGGCCTTCCAGGGCCCCGGCCAGCAGGAAGGTCCCCAGGCGCACGGCCCAGAGCAGGGCGCCGCCCCCGGCGCCCAGCACCGCGGCCGAGATCGGCCTGCGCACCGCCGCGCCCAGCCAGGTGCCCATGGCTGCCGCCCGCTGGATCATGCCCATCTCCGCCAGCGCGACCAGGACCAGCAGCATGGGCAGCATCATCAGCGGGGCCATCTCGAAATCGTGGCGGTTCTGGCGCATGAACCACAGGAGGGTGAGCGCGTAGTAGGGCAGCACGCTCATCAGCGAGCGCAGGCCGCGGCGGCTCTGCGCCCGCGCGGCGGCCCAGCCCAGGTAGTCCACGGCGCGCGGGGCCAGCAGGAGGTTCTCCGCCGCGCCGGACTTGCGCGCGGCCGACACGTCCACCGCGGCGGCGGCCCCCAGGCTGGCGGCGTGCAGCAGCGAGAAGCCCACGCTGGCGGCCACCGCGGCCAGGAGCAGCAGCGCCACCGGCCCGGTCTCCCAGAAGTGGTAGCCCTCCGCGTAGTAGATCTCGACGGAGAG
>CAZONU010000051.1:16165-17677 GCA_964581145.1 uncultured Planctomycetia bacterium
GGCCCTGCCCTGGCGCGCGCGCAGCTCGCCCCATTCCGCGCGCGAGAGCCTGTCGGCCAGGAGCCCGGTGCGCACCAGGTCCCGGGCGGTGGCGGTCAGCAGCAGGACGCCGCCGGAGAGCACCAGGATCATGGCCAGGTACGCCGCGACCTCCGTCCAGCTCGAACCGCCGGCCCAGCTCGCTCCCAGCTCCAGCCATCCCCAGGCGACCAGTTCGGCGAGCAGGACCAGGGCCGCGGCCCCCAGCGCGGCCCGCCGGGCCAGCGACCCGGTCGCCGCGGGCCACTTCACGGCCCCCAGCGCCGGCAGAGCGCGCTCCGTTCGCTCAGCCAGCCCGCTCCAAAGCCTGAGGGCCCCGGAGGCGGCGCGCTCTCCGGGCGTGGGCTCGTCGGCCAGCTCGACCCGCGCGGGCGCCGCGCACGGCGGGCACACCCACCTGCCGTACACCCGCCGGGCGGCCTCGCTGGACACCGGGCCGCCGCAGCGCTGGCAGTGCCACAGTTCAGGCATGCTCGCCCCCCTCTATTCGGATACCCCGGATTCCGCGGCCCGCGCCGCGCGCTGCTTCTTCAACGTTTCCTGGAACTTCTTCTCGCGCATCCATTCGACGTGCGCATCCGCGAAGACCACGTTGCGGCCGTCGCCGCCGTGGTTCTCGGCGGACTTGTCATAGGCCAGAATGGTGCTGCCGGGCATGGTCGCCTTGAGCCCCGATACCAGGACATAGCTGCTGCTCTTCTCCGTCACCGTCCCCTTCACGAAGTCCCCATAGCTCGACGGCGCCGACGGGCAGGAAAACACCCTGGGGTTGTCAACATAGCCCGGGTGAAGCAGCTCAAGTCGCTCCGGGAAGCACTCGTCGCAGTCCTCGGCGTACATGTGGCAGGCCAAGGCGATCATCCGGAGATTGCCCCTGCAGCCCCATCCCGGGTGGCTCCCGCTGCGCGACCGCCGGCGGAAAACCAGCTCAGGCACGTCAAACACGGCACAGAGCACCCCGAGGATTAGAATCGCCCCCATCAAGATGATCAGCCGCTCCCGCCGACGCTCACTGAGAGCTAACGAACGGCGCTCCTGCTCGACCCCCGCCCACCCGCGCTGGCCCCGCGCCAGCACGGAGCCCAGCTCGGTTCGCGCGCACGGCGGGCACACCCACTTGCCGCCCACCCGGCGGGCGGCCTCGCTGGAGACCGGGCCGCCGCAGCGCTGGCAGTGCCACAGCTCGGGCGCCATCGGCATTCTCCCCCCCCTATTCGGATATCCCCAATTCCGCCCGCTGCTTCTTGAGCCTCTTCTGGAACTCCTCCTCGCGCATCCACTCGACGTGGCCGTCCACGAAGGCCGCGTTGCGGCCCTCGCGCTTGTGGTTCTCGACCGACTTGTCGTAGGCCAGAATCGTATCGGACGGCATGGTCGCCTTGAGCCCCGATACCAGGACATAGCTGCTGCTGTGGAAGCCAACCTTGCCCCCATAGAAATCCCGGTACTCAGATGGCGCTGAGGGACAGGAGA
>CAZONU010000052.1:0-17573 GCA_964581145.1 uncultured Planctomycetia bacterium
GCCGCTGGCGGCGCTCGGCGGCCCGACGCTGGTCGGCGGCGGCGAAGGCGCGCTCAAGACCCCGCACTGCCGGCTGGTGGGCGGAGACCTGCTGGCCGGCCGCGTCGACCTGCCCAGCATAGCGGTCTCCGCCCTCTCCGGCCGCACCGTGCTGGCCCCCGACCGGATCGCCTCCATGCGCCGGGGCGAGGACGAGGGCGGCTCCGAGCGCCTCCAGCCGGGCTTCAGCTTCGAGCTGGCCGACGGGCACGCGCTCTCCGGAGCGCTGGAGGAGAGCGTCCTGCCGGTCCGCTCGGCGGCCCGCCTCTGGCGGGTGTCGGCCTGGCACCTGGCCGCGGTCGTCTGGAAGCCCCGGCCGAAGAAGCCGGCCGCGGGCTCCCCGCCGGGGCCGGGGCCGGGCACCACCCCCCCGCCGACGGCCCCGGCCGTCGCCCCGGCCGGCGCCATCTTCCCGGCGGGGACCTCGCTCCCGGCCGGCTCGGGCCGCCCCTCCACGCTGGTCCCCGCCAACTTCCGCCACCAGGTCGACGCCCTGGGCTTCCGCTGGGACGTCCAGTCCAACGGCGCGCTCAACGACGGCACCAACGACTGCTTCGACGGCGGCATGGTCTTGCAGGTCAACGGCAGCACCTTCGGCTCCACGCGCTCGATGATGACCGCCGCCGGCCGCGAGTACGTGCTCACCAGGACCCTCGGCCAGGTGGAGGTCACCCGCTGGATCGGGCTGGACCCCAAGGCCGGGGGCGTCAGGTACGTGGAGGTTTTCAGGAACACCGGCCCGGCGGCGGCGAAGCTGCGCGTGAACGTCATCAGCCACCTGGGCGGCGGCTGCCAGATGGTCTACAGCGACGGGGGCACCGCCGATCCGACGGCGCTGGGCAAGCGGGACAGCGGGCTGCTGGCCCACCAGCGGCCCGGCTCGCGCCCCTCGGTCCTCTTCCTGCTGGCCGGGGCCGGCAGCAAGCACAAGCCGCAGATCTCGATCAGCGGCCGGCGCAGGTTCATCATCACCTACAACCTGCAAGTGCCTCCCAAGCGGGCGGTCTCCATCCTGCACATCGTCGCCCAGCGCAACGTCCCCGGCACCCCCGACGCCAAGAGCCTGGCCGCGCTGCTGGGGCCCCTCAGGGGGCGCAAGTGGCTCCGGGGCCTGCCCGCCGACGTGCGCCGCTCGATCGTCAACCTCCGCGGCCGGGGCTGGCCGGCGCGGGCCAGCGGGACCCCCCTGGCCGCCCTGGAGTCCCTGGGGGTGACCCGCGGCAAGACCGACCTGCTGGTCTTCGGCAGGCGCACCCGCATGCGGGGCACGGCCTCCTGCGCGGAGCTCTCGGTCGAGACCCGCTTCGGGAAGGTCGCCGTGCCCTTCAAGGAGGTGGGCGCGCTGGCCGGCGCCCGGCACTCGGCGGGCAAGCCGCGGATATTCCTGCGCGACGGCCGGGTGCTGGGCGGCCTCGTCCGCGCCCGCAAGCTGCGCTTCACCGCCGACGCCGGGCCGGTCATGGACCTGGACCCCGCGGGGCTCGACCGCCTGGTGCTGCAGGCCGGGCCCCGGGACGGGAGGCCCCCGCAGGGCGCCGCGGCCCTGCTGGAGACCATCGACGGCGACCGGCTGGCGCTGCTGGAGGACCCCAAGCTGCGCCTGCCGGTGGTCACCCCCTGGGGCCCGCTGAAGATCCCCCTCAAGGAGCTGCACAGCCTCCGCCCCCACGAGGAGCGCCCCGGCTGCCAGATACGCCTGGCCGACGGGAGCCAGTTCTTCGCGTTCCCGGAGGAGGCCACGCTCTCGGTGAAGACCTGCTCCTTCGGCGCGCTCAAGCTCCGCCCCGTCCAGATCCGCTCGATCCTGACGGTGCGGGGCAACTGGGGCCGCCGGGACGAGGACACCGAGGAGCAGATCAGCCTGCCGCACCTCACCCTCCGAGGGGAGAACGTGCTGGTCGGGCGGGTGAGCCTGCCCGCCATCCACCTGGTGACCTCCGGGCGGGCCGTGCCCCTGGCCCCCAGCCAGATCCGCGCCATGCAGAGGGCCCCGGGCCCCTTCGCCGCCCGGGGCGCGACCTTCCACGCCGAGCTGTGGGGCGGGGACACCGTCGCCGGCCGCCTGCGCGAGGCGGTCCTGCCGGTCAAGGTCGGCCAGCAGCTCTGCCGGGTGCCGGCCCGCGACGTGACCGGCATCTTCGTGCCGGTGCCGTCCCTCTCCGGGGCGCTGCGCACCAGGATAACCGCGCTGATCCGCGACCTGGGCCACGAGGAGTGGGAGAAGCGCGAGACGGCCAGCCGCAAGCTGACCGAGATGGGCGCGGTGGCCAGGCCGCTGGTGGAGCGGGCGCTCAGGGATGAGGCCGACCCCGAGGCGCGCCGCCGGCTGCGCTTCCTGCTCGAGGAGATGAAAGAGTGAGTCCCGAGGAAAGCAGGCCCTTCCGGGCCGCCGCCGGGCGGGCCCGGGCCCGGCTGGCCCTGGCGCGCTGGTTCGCGCTGCTGGGGCGCAGCGCGCTCCCGGTCTTCGCGGCGGCCGCGGCGCTGGTCGTCGCCGCGCGCCTGCTGGGGGCGCGCTGGAACGAGCTGCCCGCCGCCGCCGCGCTGGCCGGCTCCTGGCTGGCGGCCCTGGCCCTGTGGGCCTTCCTGCGCCGGCCCCCGGCCCTGGCCGCCCTGGCCCTGTGGGACGAGCGCGCCGGCCGCAACGAGGCCTTCGCCTCGGCCTACTGCTTCGAGCGCGCCGCCGCGCCGGGCCTCGGCGAGGCGCTGCACCTGGCCCGGGCGCGCGCGCTTCTCGGCGGGGCGCTGCCGGGCCTCCGCCGCGACCTGCCCGCGCGCTTCGCCCTGCGCTCGCTGGTGCTCCCGATCGCCTTCCTGGCGCTCTCCGCCTCCGGCCTGCTACGCGCCGAGGTCCCCGCCGAGGAGGCCGCGTTGGAGAAGGAGGCCCGCCGGCACGCCCGGCGCTCGGCCGACCTCATCGAGGAGAAGACCGGGAAGCTCAAGGGCCTCAAGGGCCTCACCCCCCGGGAGCTGGAGGCCGCCGAGAAGCTCAAGGCCTCGCTGGAGCGCACCGCCGCGAAGATGCGCGAGCCCGGCAAGGCCGGCGCCCGCGAGCTCATCGACGAGCTGGAGCGCCGCGCGGAGGAGGCCGGGAAGCTGGCCGCCATGCTGGAGGCCGGCGAGCTCAAACCGACCTCCTCGAAGATGATTGACGCCCTCACCCGGCACGCGGACACCGCCAGGCTGGGCGCGGCCCTCAAGGCCGACGACCTGGAGGACTCCAAGCTCAGCGCCAAGGACCTGGCCGAGAAGCTCCGCGACGAGGCCGCCTCCAAGGAGACGCGCAAGCGCATCGAGAAGGCCCTGGAGGAAGCCCTCAAGGCGGCCGACGAGAAGGACCTCCAGAGCAAGCTCGGCGAGAAGCTGAAGATGGCCCGCGAGGACCTGGCGGCCGACCGCCCGGGCGAGGCGGGCGACCGCTTCGACGAGCTGGCCGAGCACTTCGCCGGCCGCCAGCAGCGCGAGCGCGCCCGCCGCCAGCTGGAGCGCCTGGTCAAGATGATGCGCGAGACCGGCTGGAACCTCAGCGGCCGCCAGCTCCAGCAGCTCAAGAGCCCGGAGTACGACGGAATGCTCGAGCCCCTGCCCCCGGGGATGACCATGCTCAAGGAGGGCGGCCTGCCCGGCAACCGCGAGGCCCTGGCCATGGGCCGCCCCGGCGGAATGCCCGGGGACATGAAGCGCATGGGCATGGGCATGCTGCCCGGGGACGCCGGGGGCATGCCCGGGGCCGGCAGGATGGGCGCCATGCCCTTCGCCGGGGAGGGGAGCGGCGACGGCTTCGGCCGGGGGGGCCTGACCCCGGTCCCCGGCACCGCCGGCGTGCACATCAGGGCCGGAACCGGCGGGCTGCACGCCGGGCGCGGCACCGCGCCGCTGGGCAGGAAGGCCACCAAGCCGCTCAGGGCCACCGGCACCGGGGTGGTCAAGGCCACGCCGGGTGAGGCGGGGGCCTCGACGGTGCGCCTGATCGATCCGGCCGGCCACCGGGAGACGGCCGCCCGCTCCGAGCTGAAGCTGGCCACCGAGTTCATCAATGCCGAGGAGGAGGCCCTGGACGAGGAGCTCCTGCCTCTCTCGCGGCGCGGGCAGGTACTGCGCTACTTCACGGCGCTGAGGAGGCAACTTGAACGCCGACGCTGAGACCACGGCGCAACTCGAGGAGCGCATGGAGCAGTTCCGCTCGCGCTTCGGCAGCCTGCGCGCCGAGCTGGGCCGGGCCGTGGTCGGCTACGAGGAGATGATCACCGACTGCCTGGTGGCCGTCTTCTCCCAGGGGCACGTCCTCCTGGAGGGCGTGCCCGGGCTGGGCAAGACCTTCCTGGTGCGCATGCTCTCGCGGGCGCTGTCGCTCTCCTTCGGGCGGGTGCAGAGCACCCCGGACCTGATGCCCGCCGACATCCTGGGCACGCACATCGTCAGCGAGGACGCCGGCGGCCGGCGCAGCTTCCGGTTCCAGAAGGGCCCGGTGTTCAAAAACCTGTTACTGGTCGACGAGATCAACCGGGCCACGCCCAAGACCCAGGCGGCCTTCCTGGAGGTCATGCAGGAGAAGTGCGTGACCACCGGCGGGGAGCGCTTCGAGCTGCCCCTGCCCTTCTTCGTGCTGGCCACCCAGAACCCCATCGAGATGGAGGGCACCTACCCGCTGCCCGAGGCCCAGCTGGACCGCTTCTTCTTCAAGCTGCTGGTGCCCTTGCCCAAGCTGGAGGAGATGGTCGAGATATCCAAGCGGACCACCGGCTTCAAGGAGCCGGATCTCGACGTGGTGCTCACCGGGCCGGAGATCCTCGAGATGCAGGATCTGCTCACCCTGGTGCCGGTGGCCGACCCGCTGACGGCATACGCCGCCTCGCTGGTGCTGGCCACCGGCCCGACGGCCGCGGGGGCCACCGACGCGATCCGCCGCTTCGTCTCCTACGGGGCCAGCCCCCGGGGCCTGCAGACCGTGATCCGCGGCGCCCGGGCCTACTGCGCGCTGGCCGGGCGCACCGCGGTCTCCGCCGAGGACATCCGCCGCGCGGTCAGGCCCGCCCTGCGCCACCGGCTGGTGCTCAACTTCGAGGGCGAGGCCGAGGCCCTGGACAGGGACAAGCTGCTCGACGAGGTCGTCGAGACCGTGCCCACCCCGGCGGGGGGAGCCGCATGAAGTTCGCCGCCGGCCGCCTCGTCCTGCTCACCGCAGGGCTCTGGCTGCCGCTCGCGGCCCCCTCGCCGCTCTCCTTCTCGCCGGCGCGCGCCGGCGAGCCGCCCACCTTCGACGACAGCGTCCGGCTGCGCGCGGCCGTCGCGCCGCCCAAGAAGATCGTGGAGCGCCCCAAAGTGGTGGTGGCCAAGCCGCCCGGTAAGAAGGCCGCCAAGAAAAAGGGCGCCGGGAAGGCCAAGAAGACCGGGACGAGCAGGGGCGACCTGGCGGCGCGCTCGCTGGAGCTGCGCACCGTCCTGCACCACGACCCCACCCTGGGCGCGCCGCTGGAGCGCCTGGTGGCCATCTACCGCGAGGCCGGCAAGCTCGATGAGCTGACCGGCATCTACCGCCAGCACCTCGCGAAGTACCCCGACGACATCCGCGCCCGGACCGTCCTGGTGCGCGTCCTGCACTCCACCGACGATCCCGGGGCCTTCAAGATGGCCCACCGGGCGGTGCTGCTCTACCCCCGGAACGCTTACCTGCATTATCTGCTCTACTGCGCGCTGGAGGCCCGCGGCGACGGGGAGGCCCTGGAGGAGCTGGACAAGGCCATCGAGCTGACCCGGCGCCCCGGCCGCAAGCGCGCCTGGATCAAGCTGCTCCTGGGCAACGCCGCCGCCCAGGAGCGCCGCGCCCTCTCCCAGAAGAACCTGCGCCGCCTGGCCGCGCTGGCCGGCCGCTCGCCCCGCGCGCGCCTGGGCGTGGCCCGGGCCATGATCGAGTTCAAGTTCCACGCCATGGCCCTGGCGCAGCTGGAGGCCGCCGCCGGGGCCGCGCCGGCCCCGGAGCTGGGCGTGGAGATCCAGCTGGCCGCCGCCGGGGCCCAGACCGGCATGGGCCGGCGGGACCAGGCCGCCGAGCGCCTCGACCGCCTGCTGGAGCGCCTCACCGCCGACTACTGGCGCCGGCCCCAGGTGGTGCGCCTGCGCATGGAGCTGGTCCAGACCGAGGCCGAGCGCCGGGCCATGATCAAGCGGGCCCGCCGACAGGTCGCGGCCCGGCCCAACGACGAGACCGCGGTCTTGAACCTGGCCCGCCTGCTGGACGGCTTCTGGCGCCGCCACGAGGCCCAGGAGGTGCTCCTGGCCGCCGGGCGCCGCCTGCCGCGCTCCGCCCAGATCGAGCGGGCCACCCTCAAGCTCTTCGACCTCCTGCGCGACGACCACGGCCGCGAGGCCTACCTGGCCGGGCGCATGAAGCAGCTCCCCGGGCGCCGGGACATCGCCTTCCGGCACGTCAAGGCCCTGTTCCTCATCGGCCGCGAGGAGGAGGCCTTCGCCGAGCTCGACGCCCTGATGCGCGAGCTCCCCGCCGGCGCGCGCCTGGCCCGCCTGCTGGAGACCGCCCGGGCCCTGCGCGGCGCCAGCCTGCACGGCGAGGCCGCGCTCACCTTCCAGCGCGCCCTCAAGCTGGCCCCGGACCGCCCCGACGTCCGCCGCGAACTGGCCGAGACCTACGTGGCCGCCGGGCAGCGCCGCAAGGCCCGGGCGCTCTTCCGCAGCCTGCCCGCCGGCCGCGGCGGCACCGAGAACCTCTTAGACGCCGCGCAGTTCATGGTCCAGCAGGGCATGTACGCAGAGGCCGCCCGCATCCTGCGCGCCCGGGCGGCGGCCGCCGAGACCGACCTGGACGTGCGCCTGCTGCTGCTGGCGGCCGAGGCCGGCCTGGGCCGCCGCAAGGCCGGAGAGGAGCTGGTCCTGGAGGCCCGCGCCCTGGCCGACACCGGCGCCCGCTACCGCCGCTGGCTGGAGGCCGCCGCGGAGTTCCACGGCAAGTACTGCCCGGGCGGCTCCCTGCTCCAGAACCTGCACCGCGCCGACGCCTTCCTGAGCGCCGAGCAGGCCCGCCTGGAGAAGGAGGCCGGCGCCTGGACCGAGGCCCGGCTGGAGCGCCTGCTGGCCTTCGCCGAGGTGGTCGCCTGGGAGCAGCAGCGCACCTCGGCCGCGGCCATGCTCCAGAGATACATCGAGGCGGGGCCGCCCCGGGCGGTGCGCATCCGGCTGCTGGAGTGCCTGGTCGCGCTGCTGGAGAGCGACCGGAAGCAGACCTACGCGGCCGAGCGCGCCCTGCGCGCGCTGATCACCGAGGACCGCCGCAACGCCGACCGCCACCGGGCGCGGCTGGCCCTCTTCTACGCCGCCAGCGCCCGGCCGCAGCAGGCCCGGCCGCTCCTGGGCGAGGTCGAGATCGGCGCGCTGGGCGACCCCGAGCTGCTCCGGCGCATGGCCGGGCTCTACTCGCGGCTGGGCGGCTCCGCCCGGAGCCTGGCCATCGCCCGGCGGCTCACCGTGCTGGAGCCCGCCGACCGGGGCAATTGGGAGGACCTCATCAACAACCTGGCCGAGGCCGGGGACGAGACCGGCCTGCGCGTCCAGATCCGCCGGGTGCTGGCCGGCCGCGGAAACATCAGCCTCGGCGAGGAGACCCGGGACACGCTCAAGAGCCACCTGGCCGACTCCTGCTGGCGCTCGGCCGTCGCCCACCTGGAGAGCGGCAGGCCCGGGTCGCTCCGGAAGGCCCTGGCGCTGCTCGAGTCGGTGGCCACCGGCCCGGGAGACCGCGGGCGCCGGCTGTGGGTCACCTGGGGCCGCGCCCACGTGCTGGGCCGCCTGGGCCGCCGCGGGGCCCGCGACGAGCGCGTCCGGGAGCTCGAACGCCTGGCCGCCGAGGCCGGCGCCGGCGCGCGCGGCGGGGAGATAGCTTTCCCCGACGGCCTGACCGTTTCGATGAAGCGGGCCCTGGCCGCGCTGAAGGCCGGGCCCGCCGGCCGCGCGCGGCCCGCGCCGGCGGCGCGCGGGGGGCCGCTGCCCGAGCTGCGCGTCAAGTGGGCCTTCGACACCGCCGCGGGCCAGCCGGTCACCGCGGTGCTGCCCCTGAGCGCCTCGCGGGCGCTGATCCGCGACCTGGGCGGGGCGCTCTACTGCCTGGACGCGGCGACCGGCAAGCTGCTCTGGAAGCGCAACCCCGGCCGGGAGGCCGAAGCCCGCCGGCGCAAGGGGACCGGGGCCGGCCGCGCCGCCGCCGGCCGGCCGGCAGCCGGGGCCGGCCGCATCGTCGTCCCCCTCGCGGCGCACGGCCGCCGCCGGGCCGTCGTCCGCTGGGGAGGCAGCAGCGTCGCACACCAGCCTCGTTACCCGACCCAGCAGGTGCGCAGGACCCACCGGGTCCTGCCCGGCCCGGCCGAGCTGCTGGCCGACGGCGAGGGGCGCGTGCTGGTGCCTGGCGCGGCGAGGGTGGAGTGCGTTTCCGCGAAGGACGGGCGGACCCTCTGGCGGGCCGGGCTGGGCGACGGAACCGAAGACGGCCCGGCGTCCGGCCGGCCGGCGCCCGGGGCCTCCGCGCCCGCGCGCCTCTTCGTGCGCGGCCGGCGGGTGCTGGCCTTCGACCCGGCGAGCTGCTCGCTCGCCTGCCTGAGCCGCTCCGGCGGCAAGCTGCTCTGGCGCAAGCGCCACCCCCTGGCCGACGACGACGAGGCCGCCTCCGCGGGGCAGCTGGTCGGCGGGGCCAGCCTCTCGGGCGACCGCATACTCATCTACCGCGGCACGCGGGCGGCGATCCTGGACGTGGCCAGCGGCCGGGCCGAGATCAGCTTCGAGCTCGGCCGCCTCAACAAGTTCCCCATCAGCCTGGACGACGCCTGGGGGGCGGGCTCCTGGTCCTCCTGGTGGTCCGACCCTCCGGGCGGCGCGGGCGGCGCGGGCGGCGCGGGCGGCGCGGGCGGCGGCGGCGGCGGTTACTGGGGCTTCCGTCCCCGGCCGCCCACCTACCTCAGCTACCTGGAGCCCGGCCGGCGCGGCAGGCTGACCTCGAACTTCCTCTCCGGGGGAGTCGCCCTGGCCTGCCCGGCGGCGGTCTGGAGCGCCGGGCAGAACCAGGCCCAGCCGCGGCTGGGCCTGCTCCGCGGCGAGCGCCTGCTGCTCTTCGGCCGCTCCGGCCTGCTGGTCCTCCCCGCCGGCCTGCCCCTGGGGGGCCGGCGCCTGCCCGCCTGGGGGACCCTGGTGGGCCTTTCCGGCGAGACCGCCTGCCTGCTGCGCGGCCGGCAGCTGGACTGCGTGGACCTGGCCGGCGGCAGGGTCCGCCGCTGCGACCTGGGCGAGCTGACCGGCAGCCAGGGTGGGGGCCGCCTGGGGGCGGCCATCGACGGCCCGCTGGTCTACGTGACCGGCCCGAAGGGCATCCTCTGCGTCGACGCGGCCAGCGGGGGGAAGATATTCAGCACGCCCTGGCCCCGGGCGGTGGCCGCGGGCGCCGCGACCGGCGCGGGGGGCGTCCGCTACACCTGGCGGGGCCTGGCCGACACCAACACCGGGCGGTGCCTGCCGCTGGTCGAGCGCGTGGCCGGCGGCGTGCTCTACGCCGCGGTGACGCCCTCGCGGGTGGTGGCCCTGACCGGGCGGCGCTGAGAGCCGCCCGGCCGCGGAGACACGGAGACACAGAGCAGTGATTAGGCCGCGGACATCCACGCCCGGTCGACCGGACCGGCCCCGCCGCGAAGGAGGCCAGCGCCGTTCTCCGCGCCTCTGTGCCTCTGTGCCTCTGTGGTTGGGAAGCAGCTGAGGATCGGGCCAGGCCATGCCGAACGGCAGCGAAGAGCTCTTCGACGCCAGGTTCCTGGGCCGGCTGCGCTCGCTGTTCTTCAAGCTGCGCCGCCGCCGCCAGCTCAGGAAGAAGGGCCTGCAGGCCTCGCCCTCGGCGGGCTTCACCCGCGAGTTCAAGGACCACCGGGCCTACACCCCGGGCGACGACTTCCGCACCGTGGACTGGCGGCTGTACGCCCGGCTGGAGCGGATGTTCATCCGCATCTTCGAGGAGGTCCAGGAGTTCCACGTGCACATCCTGGTGGACCGCAGCCGCTCGATGGTCGAGCCCCACCCCGCCAAGCGCTTCACCGCGCTGCGCCTGGCGGTGGCCCTGGCCTACCTGGCCCTGGTCAGCGAGCACCGCGCCTCCCTGCTGAGCGTCACCGACCGGCCCCGCCGGGAGATGCCCCCGCTCAAGGGCCAGGGCCACATCCACGAGCTGCTGGAGCACGTCGCCGGCCTGGAGTTCGAAGGGGCAACCGACCTGGTCGGCGCCCTCAAGCAGTTCCGCCCGGGCCGCGACCGGCGGGGCATCGTCTTCATCATCTCCGACCTGTTCGGCGCCAGCCCGGAGGACTCCCAGAACGCCCTGACCCAGGCGATCCACTGGCCGGCCGAGACCCACGTAATTCACGTCCTGGACCCCGCGGAGATGGCGCCGGACCTGGACGGCGAGATCCGCCTGGTGGACGTCGAGACCGGGGAGGCCCGGCGCATGTGGCTCTCGCGGCGCGAGCGGGCGCTCTACGCCGAGCGCTTCCGGTCCTACCGGGAGGAGCTGGAGAAGAGCTGCCTGCGCCGGCAGATCGACTACGTGAGCTGGACCACCGACCAGCACTTCGAGGACATGTTCCTGCACCTGCTCTCGCGGGGCAGCGCGCTGGCGGAGGCCTGATCTCGTGCGCGCGAACCGGGGCCGGTGAGCCATGCGCTTCGTTCATCCCGCGATGTTCTTCTGGGGACTGCTGGTCCTGGTGCCGATCGTCATGTACCTCTTCCGCCGCAAGCCCAAGACCGTGCGGGTGAGCACGCTGCTCTTCTTCAAGGCCCTGGCCCGCGAGCACCAGGAGTCGGCCTGGCTGCGCCGGCTCAAGCGCCTCGTCTCCCTGCTGCTCAGCATCCTGGTAATCATGGCGGGGGTGGTCGGGCTGGCCCGCCCGGTGGTCGCGCCGCGGGCCGGGGCGCTGAAAAGCGTGGTGGTCCTGGTGGACCGCTCGGCCTCCATGGCCGCCCGCGACGGCGGCGGCCGGGAGCGGCTGGACGAGGCCCTCGCCCGCGTGCGCCAGCGCCTGGCCGGCCTGCCCGCGGCGGTGCCCGTCTCGGTGATGGCCTACGACCGGCGCCCGGAGATACTTCTCTCGCCGAGCCTGGACCGCCGCGAGGTCCAGCGGGCCCTCTCCAGGATCGCCGTGCGCCCGGTGGCGGGCGACGCCGATCTCGGGCTGCGCCTGGCCCGCCAGCTGGCCGAGCTGAAAACCCCCGCCCGCATCTGGCACGCCACCGACGGCCCCCCTCCTGCTCCGGACTCCGCGGGCGAGGTCAGCGTGGAGCACCTCGGCCTGGCCCTGGCCGCGCCGGTCAACGCCGGCATCACCGCCTTCCAGCTGCGCGGGCTGCCCCTGGAGCACGGCCGCCTGGAGGCCTTCGTGCAGGTCCACGCCGCCGGGCCCGGACCGGTCGAGGCCCGCCTGGAGATGCGCCTGGACGGCCGCCTGGTGGCCAGGCGCGCGCTGACCGTGGAGCCCGGCGGGCGCGAGCGCCTGCTGATCCCGGTGGAGTCCGGCGAGGGCCGCACGCTGAGCCTGGCGGTCTCGACCCCCGGCGACGTGCTCGGCCTCGACGACCGGGTCCACGCGCGGGTGCCCGCGCCGCGCCCCCTGCGGGTGCTGTGGATCAGCCGCTCCCCGGGGCCCTTCACCAGGCTGGCCCTGACCGCCGTAGCCGAGAAGCGCAAGGTGCGCGTCTTCCAGGGCGGGCCCGCGTCGTGGCCGTCGAAGGAGCCCGCCGACGTGGTCATCTTCGACGGCTGGCTGCCGAAGACCTGGCCGACCGAACCCTCCGTGGTGGTCATCGATCCCCCCGGCCCGGCCGGGCCGGTCCGGGCCGTGCGCCTGGAGGGCGGGGGCCTGCCGCTGGCCTCGGTGCGGCCCACCGACGGGCGCCACCCGGTGCTCTACGGGGTGGCCAGCGCGCGGGTGGCCCTGACCCAGACGGCGGTGGTCGAGGCCGAGGGGCCGCTGGAGCCCCTCTGGGTGGGGCCCTCCGGGCCGCTGCTCCTGGCCGGGGAGGTCCGCGGGCAGCGCCTGGTGGTCATGGCCTTCGCCCCGCGCAGGTCCGAGCGCCTGCCGCTGATGGCCTCCTACCCGCTGCTGGTCGGCAACGCCATCTACTGGTCGGGCCGGCCCAAGGTCAAGACCCAAAGCGGAGACAGCTACAAGACCGGCGAGCTCCTCGCCCTGGAGGGCGAGAAGCTCACCTGGACGCGGCCCGGAGCCAGCCCCGAGACCGTGGCCCTCGCGGGCCGCTGGACCGAGCTCGACCGCCAGGGGCTGTGGGAAACTGACGCGGGCAAGACCGGCAGCGCCGCGCTGCTCTCGGTCCGCGAGACCGCGCTGACCGCGGCCCCCGCCGGGGGCGAGGCGGACCGGCCGGGCGGCCCGAGCCCCTCCGCGTCGCTGCTCCGCGGGGACCTGACCTGGCTCTTTCTCTGGGCGGTGCTGGCCCTGCTCCTCACCGAGAGCTGGCTGTACCACCGCCGGGCGGTGAACTGAATCATGGACTGGGCCCGCCCGCTGACCCTGCTGCTGGCCCTGCCGGCCCTGGGACTGCTCTGGTGGGCGCAGCGCCGCTCGCTGCCGCCGCTCTCGCCGCGGCGGCGGCGGGCGCTCCTGGCGGTGCGCGCGGCGCTGGTCGCGCTGATCCTCCTGGCGCTGGCCGGCCCCGCCTGGGAGCAGGTCACCCACGAGCAGGCGGTCATCTTCGTCATGGACCACTCCCAGAGCCAGGGGACCAGCGGCATGCGCGCCGCCTACGGGCGCGCCGGCCGCCTGGCCGCCGCGCTCCCCGAGGACACCTACGTGGGCTTCGTCTCCGCGGGGGCCGGCAGCCTCGTGCGGCGCATGCCCGCGCGCCCCCCGCGGGGCATGGAGCCCGACGCGGAGCTCCTCGAGGCCGACGGGGGCCAGACCGACCTGGCCTCGGCGGTGGCCCTGGCCAGCGGGCTCTTTCCCCCGGGGACCGCCCGGCGGCTGGTGCTGGTCGGCGACGGCCTGGAGACCCGCGGCGACCTCGAGACCGCCGCGCGCGAGGCGGGGCTCTCGGACATCGTCATCGACGCGGTGCCGGTGGCCGGCGAGGCCCGGCCGGACGCGCGGGTGGTGCGCCTGCGGCCCAGCCGCTCGCGCCTGCACGAGGGCGCGGGCCTCTCGCTGCGCGCCGACCTGGACAGCTCGCTGGCCGGGGCGGGGCTGATCCGCCTGTTCGAGAACGGCGTGGAGGTCGAGCGCCGCCCGCTGGAGCTGAGCGTCGGCCAGCAGACCACCCTGGTCTTCCGGCGCACCCCCGACCGGCGCAACCTCTACAACTACCGCGCCCGCCTGGAGGGCTTCGCCGGCGACGCCATTCCCGACAACAACGAGGCCATGACCCTGGTGGACGTGCGCGGCCAGCCGGTGCTGCTCTACGTGGCCGAGGACGCCGAGGAGGGCAGCTACCTGGCCGAGGCCATGAGCCGGGAGGGCATCCGCCTGATGGTCCAGCCCCCGGAGGCGATGCCCACCTCGCTCCAGCAGCTGGCCGCCTACGACGGGGTGATCGTCTCCGACGTGCCCGCCCACCGCATCCGCGAGCGGAGCATGGGGCTGGTCCGCGACTACGTGGAGAAGCTCGGCGGGGGCTTCCTGATGGTCGGCGGCAAGAACTCCTTCGGGGTGGGCGGCTACTACCGGACGCCCATCGAGGAGATCCTCCCGGTCAAGCTCCAGGCCCCCGACCAGGAGGAGCGCCACTCCGTGGCCCTGGTGCTGGTCATCGACCGCTCGGGGTCCATGAGCGGCCAGAAGATCGAGCTCTGCAAGTCCGCGGCCGCCGCCACCGTGGAGCTCCTGAGCCGCAAGGACTTCATCGGCGTGGTGGTCTTCGACTCCTCCGCCAGATGGGTGGTGCCGATGACCCGGGCCGGCGACCGCGCCACCATCGCCCGGCAGATCGCCACCATCAACGCCGGCGGCGGCACCAACATCCGCCCGGGGATGACCGCCGCCCAGAAGGCGCTGACCGCCGTCAAGGCGCGCATCAAGCACATGATCGTGCTCAGCGACGGCCGCACCTCGGGCAGCGGCTACGAGGCCCTGGCCGCCGGGCTCAAGGCCGCGGGGGTCACCGTCTCCACCGTGGCGGTGGGCGGCGACGCCGACGCCAAGCTGATGCAGGCCATCGCCACCAACGGCGGGGGCCAGTTCTACCGGACCACCGACCCCCGGGCCATCCCGCGCATCTTCACCCAGGACGCCATGGTCCACGCCGGCCGGCTCATCCGCGAGAAGGCCTTCGCCCCCAAGCAGGTCGAGCGCCACCCCATGCTCAAGGGCTGGCCGGTCAAGGACGCCCCCAACCTGCTGGGCTACATCAAGACCCGCCGCCGGACCACCGCGCAGATGCCCCTGGTCACCGACCTGGGCGACCCGCTGCTGGCCCACTGGCGCTTCGGCCTGGGCAAGGTGACCGCCTTCACCTCGGACTGCAAGTCGCGCTGGGCGGCGCTGTGGATCACCAACTGGAGGTCCGGCTACAGCCAGTTCTGGGCCCAGGTCCTGCGCGAGATGGCCCGCCCCCCGCAGGGCCAGAACATGGACATGCGCATCGAGGAGCACGGCCACGAGGCGCGCGTCGTCGTGGACCTGCTGGAGGACGCCGCGCGCTACAAGAACCAGGCCGAGGTGGAGGCCGACGTCTACTTCGTGCCCGCCGGCGCGCTGGGCTCCAGCCTCAAGCACCTGGCCGGCATGAAGCTCGAACAGGAGGGCCCCGGGCGCTACGAAGGGCGCTTCCGCCCCGAGAAGCCCGGGGTCTACCTGGTCCGCGGGCGCTCGGGGGCGACCATGGTCTCGGCCGGGCTGGTGCACAACACCTCCAGCGAGGCCGCCGCCGGCCGGGTCAACCTGGGCCTGTTCGAGCGCGTGGCCGCGGCCACCGGCGGGTCGGTGCTCGCCGGCGAGGACCAGCCCCTGGCCCGCCGCCCGGCGGGGCACTCCCGCTTCCTGGAGCTGGACCCCCTGGTGCTCAAGCTGCTGCTGCTGCTTTTCCTGATCGACGTGCTGATTCGCCGCTGGGAGAACGCCCGGGGCATGCTCGAGCTGGCCCGGGAGACGGGCGGAACCCTCTTCCGCCGGCGGCGAGGATAGGAGGAACGCTCATGAACCGCCAGCTGACCGCGCTGCTGCTGCTGGTCTCGTTGGGCCTGGCCCGCGCCGGGGAGCCCCCCGCGGGAGAGCCCCCCAAGGGCGGCGACGCGGAGAAGCCCAAGGGTCCCAAGTACGACTGGGTCCTGGCCTTCGCCAACGGCGACCGGCTGCACTGCCGGGTGCACGGCCTGGAGGGCGGGGTGCTCTCCTTCTCCTCGCGGATGGCGCCCGGGCGGCGGCTCTCGGTGGAGATGGCCAAGGTCGAGAGCCTGGCCCGCATCGCGGTCATCAAGGGCGGGCCGCTGCCCTGGGCCGACGCCCTGCGCCTGCGCAACGGCTCGCTCTTCTACGGCCGGTTCATGGGGCTCACCGGGGAGCAGCTCAAGTTCAAGGTGGTCGACGGCGACCTGGCCACCTTCCCGCGCGCGGCGCTGCGGGTGCTGTCCACCCCGGCGGGCTCCCGGCAGGTGCGGCTCACCGACGGCACGGTCTACCGCGGCAGGCTGCTCAAGCGCGGGGAGAAGCTCCTGGAGTTCGACGTCGAGAAGATCGGCACCGTCAAGATCCCCCTGGAGAAGGTGGCCGACCTCTCCGCCCCGGCGGCCCCGGTGCGCGAGAACCTGGCCCGGCCGGACGCCCACGTGGTTATCACCGCCGAGGGCGACACTCTGATCGGCGAGCTCAAACAGGCCGGCGACGGCTCGCTGCTGGTCCGCGGCCGGGCGGTGAAGGCCAGCTGCGACCCCGATGCGGTCCGCGCGGTGCTCTTCCCCGCCCGGGAGAAGAAGCCCTCCGCCGCCCGGGTGGAGGGCAAGCCGGTGGGGGTGGTGCTGGCCAACGGCTCGACGGCGGTGGGCTACCAGCCGGCCATCAGGGACGGGCGCTTCAGCTTCACGCTGGCCCGCGGCGGGGAGATGAGCCTGCCGCTGGCCGCGGTGGCCCGGGTCTCGCTGACCGGCGAGCTGATCAGCCTGTCCGGCTCGCGGCAGATCCTGGTCTGGGGCCGCTACAGCGACCGCGCCGAGGAGTTCGCCCGCGCGGTTACCGTGCTCAAGAAGCACCTGGGCAAGAGCCACCGCATCGTCGAGAACTTCAGCGAGCACTTCGACAAGAGCTTCCAGCGGGAGCTCTACCGCTCGCGGGTGCTGGTGGTGCCCGAGCTGGAGAAGTGGGGGCCCTCCAATCCCGCGGCGCTGGCCGCGCAGTTCAAGCCCATGGCCGCGGCCTTCCTGAAGCGCGGCGGCAACATCGTCTTCCTGGGCCCGGAGAGCAGCCAGTGCACCTGGCTGCTGCAGTCCGGGCTGATGCACCTGCAGCGGGTCAACTCCACCAGCAGCGGCAGCCGGGCCTTCCTGGGCACCCCCGCGGCCCGGCAGATCGCCAGGGGCATCGGCGCGGCCTTCACCGCCAGCAACTCGACGATCCTCTACCGGCTGGGCACCAGCCTTCCCGGGCAGCAAGTCCTGGCCGGCTCGACCACCTCCAGCGCGGTGGTGGCCCGCAAGGCCGGCCGCGGCTGGGTGATCGTCATGGGCATGGATTTCTACGAGCGCAACGCGAGCACCGAGAAGCTGCTGGTCAACGCGGTGAACATGAAGTAGCCGCGCGGCCCGCGCCGCCGCTAGCCGGGGCCGTCGCGGATTCTCCAACCTTTTTCACCACCAAGACACCAAGGCCACAAAGGAGAACTCAGGTCGCGGGCGGGCTCGGCGGTATCGCGGGAGACTATCGCCGCGGAAAGGCTCTCAGGTTGTTCTTGGTGCTCTTGGTGTCTTGGTGGTTGATTCTCCCGCGCCCAGTGCATGTGGCGGCGATGAACGAGCAGGGTCCGCGCGGCGCGGGCGGCGAGCCCCGCGTCGGGCCCGGCAATGAGGTCCAGCAGCCTGTTAATGGCCAGCGCCGCGCCGAATTGCGCAGCGGCCAGCCGGGCCTGGGGCCAGACCCGGTCCCAGGTTTTCGCGTAGACGAAAGCCCAGCGGGCTATCTCGTCGTGGGCACGGCCCACCTCGCGGGCAATGGAGGCGTAGGGCTCGCCGTGGGCGACGCGGTTGGCAGCGTAGAGGAGAGGCCGGTGGAGGTCTTCCGGTGCGGGGTCTTGGGCGAACCAGCGCTCCCCGTTCTGCTCCGCAGTCGGGGGACACGTACCGCTTCGCGCTTCGCGCGACTTCCGGTACATGTCCCCCCTGCTGCGTTCCACGTGCCGGCGGTGTATCAATAACTCTCTGGCAGCCTTCTCGGCGGCCTGCTCGTCTTTTCCTTTGAGCAATGCAGTCAGGTGCGCGAGGCCCTGGCCCTCGGTCTCCTGCAGGCGCAGCTTCTCGGCGCGCTCGTAGAGCGGCCCCCAGATTTCGGGGTGGTCGATAC
>CAZONU010000053.1:0-17526 GCA_964581145.1 uncultured Planctomycetia bacterium
GCTCTCGCGTTCGGGGAGTTACCCGCCTTCTCTTATGAAATATCCAGGCCAGGCGTTGACCCCGTCCTTGAGCTTCTGCAATGTGTCCCGCCCGTACCTGCTCTTTTTGAGGAACTTTTCCAATTCGGCTTCGTCCACGCCTTCCTTCAGCGCCCGCTTGACCGCCTCCAGCCAGGCCGCCTCCAGTTTCCCGGAGGCGTGGGCGGCGAAGGAAGTCAGCGCCGCCCGTTCTTTGAGGTCCGCAGTCTTGTCTCTCTGTTCGACGAACCAGCCCGCCTCGGCTTCGGCCTTGAGCAGGTACCCGGCCGCCTCGGCGAACGTCTTCCGGCGCCCGGCCTCGGCGACGTAGGCCCGGAAGAGAAAGCGATGGACGGTGCGCTGCTGGACGGCGTCCAGGTCCTTGCGCCCGCGCAGGGCCTCGGCGGCTTTGATGGCCTCGGGGAGCCTGTCCAGGTCGCAGTGGATCCATGGCTCGTAGAGGGTGATCGCGGCAGCGTGCGACTTGCGCAGGCCCTTGATGCGCTTGAGCTCTTTCGCCGCTCTCTTGGAGTCAGAGCTACGCGCCTTGGGCGGATGGGCCTTGACCCATTTCCGGTAGGTGTCGTAGTGCTTGAGCGCGCGTATGCCGGACTTGCCGGCCGCGGCCTTTTCCTCCGGGCTGGCGCCCTCATAGCCGAGCACGCTCATCGCCTGGTAGCAGCAGACCCCGGCCAGGTAGAGGCTCTCCTCGTAGAGCCCGGATTCCTTGGACGTCTCCAGGAACTTCTTTTCCGCCTCGGCGTAGAGCTTGAGGGCCTCCCTGCGCTTGCTGGCGGCGGCGTCCTTCTTGCCCGCCTTTTCCGGTTCTCCGGCCTCTCTCGCCCCGGCGTCGGCCTCATCCATGAGCGCCAGCCCAAGGTAGTGTGTCAGGTCCGACGTCCTGCTCATGTCCCTTCCGCTCCACGCCGCCCACTTCGCGACCTGCCGCCTGTTGAACTCGGAAGGGTTAAGCCGATGCTCCCGCTCGGCGGCCATGCTGCCCAGGCACGCGCACCTCCTGAGGATCTCTCTGAGCGCCCCGATACGTTTCCTGTTCCCCGGGTCCTTGCGGAAGGCCGCGGGCATCTTCTGCCAGAGCTCGACCAGCGCGCCCTCGCAGGCGTGCTGGGCCTCCAGATGGCTGCCCTGCCGGTAGTAAGTCAAGCCCAGATAGTACCTGGCGGTGGGCTCGCCTTTGGCTGCGACTCGGCTCTCGAAGGGCAGCTTCTTCGAGGAGCTGATGGCGGCCTTGAGTATCCGTATCCTGTCCCGGCTGTCCGTCCGGACGAGAGCGATGCTGACCAGCCTGCTCACCGGCAAGCTCGCGGATTTGGGGGCGTCGGAAGCGGGACCGGCTTTCCTGACTGGCGTCTCAGTAGCCGCCTCCGCCGCGGACGGAGGCTTCGTGGCCGGCGCGCAGCCGGCGGCCGCCAGGGCCGCGAGGGCCAGATACACCGGGAGCCCGCGCCTTCTCATAATGACGGACCTCCTGACCGGGGACCGGCGCTCGCCTACTTCCCGCCCCCCAGCTTCTTCTCCCACTCGCGCCACCTGGCCAGGCGCTTCTCGTCGAACTTGGCGGGGGCCTGGCGCTTCTCCTGCTCGGCGGCGATGCGGCCGTTCCGCGCGCAGTAACTGAATACCTTCTCCTTGAGGTCGGCGATCAGCCGCTTGTTCTCCGGGTCCTTGCGGAAGGCCGCGGGCATCTTCTCCCAGAGCTCGACCAGCGCGCCCGCGTAGGCCTGCTGGGCCTGGCGGTACCTGCCGGTGCGGTGCAGGGCGATGCCGATGTAGAGCCGGGCGTGGGCCTCGCGCTCGGGCTTGACCCGCTCGGCGAAGCCCAGCCCGGAGGTCTGCGCGACCGCCGCGCGCCAGACCTTGACCGCGGCGGCGTACTTCTTCTGGCGGTAGAGGCCCAGCCCGGTGCGGACCATCACCTCCGGGGTGGCCATCTCGGTGGCGTCGCCGGCGGGGGCCCGGCCGGGACCGACGGCCTGGAGGGCCTGCCAGGCCAGCCGCCCGGTCTCCTTGGCCTCGGAGCCTTTCAGGTCTTTGATGTCCGCCCGGGCCGCCTTGTACTCGGCCAGGGCCTTCGGGATTTCGCCGAGGGCCACCAGGCACCTGACCCGCAATATGCGCGCGCGGACCCGCAGGGCCCGCCCGGCGCTCTCCGGACGCTCCAGGAGCTCGCCGCCGGCCGCGGCCAGGGCCCGCTCCCAGCCGGCCTCGTCGGCCGCGGCGTCGGTCAGGGTGCGGGCCTTGACGTAGGCGGCGGTCAGGCGCATCTGCCAGGCCCAGGCGCGGGAGCCGGCCGTGGGGAATTTATCGGGATTGAAGGCCAGCGCCCGGTCGAAACCCTCCCGGCAGGCCTTCTCCACCTCTCCGGCCGAGGTCCGCGCCCGCCCCAGGTAGTAGTACATCCACATCCGGACCCCGGGCGGCGGGGACTGGTACTTCTCCTCGCGCTGCCGGACCAGCCAGCCCTCGATGGCCTCGGCCGCGCCCCGGGCGCAGGCCCGGCGGCGGGAGGTGTCCGCCTCCAGGCCCTCGGCGTAGTTGACCGCGGCCAGCAGGTAGCGCTGCGAGGCCAGCACGTAGTCCAGGTACCTGCGCTGCCTGGCCCGGCGGTTGGCCTTCCCGCCCAGCTCGCGCCAGAGCGCCAGGGCCAGCCGGTAGTCGGCCTCGGCGCGGCGCATGGGCCCCTCGGCCCGGGGCAGGCGGGCGAGGAGCACGGCACCGGGGCCCACCGGGGCGCCCTGCCCGCGCGGCTTCTGGAAGAAGAGCCCCCGGGGCGCCTTCAGGTCCAGGGGGTTGACCTCGGGGTGGTACATGTCCAGGTGCAGGCGGTAGGTCCGGCCGTCGACGCCGGTGAGCTCGTAGAGGTCGATGATGTGGCCGTCGGGGCCGGGGCCCACGTTGCCGGCCCGCCGGAAGCGCATGGCCAGGAAGTTGGAGTCGCGCAGGTGGCGCAGGTAGAGCCGCTGGGAGGTCGGGCCGGGCGTGCCCCGCGGCCCGCCGACCTTGATGGGGTTCTCCTTCAGGTAGCCCCAGGTGGGGTCCCGGCTGGTCCGCGCCGGGTCGATGCCCGCCGGGTAGCGGCTGGCCGGGCCGGGAATCTCCGGGGCGGAGCGTCCGGCGGCCGACGCGAGGGGCGGTCCGGTCAGCGCGCGGCCTCCCGCCGGGCGGTGGGCCGGGGCCGGCCGCTCGGTTCTCGCCGGGCCGCAGCCGGCGGCCAGGGCGACGAGCGCGACTGGACCTAAGAGCCGGGCAACTCGCATACGGGTTCCTCCCAAGTCGGACCACCCGGGACATCCTATCCAACACCTCTGAACGCCGCAAGCGCGCGCAGGTTCACTCCGGGGTGTTTGACGGGCCCGGCGGGGCGGATAAAAAGACCGCCCGGCGGAGAGGAGGGCTGTCATGAGCGACAAACCCGTAACCGCGGTCATCGTCGGCGCCGGCCACAGGGCGGTGCTTTACGCCTCCTATGCCGAGAAGCATCCCGACGAGCTGAAGATAGTCGGGGTGGCCGACCCGGTCGAGCCGCGCCGCAGGCGGGCGCAGCGGCGCTTCGGCCTCGACGAAAAGAGCTGCTTCGAGAGCGCCGGGGAGTTGGCCCGCCGCGGCCGGCTCGCCGACGCGGTCGTCAACGGGACCATGGACCACGAGCACGTGCCCACCAGCCTGCCGCTCCTGGAGGCCGGCTACGACATGCTCCTGGAGAAGCCCTTCGCGGTGAACCAGGAGGAGATGTGGTCGCTGGCCGAGTGCGCCCGGGCGCACGGCCGCAAGGTGATGATCTGCCACGTGCTGCGCTACGCGCCGTTTTACGCGGAGATAAGGAAGCGCGTCGCCGCCGGCGAGATCGGCGAGGTAATCAACGGGCAGTTCACCGAGCACGTCAGCTACCACCACGTGGCCATCGGCTACGTGCGCGGCAAGTGGCGGCGGAGGGACCAGTGCGGCTGCGGCATGCTCATGGCCAAGAGCTGCCACGACCTGGACCTGATGGCCTGGATGAAGAGCGGGGTGAGGCCCGCCCGCATCGCCAGCTTCGGCTCGAACATGCAGTTCCGCCCCGAGAAGGCCCCGGAAGGCGCCGGCACCCGCTGCCTGGTGGACTGCCCCATCGAGGCCGGCTGCCTCTACTCGGCCCGCAAGCACTACCTCGACCACCCGGAGCGCTGGAGCTTCTACGTGTGGGCCGAGCTCGAAGGCGTCGAGAATCCCACCATCGAGCAGAAGGAGGAGTACCTCAAGGGCGACACCATCTGGGGGCGCTGCGCCTGGAAGTGCGACAACGACGCCGTCGACCACCAGTCCGTGGTCGTGGACTTCGAGGACGGCTCCACGGCGACGCTGAACATGATCGGCGGCTGCAGCAAGGCCTCCCGGAGCATTCACCTGATCGGCACGCGCGGCGAGATTCAGGGCTGCATCGAGGACCAGAAGTTCGTCGTCCGTCACATAGACACGCGCCCGGGAAATGCCGAGTACACCGAGGAGGTCGTGGACCTGGCCGTCACCGGTGACACCACCGGGGCCTTCGGCGGCCACGGCGGCGGAGACATGCGCCTGGTCGCCGACTTCGTGCGCTTCATGCGCGACGAGCCGCGGTCGATCTCCTGCACGGACCTCGGCGACTCGGTCAGCGGGCACCTGATGGGCTTCTCGGCCGAGCGCGCCCGCGAGGAGGGCCGGGGGGTGGAGATAGCCTGGAGGTAGGCAGAGGAGCTTCTGTCGGATATTGGGGCGCGCGGCGACAAGAACCCCCTTCGCCGGCGCGCTACTCGGGATCGGTGTAGGCGACCTCCAGGAGCTCGGGGCCCACCACCGTGCGGAAGAGGTCGCCCAGCCGCTCGCTGGCCAGCACCGTGAAGCGCCGGCCGGCTTCCCGGGCCTCGCCGCTGGCCTCCAGGACGATGTCCAGGTAGATGCTCAGCAGGCTGCGCAGCGCGCGCAGGTCGACGTAGACGTGGGGCTGCCCGCTGTCCAGCAGCTTGCGGCAGCCCGCCCGGAACTCCTGCTGCTCGCCCATGTCCAGGGTGTCGCGGTCCACGGTCAGGACGGCGCGCCCCTTCTCGGCGTCGGCGGACAGGTGGCAGATTTCCTTGGGCATAACCTTCTCCCCTCGTGCGGCCCCGCAGCCGGGTCGGGCCTGTCAGACTTGTCGGACCCGTCCGACCGGTCGGACTCGCCAGACCTCCCGGCGTAATTATCGACAAAAGCGCGGGATTTCTCAAGCGGAGGGACGTCGGAGCTTGATTATCCGCCCCCTGCTGCGAAACTGGGGGGGCCATGGCACCCGAGCGGCTGCAGAAGATCCTGGCCCGGGCGGGCTTCGGCTCGCGCCGGGCCTGCGAAGAGTTCGTCCTCCAGGGCCGCGTGGAGGTCGACGGAAAACTGGTCACCGAGCTGGGCACCAGGGCCGACCCCGGCACCCAGGAGATCCGCCTGGACGGCGAGCCGGTCCGCGCCCAGCGGTCCGCCTATTATCTGCTGTATAAGCCCCGCGGGGTCATCTGCTCGCTGCGCGCCGAGCGCGGCAGGCGGCGCGCGGTGGACCTGGTCCCCGACCCCCGCCGGCTCTACACCGTGGGCCGCCTGGACGAGGACAGCGAGGGGCTGATAGTCGTCACCAACGACGGGGAGCTCACCCAGCGGCTGACCCACCCGCGCTACGCGGTGCCCAAGGAGTACGGGGTCACCGTCGACGGTCCCGCCTCGCCCGCGGCCCTGGCCAAGCTGCGCGCCGGAGTCTACCTGGCCGAGGGACGCACCGCTCCGGCGGAGGTCAAGCTCCTGCACAAAGGCCGCCGGGGGGAAATCTCCATCAAGATCACCGAGGGGCTCAACCGCCAGGTGCGGCGCATGCTCGCCGCCGTGGGCCTCGAGGTCCGGCGCCTGGTGCGCAGGCGCATCGGCCCGCTGGAGGTGGGCAGGCTGAAACCGGGGAGCTGCCGGCGCCTCTCGGACGGCGAGGTGCGCGCGCTCCTGGCCGCAGCCAGCGGCCCGAAGAAGAAGCCGCCCAGGCGCAAGCGGCGCCCGGCGGCCAGCCGCAAGGCCCCGCCCAGGGCGGGAAAGGCCAGGAAGAACAAGCGTAAGCGCCGGGGACGCGGCAGAAAGAGCTGAGTCGGTCCGCAAAAGTCCCGAGGCCGAAGCCGCGGCCCCGGCCCCGGGGGCGGAGAGCCCCCGCACCGGCCCCCTCACTTTCTCATGAAGGGGGCCGGTGCTTTCCTTAAGAAACCGCAGGCCGCCGCACGAGGGGCGGCAACGCGGAAGAGAAACGGCAGGGGGCCGCTCACAACTAGAGAGGGAGGCAAGCCTCCTGCGCCCCGCCTCCGGCCCTCCGGGACATGCGAACTCCTTGAGAACTTCTGCGGCCCCTTAATCGTCCGGGCGGATCATTCGCCGGGGCGCTTTGACCGGCCTGCTTTCGGGCTGCTTCGCGCCCTTGCCCGGCCCGGCCTGGAACGCCGGAGCCTTGTAATAGAGCGGCGAGTAGCGGTAATAGCTCTCCAGGATCAGCGCGCCCAGGGCCGTGGAAAACTTGGTGTTCTGCGCGTAGGCGACCTGCGGCCAGTGGCCGTCCTTGTGCTGGCTGGCCAGCACCAGCTTCTTCATCAGCGCGTTGTAGGCCTTCCAGCGCCCGCCGCCCATCTGGAACATGGCGATGGTCCCGTGGTGGATGGTGTAGAGGTCCGGCGTGCAGGTGACCGGTTGCGGCCGGGGCTTGAGCGCCACGGCCGCCCCGCGGACCTTCACGGCCCCGCCCTGCGCCCGGGGGTCGCGGGCCTTCTCCCAGGCGGCGACCCACTGCCTCAGGCCGCGCAGGACGATGTCCGCGCTCTTGTGAGTGTCCCGCTCGCCGGGGCGGGTCCCGGTCCAGAAGCGCATCATCATCGAGGCGCCCACCAGGCAGGCGCTGGAGCTGCGCCGCGCGATCCTGACCCGGCCGCCGCCGTCGATGACCGCGCCCCTCCGCCTGATGGGCGCCGCGGGGGTGTAGTTGCCGCCGTAGGCGTACTGCCCGCCCGAGCCCTGGGCGTCGTCCAGCCACTTGGCCATGCCCATGAAGGCCTTGCCGTCGACCCGCAGGCCGGCGGTCTTGGCGGCCTTGAGGGCCATGCCGTTCCAGATGACCACCGAGTTCTCAATGAAGGTCGTGCCCCGCCCGCCGTAGGGCCGGTAGCCCCAGGCGGAGTAGGGACACTGCGCCTTGCAGATGAAGTTCACCGCCCGCTGGGCGGACTTCTTGAGCTTCTCGCTGCCCTCCCCGGAGGGCGAGGCCATGCAGCCCTCGATGAGGGCCAGCGCGGCGATGCCCTGGGCGTGCATCTCCTGCCGGGCGGGGCTGCGGCACCAGGAGCCGTTGCCCTTCTGGTTGTACATCAGCCAGTCCAGGGCCCTGCCCACGGTCGCCTTGTGCTTGCCGTGCTTGTGGCTGTAGCCCGCGCCCAGGAAGGCCAGGGTTGCCACTCCCGTCGTAGCCAGGTAGTTGCAGCTCTCGGCCGAAGCCTTGCGTTTGGCGTCGTTCCACCAGGAGCCGTCGGCGAGCTGGCGGTCGGCCAGCCACTTGAGGGCCATCTCCACGGCGGTCTCGGTCTCCTGGCCGCCGCCGAACTTCTCGGCGGCCCTGAGCCGCAGCCTGGGGTCCCCGCGCAGGGACATGATCCCCGGCCCCAGGCCGGCGGTCACCCCCGGCTTGAAGTTGCCGGTCCGGATCGGGGTGGTCACCCCGGCCCCCCGGGGGGTGCTCAGCACCAGGCCGCGGCGGTCCATCAGCGCGGCCATGGGCGTCTCCAGCGGCTCGGTGACCACCGGCGCGGGCGGCACCTTCTGGCCCGCCAGGCCGGCGTCCTCGGTGATCTCGTCGGCCTCGCGGCCCTCCAGCTCGGGAGCCACGTGGGGCTTCTCAACCTCGGCGGACTCGGAGCCCCGCTCCTCGTCGGTCTCCTTCCTGAAGATGTCGCGGTCCTTGCTGACCCGGACCATCTCGTACTCCCGGGCGGGCTCCAGGGAGGACTCGATGCAGAAGTCCTTCTCGGCCTTCGCGGTGGTGGTCACCTTGACGCCCACCAGCATGGCGACCATCAGCAGCGCCGAGTGAATGGTGCAGGAGATCATCCAGCCGCTGGCGCGCGCCATGCGCTCCCGGACGCGGCGGCGCGCGGCGCGCGGCTTCCTGGCCGCCGGCTCGGCGTCGCGGGCGGCCGGGGGAGCCTCGACGCTCGCGGCGGCCTCGCCCCCGGGCCGGAAGGCCGTCCGGCACCGCGGGCAGAAGATCTCCCGGCCGGCGGCGGCCAGCTCGGCGAGCACGCTCAGCTTGTGGCCCCGGGGGCAGACCACCTCCACCTCGGGCAGCAGCACCGACCTCAGCCGCCCGGCGATGGCCGGGAAGGCCCGGGCCAGCTCCTGGTAGGCGGCCAGGTGGCGGGCTTGTGGAGCGGGGCGGGGCGCGGGCGGGGGCGAGGCGGCATCCGACTTGCGGCGAAGAACGCGCGCGGCCAGGCCGGCGAGCCCGCCCCGGGCCAGCTCCGCCGCTTCCCGCAGCCTCCGGCCGGCGCTCCCTGCCGCGCGCCGGACACCGCGCCAGGCGCGCCGCAGAGCGGGCCGCAGCCGGTCGGGCAGGTATCCCCGGCGGCCGCTGTACAGGCCGTCCATCTTGCGGGGATTGGGGCTCCTGTAGGAGGGCAGCACGCGCGCCCGGCGGCGGGCGGCCTTCATTTCCGGAGAGCTCGGCCGGAATATCTGGCGGCACTTGGGGCAGTAGAGCTCGCGGCCCGCCGCGGCGTACTGGGCGGGGATGCTCATCTTGTGCCCGTCGGGGCAGCGCACCTCGACGGAGGGCAGGATCAGCCGCAGCCGGCCGGCCAGTCCCGGGAAGCCCCCGGCCGGATTGCGGGCCGGCTCGGGATCGGGCTTTTCTGGGAGGCGGTTCCTGTCCATGTCCGGCGGCGACCTTTCTATGTCCAATCTGGGGACGCATTGCGGGGCCGGTAAGTCGCGCTCTTTCGGCCGGAATAGTGGCCGGGCCGTCATCCGCCGCATGGGGTTCGCGCGGGATCCCGGCATTTTCTCGCTAATAGGTGGCGATGAAAGCCGCGCTTTTTTGGAGGTTGCGGCCGTTGCCAGGCAGGCTAGACTCCCGCGCGAGCCCGTTCGTTAAGGAGCCCGCCATGACCCTTCGCAGCATGAGCCCCCAGGAGATGTTCCACAAGCTGGCCCTGGAGCACCGCCCGGAGTGCGCCTTCCGCGGCAGGAACAAGCGTGAATTCGGCGCGTGGAAGAAGAAGACGCTGCCGCGGGTCATGGCCACCCTCGGCGACTTCCCCAAGAAGGTCCCGCTGCGGCCGCAGCTCCTGGCCGAGTGGAAGCACGACGGCCTCCGCAAGCAGCGCTGGCTGATAGACATCGGCAAGCACGCTTCCGCCGTCTGCCAGGTGAACTGGCCCGGGGACTTTAAGCGCGGCCAGAGGCGCCCGGCCATCTGCTGCTGGCACGGCCACGGCGAGTTCGGCAAGGAGACCGTGATGGGCAACGACTCCGCGCCGGAACTCCGCGCCGGCATCGCCAGCGCCAACTCAAACTACGGCCACCAGATGGCCCAGGCCGGCTTCATTACTTACGCCATCGACTGGATGGGCAAGGGCGAGCGCGACGAGAGCCGCAAGCCCAATCACCGCAAGCCCGAGCAGCGCGACTGGTGCAACCTCTACTACCTGCACGCCACCATGCTGGGCATGACCTCGGTGTCAATAAACGTGGCCCACGGGATGGCCGCCACCGACTTCGTCAGCCGCCTGCCCGGCGTGGACCCCAGGCGACTGGGGGTCATGGGCCTGTCCGGCGGCGGGACCATGACCCTGTGGACCGCGCTCTGCGACAGGCGCTTCAGGGCCGCGGAGATCATCTGCTACAGCGACCTCTGGGCCTACTTCGGGATGCGCGACATCAACTACTGCGGGATGCAGGTGGCCCCGGGGCTGTATAAGCTCGTGGACCTGCCCGACCTGCAGGGGCTCCTGGCCCCCAGGCCGCTGCTCATCGACATCGGCGCCTTCGACTCCTGCTTCAAGGTGGACACCGCCATGCTCTGCTACAGGAAGCTGAAGAAGATATACGGGGCGGCGGGCGCCTCCGACCGCCTGGAACTCGACTACTTCCCCGCCGAGCACTCCTGGGGCGGGAACAAGTCCGTGGAGTTCTTCACGGAGCACCTGGGCTGACCGAGAGAAGAAGGCAGCACATGCCGACCGGCTGCGCGTTCGGCGTCGAGGGTCCCGCGCCCAGGGACGCCCGGGAGCGACTCCCGTTCCTCAAGGCAGTGCGGGAGCTGGGCGCGGAGTTCATCGTCTGCCAGTTTACTCCGGAAATTAACGGTCCGCGCGCGCGGGAGAAGAGCCGGATAGGCCTCGAAGGCACCGCGGAGGGTTTCGGCGCCTTCGCCGCGGCCTGCCGCGGGGCCGGCCTGTACTTTCTTGCTAACGAAGAGACCACCAACTACTGCGTGGAGGGAGACTTCCCGGACGGGGCGGGCCGCGACATCCTGGCCCATCCCGACGGGACCCACAGGTTCGATGTTTCCGGAGAACTCCTTGCAGAGGCCGCGCAACTCCCGGAGTTCCGCGGCGTGCTCTACGACGAGCCCGAGCACGGCCAGATGCGCCGGGAGGTCAACACCAACGGCGGCGGCGACAACGCGCGCAGCGGCCGGGTGCATCCCTACTTCGCGGCCACCGAGGGCATGAGCCTGCCGGAGGCCTATGCGGCCGTTCACCGTTCAGCGAAGACGGTCGCGGAGGGGTACCGCCGGGCCGGCGTCGAGATGCTCACCGAGCACGTCTTTCCTGTCATGTTCCACACCTTCGCGCGCGCGGGCATCAGCGTCTGCCCCAAGTTCATGAAGGAGGGCTTCGACCCCGTCTGGGCGGCCGTCGCGCTGGGCGCGGCCCGGCAGTACGGGACGGGCTTCTCGGTCGCGCCGGACCTCTGGGGAGTGCCCGCCTTCGGCTTCGCGGAGAGCGGCTTTCCCGGCCATTCTCCGGAAGAGTTGCGCTGCGCGCTGCTCTACGCCTACTGGATGGGCGCGGAGCGGATATTCGTGGAGAACGTCCTTCATCCTCTCCGAAGCGCGCCCAGCGGCCTGCTGGAGCGCCTCGGGCAGGGAAGCTCCGCCCGCTTCGCGCCCACCGAGTACGGAGAGGTCTACCGCTGGTTCGCGAAAGAGTACGTCCCGGCGCATCCCCGGCCCTACGACTGGCGCGACCTGCGGCCCGAAGTTGCCGTGGTGCGCTTTCCGGACTCCTGCTGGGGGCAGGCGGAGTCCTGGCTGCCCGACGCGCTCTACGGCGCGGAGAATCTCAAGACCACGCCAGAGACCGCCGCGTGGTTCGGCCTCTGGCACCTCCTGACCCACGGGAAGGTCCACGCCGAGGGGCTCTCTTATCACGGGAAGAGCTACCGGGGCATGAAGCACGACTTCTTCTGCCCGCTGCGCGGCGCCGTGGTCTACGACCATCTGGCCGGGGCGAAGGATGTTGAGAACGTGAAGCTGGTCTTCCTGACCGGGGTGGAAGTCAGTCCCCCGACGCTGGAGGCCGTCCGCGACTTCGTCCGCCGCGGAGGGCTGTGCGTGGCCCTGCCGCACCTCGCGCCTGCCGGTCTCGGCGGCAGGGCCGGGCGGCTCAAAGACGGGGCCGGAAGCTGGCTGCTGACCGAGAGCTTCCGGGCGGAGGAGGTCCGCGAGGCCGTCGCGCCGCACCTGGGCCCGCCCGACGAGATCCGCTACCGGTTCGGCGAGCGGACGCTGACCGTGCGGCGCAAGGGCGATGACGACAATGCGGTCCTGATATATCTGGGAGAGGAACGAGTTTGCTAGCGCCGCCGGCCGCTGACTCTCAAGGGAGCTCTGCCGGCGCCCTCAGGGGGAAGCCCCTCTTCTGCTCCTGGAGCGGGGGCAAGGACTCCTGCCTGGCGCTCTACCGCGCGGTGCGCGCCGGCGGCCAGGCGCGCTGGCTGCTCAACATGTGCACCGAGAGCGGAGAGCGCTCGCGCTCGCACGGTCTGGCGGCCGACGTGCTTCGCGCCCAGGCCGCGGCGCTGGGCATCCCTATCGTCTTCCGGGCCGCGTCCTGGGACGAATACGAGAAGACCTTTCTCGACGCCCTGGCCGGGCTCAAAGGCAGAGGCGTCACCGCCGGCGTCTTCGGGGACATCGACGTCGAGCCGCACCGCGAGTGGGTGGAGCGCGTCTGCGCCTCGGCCGGCATGGCGGCCTGCGAGCCCCTCTGGAAGAGCGACCGGCGCGAGCTCCTCGACGAGTTCCTGGGCGCCGGCTTCGAGGCCCGCCTGGTCGCGCTCAAGGACGGGGCGCTCTCTCCCGAGCTCCTGGGCCGCCGGCTGGACGGCGAGCTCACGGCCGAGATCGAGTCCGCCGGCGCCGACGCCTGCGGGGAGAACGGCGAGTACCACACCGTGGTCGTGGACGGCCCGCTCTTCTCCCGCCCGCTGGAGCTCGTCGCGGGAGAGCGCGTCCTCCGCGACGGCTACTGGTTCCTGGACATGAACCTTGTCGGATAGATTTCGGCCTAGTTCAAAAGGGGCTGCACCTGAGTAACAGCAGTAGAGAAACCTCCGGCTCTGGCTCTGAGGCTGCGGGGCAGTGAGGCTCGTTCATGGATGTCCCTGGAAATGCCCCAGGCAGGCGCGGGCCGGCTACGAGGCTGAAGCGGCACGGGAAGCGGTTTGACATGATGCCGCCCGCCGCGCTAAACTCGCGTCCAAGAATCTGGGGCCGGTATAAGGGGGAGGCGCCCCGCCGATTCGTGTATTTTGGCCCTTGAGGAATAGGAGGCCACACAATGGCTTTGGTTTTCTGGCTATTGGCTCTTGCTGGCCTGACTGTCTTGCTCTCAGTGGCGATCCGCTCCAACAAGCGATGTCGGTTCGTTGGACGCAAGACTCTGTTGATTACGACGTTGATCGCCATGGCTGTGTTCCTGCTCGGTTCGGCTTGGCACGGCTTGGCATCGGTCTACGTTGAAGGGCACGGAACGCACGTGTGTAAGAACAACCTGGCTGAAGTGCGCGCGGCTGTTCAAGAATATGAAGCAAGACATCACGGATTTCCCGATTCTCTGGACGACCTCGTTGCGGAAGCCCTCATTAAGCCTGAACGGATCAGGTGCCCGCGAACGGGGGCCAAGTATGAATATCGGAAGCCCTCTACACGTTCCTCTCGCGATGGCCCCCTGTGTTGGGACAGCGAGGCGCACCGAAATGAGCACTTTATTCTTCGCTGTTTTTCCAAACGCCACTGGAATGTCTTGTATGGAACTATGGGGATATCGGAGGAGGAGTTTCCTCCTGTTGAGGAACAGCCGAATGCGATGGCGAAGGAATGAAGCAGTAGGGGTTCTCATCCGATTTCACCCGCCCCTCGGCCGTAACGCGGTTGTTAACTTCTGAGATTTGAACCAGGCCCGAATTTCCGCTTGCGGGGCGCCGAGGCCGTGCTAGAATCCCCTCGCTGACAAGTTCATAGCATCCGGCCGGTTCCCTCGCGGGAACCTGCAGGCAAGGCGGTGAGAATCCGCCGCGGTGGGCCCACTGTGACCGGGACCTCGAGCCCGGAAGCCAGGAGGCCTGCGCCGGCCGGGGGACGCGGCTCCCAGCACCGGGGAGACTGCGGCCGGGGCCGAACGCGCCTTTCGCCCGGACCGCCTTCCCGGTCCGGGCTTTTCTTTTCCGGACCGGAGGGCATGAAGGGTTGCCCGGGAGTGCCGGGCGGCGCGGGCGGACCGGGAATTCACGAGTGCGGAAGGAGCAGTTGACCAAATGCGCGGGAAACTTGCCCTGGCAGCGATGCTCATCGCTTGGCCGGCCCTGGCCCCGGCCGGAGAGCCCCTCGAGGGTCCCCAGCCCGGGCCCAAGCCGAAACCGGAGAAGCCCGGGGAGATCGTGGTCACCGCCAGCCACCTGCCCACCGAGCCGGAGAAGGTGGGCTCCTCGGTCTCGGTGGTGGAGGGCGAGGAGTTCCGGCTGCGCCGCCCGGCCGACACCTGGGAGCAGCTCCGCTTCACGCCGGGGGTCAACTTCGTGCGCTCGGGCACGCGGGGCACCAAGACCAGCCTGTTCACCCGCGGCGGCGAGAGCGACCACACCACCGTGCTGCTCGACGGCTTCAAGGTCAACGACGACGGGGGCTCCTTCGCGTGGGAGACGCTGCACCCCGCGGGGGTGGGCCGCGTCGAGGTCCTGCGCGGGGCGGGCACGCCGCTGTTCGGGGCCGACGCCATGACCGGCGCCGTCCAGGTGATCACCGCCCGGGGCTCCGGGAAGCCGCGCGCGGAGCTCTCCGTCGAGGCCGGCACCTGGAGCACCACCCGCGAGGCGGCCCGGCTGGTCGGCGCCGAGGGCCCGGTAGCCTACAACCTGGCGCTCTCGCGCTTCGACCTCACCGACGGCCGCATCGAGAACAGCGACTACCGCGCGACCACCTTCTCCGGGCGCGTCGACTTCGAGATGCCCGGCGGCCTGCACGCCAAGCTGGTGGCCCACGCGGCCGGCGACGAGTCCGGCAACTACACCCAGGACGCAGCCCCCGACCCCAACGCGCGCGTGGAGCACAGCCGCGAGCTGGTCGGCCTGGAGCTCTCCGGGCGCATCGCCGACCTGGTGGACAGCCGCCTCAAGCTGGGCCGGGTCTTCAGCGACTACCTCTACGAGGACCTCGTCGACGCGGTTGACACCTCCAACTTCCGCAACGACCGCCAGCTTGAGCGCCTCACCGTCGACTGGCAGAACGACGCGGAGATCTACGAGTGGGGCCCGGCGGTGGGCACCCTCACCGTGGGAGCCGCCTGGGAGCAGGAGTCCGGCCGCATCGACGCCCGGGGCACCGGGGCGGTGGACTCCGAGAACCACGTGGACCGCTCGCGCTCGGCGCGCTCGGTCTACGTCCACAAGCGCGTGGAGCTCTGGGAGGCGCTGACCATCGACGGCGGCGTGCGCCTCGAGGACCACACCACCTACGGCACGAAGTCCTCGGCGCGGGTGTCGGCCGCGCTGTGGATCGAGCGCACCGGCACGCGCCTGCACGCCTCCTGGGGCCAGGGCATCAAGAACCCCACCTTCAACGAGAACTTCGACGCCTCCATCTACGACCTGGGCGGGTTCGTCACCTTCACCCAGGGCGACCCGGACCTGGACCCCGAGCGGATCCGCACCGTCGACCTGGGCGTCGAGCAGCGCCTCTTCGACGAGCGGCTGGTCCTGGGGGTCACCCTCTTCCGCAACGAGTTCCGGGACTTCATCACCTTCGAGTTCGGCATGCCCAACAGCACCTACGTCAACGCCGGGAAGGCCCGGGCCCAGGGCGCCGAGTTCGAGCTGACCGCCAGGCCGGTCGACTGGGCCAGCCTCAAGGGCTCGCTCACCGTGCTGCACTCCGAGGCCATCACCGAGGACTCCCAGCCCAACTTCGCCGACGGCAAGCCGCTGCTCCGCCGGCCGGAGCTGACCTGCGGCATCCTGCTCAAGGCCCGGCCCTTCAAGCCGGCCGCCGCCGCCCCGGCCTGGACCAGGAAGCTCACCCTCTTCGCCGAGGTCTACTACGAGTCCGGCGCCAAGGACGTGGACTGGAGCACCTGGCCGGCCCAGCGCGTCAAGCTGGCCAGCTTCACGGTCCTCAACGCCGGCGTCAACTGGGAGGTGCTGGAGGGCCTGCGCCTCTTCGCGCGGGTGGAGAACGTCTTCGACGAGGAGTACGAGCAGGTGGTGGGCCTGAGCGGCAGCCGCAGCAGCTTCCTGGGCGGGATCGGCTACACCGTCCGGTTCTGAGGCGGGGACGGGCGCGGGTGGCAGTGAAGATAGCGCTGGTCCGGCACGGGGCCACCGACTACACCAGCGGGTCGCGCTACTGCGGCTGGGACGATCCGCCGCTGAACGCCCGGGGCCGCCGGCAGGCCGCGCGGCTGGGGGAGCGCCTGGCCGCGGAGGAGTTTCAGGGGGCCTGGTCCAGCGACCTGGCCCGCGCGGCCGAGACCGCGGAGATAATCCTCGCCGGCCGCCCGGAGGAGGCCCGGCCCGACGAGCGCCTGCGGGAGCTGGACTTCGGCGAATGGGAGGGCCTGACCTGCGACGAGATCTGCGCGCGCGACGGCGAGCGCTACCGCGCGTGGGTGGACCGGCCCCTGACTCCCGTGCCCGGCGGCGAGGGGCTGGGCGACATGGAGGCCCGGGTGGTTTCTTTCCTCGAGGAGCTGCAGCGGGACGCGGCGAGCGCGGAGCGGGCCGTGCTGGTCGTGGCTCACGGCGGCCCCATCGCCGTGGCGCTCTGCCGCGCGGCGGGCCGGCCCCTCACCGGGTTCTGGAACGCGCTGCCGCCGCCGGCCTCGGTGAGCGAGATACTCCTGGGCAGCGGGAAGGGCCAGGTCCTGAGGACGGGCTCGGTAGAGCACCTGGAGGAACGTAATGGGTAAGCTGATCATCCTGACCGGCGGCGCGCGCAGCGGCAAGAGCGCCCTGGCCGTCCGCCTGGCCGGGGAGCACGGCGGCCGGGTGGCCTTCGTGGCCACCCTGGTCCCCCGCGACGAGGAGATGGCCGAGCGGGTCAAGCGCCACCAGCAAAGCCGCCCGCCCGGGTGGACGACTCACGTCGCCGAGCAGGACGTCGCTGCGCTGCTCAAGAAACTGCAGGGGCAGGCCGAGGTGGCGATTGTGGACTGCATCACCCTGCTGGTCTCCAACTGCCTGCTCGCCGGATTAGAGGAGGAGCAAGTCATGGAGCGCGTGGAGGCCATCGCCGACGCGGCCGAGGCGGCCGACCTGCACGTAATCGCCGTGACCAACGAGGTGGGCATGGGTTTGGTGCCCGGCTACGAGCTCGGCCGCAGGTTCCGGGACATCGCCGGCCGGGCCAACCAGGTACTGGCCCGCAGGGCCGCGGAAGCTTACATGTTGGTCTCCGGCCTCGCGATCAAGCTGAAAGGAAAGGACTGAGCGATGCGCCCCGAGATGCTCGACATCTTCGGCGAGGTCCGCGAGCTCGACGGCGAGTTGATGAAAAAGGCCCAGGCGCGCCTGGACAGCCTGACCAAGCCGCAGGGCAGCCTGGGCCGGCTCGAAGAGCTGGCCAGGCACGTCCCCGGCATGAGCCGCAAGTGGCCGCCGGACGTTTCCAGGAAGCGCATCGTGATCATGGCCGGCGACCACGGCGTGGCCGCCGAGGGGGTCAGCGCCTACCCCCAGGAGGTCACCGCCCAGATGGTCCACAACTTCCTGCGCGGCGGCGCGGGCATCAACGTGCTGGCCGGGGCGGTCGGCGCGCGCGTGGTCGTGGTGGACATGGGCGTGGCCGCCGACCTCGGCGAGCATCCCGGACTGCTCTCGAAGAAAATAGGGCCGGGCACCGCGAACATCGCCGCCGGGCCGGCCATGAGCCGGGGGCAGGCCCTGGCGTGCCTGCGCGGAGAGCTGACGGCCAAGTACGAGGGGGAGCTGGGC
>CAZONU010000054.1:0-17488 GCA_964581145.1 uncultured Planctomycetia bacterium
CGCGCAGCGGAGATTTATGACGCCGGTGCCGGAGGTTTCGAGCATCGAGGAGCTGTACCGGCCCAAGACCCTATGACGAAATCCCCGGCACCGAATGGCGGCCCCCGGTGCGTTTCTCGACCTCAGATCTTGTGACAAGTGTACCGGCCCAAGGCCCTATGACGAAGTTCTCGGCGCGGGATGACGGTCCTCGGCACGTTTCTCGACCTCGGATCTTGTGACAAAGCGGGCCGAGGGCAGACCTCTCCCGCGTCGATCAACTCGCACCTTAATGTCGCGTAGCGTCGTGCGGTTGTTACGCAGCCTCCGGCCAGTCGAGTTCGATCTCCAGCATCGGCAACCGCGGGTCGTCGCCGTAGCGATGCTTGACGATTCGGATGCCGGGCTGCGCGTCGCGCGCGCGGACGACTCTTGCCGGCGGCGGATATTCTCCGCGCCACGCCTGACCCGGTGTCCTGCCGCCGAGGGCCTGGCTGGGCCGGTGGGTGTTGTACCACTCGCGGAAGACGTCGAGGCGGAGTTGGATCTTCCTGGCCATCGCACTTCTGCCCGGCGCCCAGGCCCAGAGGACGCATCGCGACCAGAGCTTGAACGTCCGGAACAGGCGCTCGACCTTGCCGTTGAAAGCCCAGCTGCGCACCTTGGCCTTGGCGTGTTTGATACCGGTTCCGTTCTCGACGGCAGTCGTGAAGCCAGCTCTAAACTGGCATCCGTGGTCGGTGACCAGGAAGCGGGGCTTGCCGTGAATTGCTGCCGCGCGGCGGACCAGCGCGAGCATCGCGGCGGTCGGCGGCGTGCGCGCGCAGACTTTCAGCGTCAGGAGCTTGCGCGAGAACCCGTCGACTATCGCGGCCACGTAATAGCGGCGCAGCAGCGTGCGGATCACAGTCAGGTCCAGGTGCCAGGTCCGGTTGGGGGACTTCGGCTTCAGCAGGCCGTAGGGCTTTCTGCCTTCCGGGTTAAGAGCGGTCCTCGCCGGCCGCTTCGGCGGCTTATCGCGAAGCATGCGTTGCACCGTGGAGCGGCTCACTTGCAGACCCGCCTGCACGATCATGCCGGCGATGGTGCGGGTGCCGATGGCCAGTTGGGGGCAGGTTCTTCGAAATTCGTGGACCAGCCAGCGCAGTGCGTCGCCGGCCTTGTTGAGCGGGGGCGCGCCGAAGAACCCTTCTACATTTGCTCCGCGGCGAAACCGGCGGCTCCACTCCCAGATGCTGTTGTGGTGCACGCCGAAGCGTTTGGCCGCGTGGCGAAGCGTCCATCCCCGCAGGCGCATGATCTGGAGGATCTCGAAGCGGTCGCCCGGCGCCACCGGCGGACGTTTGTGTGAGTACAGCGTCTCGATCCGCCGCCGGTAGACAGCGAGCTCGCGCTCGAGAAGCGCCGCGTTCCAAAGCGCCTCGTCGCGCTCGGCCACCAGGCGCATGAACCGGGAAGAACTCGCCGCCGCCCTGCCGCGGGCCAGCTGATAGCTCTGCATCCAGACGCAGGCAACCGAATCGAGAAGATGCCGCAATCGCCGCGGCCAAGTGCCGCAGTCTTCGGCGTGGATGGCGCGCTTCGAGTGCATATTCGACCTCCCCCACCGGTTGAGCGTAACTCGAGAGAGAGGGATCGCAATGATGACTTTGCCACATACTCCCTCCCGGCTACAATATCGTTGCTGAGGGAGACTAGATGCGCGAACGAGTACGGCAGCTGCTCGAAGGCGGCGAGTCCAGGACCGTCGAGTTCAAGACTGCGCACCGAGCGCTGAGCCGGAGTCTGTATGAAACGGTTTGCGCGTTTCTGAACCGCGATGGGGGCGATATCCTTCTGGGCGTCGGTGACGACGGCTCTCTTCAAGGTGTTGACCCCGACTGCAGTGAGCAGATGAAGAGGGCCTTCGCCACCGCGGTCAACAACCCCCAGAAGCTCAATCCGCCTTCCTATCTTACGCTCGAAGAGGTCGCAATCGAGGATGTGCTCCTGCTGCACGTGTATGTGCCGCCCAGTTCACAGGTACACCGCACTGCGGGCAGGATATTCGACCGCAATGAGGACGGGGACCTCGACATTACTGACAACCAGACCCTTGTGGCCGGTCTCTACGCTCGCAAACAGAGCACCTACTCCGAGAACACCATATATCCCTACGCAGAGCTGGCGGATCTGGATCCGAGGCTGATCGAACAGGTGCGCCGCATGGCTGCCGGCCAGCAGGATGATCACGCCTGGGCCCGGATGGAAGACAAGGAGCTTCTGCAAAGCGCCAGACTGTTCCAGCGCGACCTGCAGCGCGGTCAGGAAGGTCTGACCCTTGCGGCCATTCTTCTGCTCGGGAAGGATGAGACCATTCTCTCTGCGCTTTCGCATCACAGGACAGATGCCATTCTGCGACGGGTCGACGTGGACCGTTACGACGATCGCGATGACATACGTACGAATCTGCTCGACAGCTACGACCGGCTGATATCCTTCGGGCAGAAGCACCTTCCGGATCCGTTCTATCTGGAAGGAGATCAGCGCGTAAGTCTGCGCGGTCGCATACTGCGAGAGATTGTCGGCAATCTTCTGATTCATCGGGAGTACATTGACCCGTTCCCCGCGAAGTTCGTGATCGAGAGCGGACGCCTCTTCACCGAGAACGGCAACAAGCCGCATGGCCACGGGCGGATCGATCCGGCGCTCTTCTCGCCGTATCCCAAGAACCCGGTCATCGCGCGCGTGTTTAAGGAGATCGGCCTGGCCGACGAACTCGGCTCGGGAGTTCGACGATTGTACCAGTACTGCAAAGCCTACTGCGATCACGATCCGGAAATGGTGGAGGACGATATTTTCCGGTTCGTCCTTCCCTTGGGCGGACGGACTGGTTCACCAAAAGGTTCACCGAAGAGTTCACCGAAAGGTTCACCAAAGACAGAAGAACAGATACTGACACTGCTTGCAGAAGACCCCGAGCTTTCAACCGAGTCAATCGGGAAGAAGATCGGCATATCAAAGCGTGCCGTCTTGAAACAAATCGATAAGCTCAAGAGCCAGAACCGCCTCAAACGGGTCGGCCCCGCCCGTGGCGGTCACTGGGAGGTCTTGAGCGAGTAGCGTAATTTGCGGACAGAGAGCGGCTTAAGATAGCCGTTCGGTTCCCGGCGTTTCTTGTTCCACCACTTCTCCACTTCGAAACGCTTCCTTCGCCATGGAAGCGGCGTTGGCCATCAGGCCTCAAAGCGGCCTACATCCTACTTCTACGCAAGGTTATCCGCGTACTGCGGGGGCCAGCCCTGATGCCCAGGACCGGGACCGGAGAACGCCACCTGCCTCCAAAATCGGCCATCCAGCGCTCTCTTTCTCCAAAAAGTGGGACTTTGGTCAATCCGTCCCAGTTTGTATACCGCTCCAAGGTCGCGACTTAGCACTTGGACAAATCTACTGGGTTCGACTCCCGCGAGGAGTAGAGAAGAGAGCCGGGATCGAAACTAGATTCTAACCCGCCGCCTGTGGTTTAGGAACCTTGACACCCAACCCATGCCCCCCGAGAATTTGCGCAGGGGGAGAATACATGCCCGAACCCGGCGCCGGGGCGGACAATCTGCTTTCCAGACTCTTCCAATGGGCCTGGCGCCAGGACGAGAACTTCACCACTGAGGCCTTCGCACACCTCCAGCGGCAGCTACTGGCGCTGGATCCCGCACGCGGGCTGTCGTTGCTTTCCTTCCTGACCGGTGATTCGCTGAAGTGCGAAGCCGAGAGGGCCTCGCGCATTGAGATCCTGACGCAGGTTAGTTACCGGCAAGGACGTCCGGACATCGAGATCAGAGCGCCTGAGTTCCTAGGCTTCGTAGAGGTCAAGGACGAATCCAGCGAAGGCGAGAATCAGTTGGCTCGCTACCGGGCGATTCTCAATGACAGTGGCGTTGCGCACACCTGCCTGGTCTATCTGACCCGGTACCCTCCGGGGACGATCAGTGAAGGTGCAGGCACGGTGATCCAGCGTCGCTGGCACGAGATAGCCCAGCATCTGCTGGTCGCACTCAAGAAAGAGAAGTGGCAAGATCGCGAAGCTCGGTTCCTGGCCGGGCAGTTTGCTGGCTATTTGGAGGAGCGAGGAATGGCCATACAGGAAGTTACGTGGGAACTGGAACGCGGCGTGAAATCCGTGTGGAACCTCGTGGCCATGATCGGGGAGGCCGTGGCCAAAGAGAATCCCAAGAAGTCAGCGGGCTGGGAGTACGCCGGATTCTACATACGTGACAAGAAGGCCTGGGTTGGGCTATGGTGGGAGGAGCCTGCCCGGCTCTACTTCTGCACCGAGGACCTCGACGTCAAGGAGAACGCGCCCGATGTGGTCGGGTACGGGGAGATGGATGAAGGAGGGTGGCAGATCAAGGTGGATATTGCCTCCGAGGATGTCCACTTCTTCGCCCGATCTCGCTCAAGCCAGTTGAAGTGCATCGAGGATTTCGTCCGACGAGGCCTTGGGGCGCTGGACAAGCTGGACTCTCGCGTCTAAGGGCTGCAGGCCCAAGAGGCCTCCACGACTGCCTGCATTGTCTTTCCGTTCCTAAACAAGGGAAAGCAGGATAAGGAATATTGGCCCACGATCCATGAGAAGCTTGCCGCGCAAGGTGAGGATATCTACAGCAGAATCAAGGACTCAGATGTAGAGACCGCTGCTCCTTCCACAGCAGCGGAATCGGACTCGTACTCAACTTCTCCAGCGAGAGCCCCGAGGGTTCCTCGCCGTTGAGGATCGCGCCAATGAGGTCCGGTGCCAGCAGGGTCAGGTCGAGGAACCGCGCCACGTACTTGCGGTCGTAACCGAGATACTCCGCCAGCGCGCTCATTGAGGAGAACCGCCCGCTTTCCATGAGTTCTAGCCAGGCATGCGCCCTGGCCACAGCGGTGGCCAGCGCCTCCTGCGGAGCGGCAGCCACGGCCGCTGAGCCCGGGCCTCCCGCCGCGACGATCTGTTTGCGCCCGGACCTGCGCTTGAAGCGCATGGGAATAATGATGACGAGGGCCTCGCCTTCAATGGTCACAGAGGCGCCGTTCTTCATCCCGCAGCATCCTCCGCACTCTCGGCCATGAGTTCATCTGCCAGCGACCCCAGGCCTCCTGCCCGGACCCGCAGCTCCAGGCCGTCCTGGTTGACGGTCACGCTCCCGACCAGGAGCTGCGCGATCCGCGCCTGCTCCGCGGGGAACAGCTCCTCCCATACGGTGTCGAGGTCCTTGAGGCCGCGGCCGACTTCTTGCTCGCTGGTCGGCTGGCGGGTGAAGAGACGAATCTGCCTGTCGATACTTTGGATCTCAGCCCGTGTCTCTGCCGAACGATCTCCATTGCCCTGAATCTCGCGCTTCCGCGCCTTCAGCCGCTCAATCTCCTCGGCGTGCTTCTCCTGGGCCGCGCGGAAGACCCGTGCGATCATCTCCGGCGACCGGAAAACAGCCCGGAGCTGGTCCAGGACAGCCTTCTCGATCTCGCCGGCGGCGACGGCCTTCACGGGGCAAGTATCATAGCCGTGCTTGGAGGCTGCCACGCACAGGTAGTAGCGGTAGAGCCGGCCGTGGCGCTTGGTAAAAGTGATGCCCATGGACGCGCCGCAGTGGCCGCAGCGGACCAGACCCTTGAGCATCGCCGGAGTCTCTGAGCGGCTTCGGTTGGCCCGGGAACGGTGGTTTCCAGCCAGGAGCCTCTGGACCTTGTCCCAGAGCCTGAGGGGTATTACTCCGTCGTGTTCTCCCTCGTAGACGTTGCCCTTGTGCTCGACCTGGCCGAGGTACTTGCGGTTGTTTAGCAGGCGGTAGAGATGGCCCTTGTTCCAGGGACGGCCCGGACGGAGCTTGCTCTTCTTCGTGACCCAGCTCTTGGTGCGGTGCCCCTGTTCGTTGAGTTCCCTGGCCAGCGCGGTGGCAGAACCCAGCTGCAGGAAGCGCTTGAAGATGCGCCTGACGAGCCCGGCTTCCTTCTCATTGACCACCAGCCGCTGCTTTTCCCGGTCGATATCGTAACCCAGGATCGGCACGCCCCCGGTGTGCTTGCCCTTCCTCTTGGCGGCGGCGACCTTGTCGCGGATGCGCTCGCCGATGATCTCCCGCTCGAACTGGGCGAAAGAGAGCAGGATGTTGAGCGTCAACCGGCCCATCGAGGTCGTGGTGTTGAACTGCTGGGTCACCGACACGAACGACGCTCCAGCGCGGTCGAATACCTCGATGATCCGGGTGAAGTCGAGGAGCGAGCGACTGAGCCGGTCGACCTTGTAGACCACCACCACGTCCACCCGGCCGGCCTCCACGTCGGCGAGCAGGCGCCGCAAGGCCGGTCGTTCCATGTTCCCACCGGTGTACCCGCCGTCGTCGTAGCGCTGATCGAGGCAGACCCATCCCTCGGCCCTTTGGCTGGCGACATAGGCCTCGCCGGACTCCCTCTGAGCGTCCAACGAATTGAACTCCTGCTCCAGCCCCTCTTCGTGGCTCTTGCGCGTATAGAGGGCACAGCGCACCCGGCGGGCAGGCTCGGCGCTCTTCCCGTTCATTGCTGCCCGCTCCCGCGGAGCCCGAAGAACAAGGGCCCGTTCCAGCGCGTTCCGGTGATGGCCCGGGCAATGGCGCTCAGGGACCGGTACTTGCGCCCCTCGAACTCGAAGCCGCCGGAAACCACGGTCACCTCGCAGCGCTTCCCCTGCCAGTCGCGCACCAGGCGGGTGCCGGCGACCGGGAGGTTCTTCTTCCTGCGCCTGCCGCCAAGGGGCCTGCCATCCTCATCCAGGCCGCTCTCATCGAGGATCCCGCGCATCCGGAGCCTGGTCTCCTCTGAGAGTCCCCCCAGTGCGAGTTCCTGCAGGCGATAGGCCAGCCGCTTGCGCAGAAACGCGCTGCTGTAGCGCGGAGGTCCGGCGCCTAAGAGTTCTTCCCACTTGGCCCTCAGCGCCTTCAGGTCCAGCTTCTCCAGTCCCGCCACTTGCCTGGCTACCGATGTGCTCATGATGCCTCCCGTGTATTCTCCGGTCCCACACCATGAGTCACTGCGCCGCCCGGAAGTTCAAGTCCTTTCTGAGAGAATTCGGCGCCCCTGCCGGGGCGCGCTATCTTGCGTAGCTTGCGGCGGATGAAGGCTACTGCCAGGAGTTCAGCGACCTCTTCGAGGCGATCACGGTCGGCCTGTGAGGGCTCGTGCGCCCGGCGCCTACCCACGGGACCGCTCCCTTTCCCCATCCCCTTGCGAGTTTCCGGGGCTCGACGGCGCGGCCTTCAAGAGGCCCTTCAGCCGCTTCATGGCCCCGGGGTAATCAAACCCCTCGCGCTCTTGCGGGAAGTAGAAGAACGGGATCGGCTGGTCGGCAAGCATCCACGCGGCGGCCCTGACCACTCCGCCGTCGCGCCAGCCCTCGTAGGCGTCGAGCAGTCTCTCCTCGATGTAGAAGCGGACATAGGAAAGCCCCAGGCGCTTGAGCTTCTCCTCGGCCGCGTGGCATTTCCCACAGGGCGGCCCGTCGCGTTTCACGAAAAGCTCGACAGCCAGCGTCTCACCAGTGGAAGAAGACACTCCATTCACCCCCATGTATGGGCTGCCACGCGCCGTTACGGTAACCATCGAAGTAGAAGCCGCCGAAGGCCGGGGTCCAGCCGCTGAGATACGCCGACAGGTAGTCATCGTGAATATACGGTCCGCCCCACTGACCGCTCGCGATCTCCGGCCACCTGTAGCTGAACGAAAGCGGCCCGCCGGCGAAGATCCCATCCCAGGCCAGCCAACCGGAAAAAGCCTGGTTGCCGGCCCAGTCGGTTGTGATGTCCCCTAACCGTAGCAGGTTGGCGTCGCCGGTGAAGTCCGCACCCATCCAGCACTCGAACATGTCCGGCCAATGGGCCATCATCGAGTCCGCCGCCGTGGCCTGGAAAGGCACAGCCAGTTCCGTAGCTGGATAGGCCTGTGAGGGCAGAACGATCCGGACGTCCCGGGCCCTGCGATCGTCCACGTAGTAGGCGTGCTGCCCGGCCCACTCGTCCCAACAGAGATGACTGTGGGCATTGGCATACTCGTCGGCCCAGCCCGGCGAGTAGCCGCCCGCGTTGAAGACCGCCCAGCCTTCGTTGTAGGCCTCCAGCATGCTGGCCCAGTCCCATTCGGGACCGGGACCGTCGCCGAACCCGTAGGCCGCATCCGCGCTCAGCGCCGTCAGAGCCAGAGAAGGGGCCAGCTCGACGTAACAAAGGAACTCCAGCACGTAGTAGAGCTCGTTAATGTGCGAGGCGTACATGATGCTGGGATCGGGCTCGGCGCCGGGGAGGTCCCCCTCGGCCGCCGCCTGCATCCAGTCCGCGGGGTCCGTTATCAACGCGTTGCTGATGAAGTCGGCGTGTACGCGCTGGAGGACTGTTTCCTTTGTCCAAGGCTCCCAGAAAAGGTTCGTCCAGTTGGGATCTATGTATTCCCGCCGGAAGCGACCGTAGCGATTCTCGGCGAGGAGCGCCTCGACAGCTGCGCGCATAGGGATAAGCCAGCTCAGGTAGCAGACGTCCAGGTCCGCCACCTCATCCGGAATGGAGACTGACGCGCCGATCAGGTCCGCACGCCGGACAATCGCCTCACGAAGTCCATTGGCCTGGCTGGCCAGGACGACATCGCCGTTCCCCGCCAGGGGTGTGCTGTCCGGCGTAACCGGGAAGTCGGTGTAGCTCCACATATCAGGGATCCGGCTGCCAACGGGGCACGCCTCCGCCCCCACCGGCAGGGAAACGCACCAGACCCCACAGAAGTCCGGTCCCGGGCTCTTTCCATATAATATGTGCCATCCCCGCGGTGCCTGTGACCAAGTGAGTGCAAAGGCCATCGGCCACGTCGGCAAAGGTGTCGGCCGCATCAGCCACGTCCAGCTTCACAGGGGTTACGCCAAGCAAGAGCGCCCGGGCGATCTCGCCGTAAGCCACCGGTTCCAGGAGCACCACGAACTTCCCCTCGTGATCGGCGACAGTGGGAGTCACCCCGACCAGCGAGGCCCGGTTCCTGAACTCTTCCCCGTTGTCCGTGGGGCCATAGATCACCGAGTCCACGCCCAGGATCTCGAATCGCTCCCGGTCGGCCCCGCTGGCGTTGCGGATCAGGATCACGTCATGCCTGGCCTCGTCCCCACGGGAGGCCTGGCCCTGCCGCTGCCTGCGTTCTTTGAGATCGCGGGCTGCGTCGACAAAGCTGTTGAAGGTCTCGGCGGGGATCTTCAGCCGTTCGCCCGAGCGGACCTTGCGCAGCGCATCGCCCATGGCTAGGTGCCGATCCCGAGTGTGGAGAAGTCGCCGTATTCGTAGACCTGTTCGATGTAGACTGCGATCGGCCGCTTGACGATAGCCTTCGCCGCCGCGTCCTCAGCGTCGGCGTAGCGGACCCACATGTACTCCCAGCCCTTCTTGTCGATGCCGACGATCGTCCCCACGGTAAGGCCGGTCTTGTTCGGGCTGGCGGCAAAGCGAAAGCTGATCTCCCAGTCGTCCACGCCACGCTTGGAGCCACTGGCGCCCAAGAACAGGCATTCGCCAGCGAGGAACCCCTTGAAGCCGGCGTTATTCACCTTGCCGGTCAGCGCGAACAGGATCCCCTTGTAGGGGTTGGTGACGACCGCGTTGGCCAGGTAGTGGGTCTCGGCGAACGCATAGACCGGGGTAGTGATGTCCACACCCTCGACGCTCTTGTCGCTGACGCCGATCGCACCCTTGAAGTCCGGTGCCGTCTTGGTGGGTGGAGCGTAGCTCGCCATTGTGGCGATGGCCTGGGTGATGTGTTGCGTACCGCCGCCGGTGTCAAAGGAGAAGGCCGACTCCCCGGTCTCCTTCTTCTCTTGCTTGCCGTAGCGGGCCCTTCCCAGCCACAGCTCGGGGCCCAGGGGTTCAATGTGCCGGCTCTGGCGGACCAGGCCGTCGTGGGTGCTAGGAGCGACCGTGCCCAGCGCAGCCTTGGCGGCAACATCGTCGTCGGTGCCCGTAATGACGTAGATGAGCTCTACCGAGGCGCTGTCCCCGGTAGTCGACTCGCGGCTCTCGAACTTCTCGATAACTTCAATAGCCATGATCAGCCGAACGCCAGGCCGTTCTGGCGTGCCTCGTCCAGGAGCTTCTTGGTGTTGCCGGCGGTGTCCTCGGTCGCCTTGGCGATCCGATCCTCCATGCCGCCGGCAGCCAGGCCACGCACTACCTCAGCACTGAAGGTTCCTCTGACCTCAACCGTACGCTTGACCGCCGCTTCCACCGTAACACCCACGCCGGAGAGCTTGGCCTTCAGGTCCTCGATGACCTTGCTGGCGCCCTTCAACTGCTCGGGCTCTTTCCCCTTCTCTCCTTCGACAGCCTTGCGCTTGCCCGCTGCCAGGGCGATGGCGTCCTGCCACTCCTTGCGGGCCTTGTTAAGCGCCTCCTCGCTCTTGGCTAGGTCAGCGGCGTACTTGGCCCGGCGCTTGGCATGAGCAGCCGAGGCCATCTCCCCGATGCCTTCCAGCGTGCCAGCGCGCTCCTTCCCGATCGCAGTGAGGCGTTCCTTGCGTTCCTTCTCCCGGCCGGCGAGGGTCTTCGTCCGCTGTCGCTCGATGCGGTTCTTCGCCGCCTGGGTCTCTTCCTCTGCGTAGGAGATCGCTGCCTCGACGTCCAGCTCCTTGTCGAACATCCCCTGCAGCTTGAGCAGCTTCTTGGAGATGAATCCCACCGCCGACTGCCAGCCGCTCATTAGGCCGCTCGTGAAGTTCGTCCAGGTGTTAGCCAGGAAGGTTACCGTTTCGACCCACGCCGTCTGCAGGCCGTACCAGGCCTTGGCCAGGAGTTCCACCACGCCATAGAAGGCGTCAGTGGCCGTGCGCATGAAGAACTCTTTGAAGCTGGTCCAGTGTTTGCGCAGGAAGTCAACGCCGCGGCGCCACTCCACCTTCAGCGTCAGCCACAGGATCTTCGCCGCCAGGCCGATGTCGCCGGCAGCCAGCGCGTCGCTGATTCCTCTCCACGCCGCCAGTGCGACATCCTTCAGCTTCCGGAACTGCTCGCCCAGCCAGCCCAGAGCTTTCGCACCGGCACCCGTAGCATAGAGGAGATAGCCGACCAGCGCTGCAATGGCCGCAATGACTAGGCCTATCGGTGAGAGCAGCGCACCCAGGGCAGCGCCGAGGATCCCGACGACGGCTCCGACGCCGCTGATGATGGACGCAATCCCGCCGAAGACGAAGGCCAGAGCCGAACCGGCCACGCCCACAGCGACTAGGACTCCGCCCACCGCGGCAATGACAGCCACGACCTTGGCGGCAGCCACGACCAGTCCCTTGTTCTTCTGAATCAGGCCCGTGATGTAACCCGCGTACTCGCGGATTGCCTTCGCAGCCTTTGACAGCGGCCCGGCCAACGCCTCGCCGATCACCGAGAAGGCAACCATCGCCCCCTGCTTGAGCTGGTTGAAGCCGTGCATCAGCGTGCTGGTCATCTTCTTGTAGGCGGTCTCGGTGGCACCGCCAGCAGTGCGCATGGCGGCGATGTCCTCGCTGAAACCCTTCATGTTCTTCAAGGCCGGGATCACGCCGCGCAGCGCGCGCTTGTTGGGGAAGAGCTTGGCAACTGCGTCCGGCGGCAAGTGAGCTATTCGCTTGAACACTCCCTCCAGTCCTTCGGCCTGAAGTGTCGTCGAGGACATCTCGAAACCCAGCGACTTGGCGTACTCCGCCGCCTCCTTGGTGGGCTTGAGGAAGGTGCCTATAATCGCGTTAAGCGCAGTGACCGCGTTCTCGGTCCTGACCCCATTGCGCGTGAGCACCGCCAGTGACGCTCCCAGCTCGTCAAAGCCCACGCCGGCACTCGCCGCTGTGGAAACCACCATGCCGATGGAAGGCGCCAGCTCGGCGAATGTAGTCTTGCCGCGCTTCACTGTCTGAAAGAGCACGTCGCTGATGTCGGCTGCTCGGTCCGCGCTCAGGCCGTAGGAGTTGAGGATCGTGGTGATCGCGTCCGCCGCGGTCTTGGTGTCCGTGATCCCCGCCTTGGCGGCCCGGGCAGATACCGCCAGGACCTCCATGGCCTTCTCCGCCGGGATGGACGCAGAGAGGATGTCATACAACCCGCCGGCAAGCGCCTCGGTGCTCTCGCCGAATTCGACGGACATCTGGCGGATGCCCCGCCGAAAACGCCCCATGTGCTTCTCGGGCTCGTCCAGCATGGTGGCCACGTTGGCCATCTGCTGCTCGAAGTCGGCGAAGACCTTGGCACCGAGGACAAAGGGCGCGGCCATCACCGCGCTGAGCTTGAGCATCCCCAAGCCCGCCTGGCGGACACCCGCGCCGAAGGTTTTCAGCCTCCGTTGCGCACGCCGGAGCCCACGCACCAGGCGGTTGTCCTGGGCGTAGAGCTCTACGTACGCCGCTCCGGCGCGAATGCCGCGGGCAGAAGGCATGCTTCAGTCGTCCTCTCCGGGATCAGGGAGGACGTACCACCCCTCGGGGAGATCGCACTTGCTGGCCACAGGCTTACCGTCGGAGCCCATGACCCAGACTTTGGCGCCCTTGACCGTCTCGCGAAGCCTGACCGGCTCCCCTGCAGGTGGGTAGATGGTCCGGGTACCGCAACCCGAGAAAAGCAGCACGCCCAGCGGAACGAGGATCCACATTCGAGCGTCGCCCCAAACGGCGCGGACCTTCTTCCTCAGCCGTGCCTTCAGTTCCGGCTGCCGCCCACCCTCCTCACAGGTGTCCTTGCTGGCCTCGACAAGCGCCGGCAGGAATACCCGCAGGAGGGCGACGATCAGCGTGACCAGGAACTTCATCTAGAGCGTCCCGGCGGCTTCGAGGCGATCGTGGACGATCTGCACGCCTTCCTTCAGCTCGGCCGCCACTTTCGCGCTGGGCTGCTTGCCCCTGGCCTCCTGGTAGACCTTCACGACGTACTTCAGCGCTTCGTCGAGCCGCTTGAGCCCCTTGCTTTCTGCGTCGTCCGGGACCTGCTTCTCGGCGAACTTCACCGCGGAGATGATCGCGCCCTCGAACGCCGCCCACGCCGGCTTCTTGGCGTAGAGCTTGTTCAGGCCCCACAGCAGAATCCCCGCCAGGAACGCGATCCCCGCAGGGCTGTTGACCACTTCCCACACCAGCTTCAGCACCGACTCCCAGTTCATCTTTCCCCTCCTCGATCCACAAAGACCCTCTTCAGAATGCTGAGATCTTTAGTTCTCAGCTCACACTTCCCCTTGCTTGCGGCCGCCAGCGGGTTGAAGTCGCTCGGCCGAAAGGCTCTCGTCTTCTTCGGGTCCCGGTTCACATTGGCCACCAGGGCCAGGACTGCCGACGTATGGCTCCAGCTCTCTCGCTGGCGAGCGTCGGCCATGTCGACCAGTTCCCGCAGCGTTAGGGGGGCTGGGTCTACTCCGATGATCCCGGCAAGCTGCCAGATGAGCTGCCAAGCGAGCCGAGCGCGGCCTCGAACTCCGCCTCCAACTCCGGGCTGTCCAGACGCTTCTCGGCGACCTCCACGGCCCGAGCCTCGAAGGTCTTCAGCTTCTGGACGGCCTTGCCCAGCACCTGGCGCTTGCCCTTCGGGAAAAAACCGACCAGCTCCCCCAAGAGCGCCGCGGTCGCGTGATCGATGGCGTCTCCGCCCATGGCCCGGCCGAAGTCTTCATCCGAGACTTCCTTCTCGTCGGCCTCGGGCTTGACCAGACAGTAGATGATGTCGCAGAGCATGACGGGGTCACTGACCAGCAGCTCCAGGAGCTTGCCGTCGACGATCTCCAGCAGGTTGACGTCCAGGAGGGACTTCACGCGCTTGATGGCCGAGACGTCCACCGAGATGGACCACTCGCGGCCCTGGTTGTCTTTGAAGGTCTTCATCGTTAGGGCACCTCCATCCACTCGGGGGCCTGTGCGGCATAGGTCGGTTTCAAGGTCACAGCCACAGTGAGCGCCTCTTCCAGCGGTTCGTTGCGGGTGAAGTTCGTGACGCTGAAGGTGGCGCGTAGACCCTGCGAACCGCTGGCCGCGATATCCCCGTCCATGGCCGCCATCTCGATGGGCGTGTCGTTGAAGTAGGCGTCCTTGATGGCGCCGAAGCCGGCGTCGCCGGTATCCCAGACCATCTCGAACTCGATGGACCCGTCCTTCAGCGTGCCCACAGTGGCCCGCCAGCCCGCATTTGCGCGCGTAGTTACGTCCGCTTCGCCCTTCTCGAGGTTCAGCGTCACGTCCTTCGCGTTGCCCAGCTCCACCCACACGGGGGTCACGTAATCCCCGGTGTTGCGGTAGAGCTTTGCGTCGAGTCCGAGTCTGATGCCCATCGCCTTCTCCTATGAAACTGACCCGGCCCACATGCGTGGCAGCCGGGGGCTTACCTTCACTAGAGCGGGCCCCATGAAGGGACGCCGCTTGTATCTTCCACCACGAAACCGCCCGCCGTGTTCGTGCGCCATGGCCGACGGTCCCACGATCGAGTACTCAGGCCCGATCACGGCGCGCTGCTCGGCCTTCTCTACCTTGTAGAGAATGGCCCGCTTGATCTGGCCCTTGCGGGTGTGAGGCGGCTTGCCGGCAGGCGACGGTCCTTCGCGCCTGCGGATGCTCCGTCGCGCCACAAGGCGAATGGCCGCGGCACCGTGCCCCAGGCTCTTGATACTGCCCTGGCGCGCAGCCTTGGCGACCTTCTCCCGGCTGAAATGGACCCGTGCCTTTGCGCCGACCACGTCACATCCCCCGTGGCATCGTGTTCTTCGGGTAACGCAGGTAGTGCGCACTGAGCCACGCCGTGCCCGCGCCCTGACTGGAGCCAACCTTCACGAAGGCTCGGATGCGACCGCCGCCGGGAATCAGGACGCGCTTGGTGACCAAGCTGTCGAGCAGATCCGGGTCGTGTCCATTGGGGTAGTTCTTGGTCATGGCAATGTCCAGGTTGGCGTCGCCCGACTCGGCCACAGGCTGCATCTGAAGCAATGCGTAACATGGCGCAACGTGGGGCACGTAGACGGTCACGCCCACCAGCAGCCAGTTCTCGTCCTCGGGCACGGTTGTGCCGTCGACGTATCCACTCCCCGCTGCCGGAATCGGCGCGCTCTGCTCCTCGATGAACCAGGGCGGCATCTTGCCGGTGTCAACGTTGAACATGGCTTATCTCGCAGTCCTGAACGTGAGAGTCAGCACGCTGGTGAACTGGCGCATCTCGTTCATGTGCTCGGGGTCGTAGACCGGCTCGTTCTGGGTCCGCGTCCAGATGGCATTCGCGTAGCCCGCCAGACGCTTCAGCTTGAAGTGATCGGCGATCTCCTCCACGAGAGACATCAGTGGGTCTACGTCAGAAGGGCCTTCGTCGGCCAGCTTCTTCTGGACGGCCACGTCCACCTGGTAGTCGTACTGGTTGCGGTTGCGGCCCAGCGAAGACACGGTCACTCCACGCGGCACCACCGTTACGTGGAGGTCCTTCATGTCCTTGAGGTCAAAGAGCGGGAGGTACTTCCGCTCGGCAGCCACAGGCTGGCTGAAGGTCGCGGCGTTCAGCGCCTCCTTGACCGCCTCGGCAACCAGAACGATCTCAGCCATCGCGGTTCTCGCTCTTCAAGAGCCGCGTCGAGATCCGCCTCAGTACCGCGGCGTTCCTCTCCAGCACCCCCAGCATCGTGTCGCGGATCCACTGGTGGTCCTTCTCGATGATCTGGCTCATGCGCTTCTCGCGATGCCAGTCGCGCCACAGGGTGTAGCCGACCACGATGCCCGCCAGCCCCCACTGCCCCCATTGACTGGCATTGCCATTGAGCGGCAAGGCCAGGGCCAAGAGTAGCCCCATGGTCAGCTTTGGCAGGAAGTTGCTCACGGCACGTCCTCCTGAGCATCATTGAGTTGTGCAGAGCCAAGTACTGTGATATGCTTCTGTGCGCGCCACTGTGGCGCTTGGTGGAGGAATACGGAATGCCTCGCAAGGACTGCTTCATCCTTGTTGTGAACAGAACCAGCAAGGTCTTCAGCGTTCACGGACCTATGTCGGATGACACCCATATTACGGAGCGTGTTGCTACGGCACAGGTCTGTGGAACTGACATCAGATGCCAGACTCCTGCGACTGACAAATCGGAGGCCGTCTCCTGGGCAGAAGGAGAAGGGCTTTCCGAAGTCTCGGACGCCACGCGTACCGAGGATATCAAGGGGCCGTGGGAAGTGTTGGATGCTGATGGCGATAAGGTTGGTCGCCTTGAGAGCAACATGAACTTTGACCTTTGGTTCGCCGGCGAGGTCAAGTGGGCGTTGGTCAAGGGACACGGGGTCTACGATCACGGGACCAAGATCGGGGAACTCAGGCGGGCAGAAGACGCCCTCGTATACCACCCCGCAAGCCAGGCTGAGAAGTAGGACTACTCGACTCACGGGATATCCTCCACGTCGACCTGCTTGGTGTGAATGCGCAGCGTCTGGCGGTAGGGGTCTGACCAGCGCCACTCGGGCTCCTTGCCGGGAGCCATGACCTCGTAGATGTAGAGCTTGTCTTCTCCCGTCTCCCTGATGCGGTCGCCCCGCTTGGGAAGCGCCCCGGACCCATCAAGCACCAGGTCCACGCCCCGCACCAGGAAGTCCCGCGTCTCGGTCTTCTCGATGATCCCGCGGCCATCCTGCGTCTCGAAGACGGTCCGGCCGATCGTGGCCGCAAGCCGCACGGTGAAGAGACCCCGGCAGTAGGTCACCCCCACCGTGCGGTGCTTGTGCCGCTGGCCTTCCAGCCAGGACATGGCCTTCTGGAGCAGGTCGACCACGGCTACTGTTCCAGCCGAACCCTGACGGTCTCGTCGTCCTCCCCGGCGGCCAGTACGGCCTTGCCCAGGTAGGTCGCCCCGGACGCCGTCTTCTTGACGATGCCGGGCGTGGCGTCCCAGTAGACCTTCTTGCCGGCGGCGATGTCCTTGCCGCCCCCAGTCTCCTTGGGGAAGTCGAAGACGCCGCTGACCACCAGCGCCCCCAGCTCGTTCTCCTTGATGGCGCGCTTGGTCACGCCCACCAGGTCCTCCTGGACCACCACCGCACCGGCAGCCACGTCGGCTCCGGGGGTGTAGTCGATCGCGTTGCCCGCGTGGATGAATTCAGCCATCGCCCTTAGCTCCTCTCACATCCGGCCTGTTCTTCGCTTGCTCCGTGTATCCTCGCCCGTATCCTCAGGTTTCAGCCCGGTGGGAGTTCGCGCTCGCAGGTACCGGCGCATGCGACGCGGATCAGGAGCGCTTTCCAGCTCTCCGCCCACCGGGCGTTTTCTTTCCTACGCCTCGCCCTTCACCTTCACCGCGCCGCGCGGGTCCTGCTCCTGGACGCCCACGTCGATGTACCCGCGGAAGCCCATGCCCAGCATGTTGGCCGGCGACTCGATCCGCTCGATCACCGGAACCCGGCGACCGTTCAGGAACACGATCTCGAAGGCCGGCAGGATGTTGGGGTTGGCGAAGAGGTACCAGGCCTTGCCGCTGGCGCCGTTGTAGTACGCGTCAGAAAGGTGCGGCGCGGAGACGACCTTGTACTTGTTGCGATGGGGGATAT
>CAZONU010000055.1:0-10417 GCA_964581145.1 uncultured Planctomycetia bacterium
CCAGTACGCCGAGTGCGAGCGCACCGGGCGCATCGACAATTTCCGCCGGGCAGCAAAACTCAAGCCCTGCGACTTCAGCGGCCACCTGGCCCCCGACTCCGACGTCTACAAGTGGATGGAGGCGACGGCCTTCGCGCTGGCCGCTCGCCCCGACCCCGAATTGGAGGAGGGGCTCGACCGCCTGATAGAGCTGGTCGCCGGGAGCCAGGACGACGACGGGTATCTCAACACTGAATTCAAGGGTGCCGAGCGCTGGAGGGACCTGAGCCGGAAGCACGAGCTCTACTGCGGCGGGCACCTGATCCAGGCGGCGGTCGCCCACCGCCGGGCGACGGGCAAGGCGACGCTGCTCAGTGTCGCCTTGAAGTGGGCTGAACATGTGTGGGCGCGCTTCGGGCCCGAGGGCCAGGCGGGCACGCCGGGGCATCCCGAGGTGGAGATGGCCCTGGTCGAACTTTTTCGTGAAACAAGAGAGCGCCGCTACCTGGACCTCGCCGCGCGCTTCATCGACCTGCGCGGCAAGAAGCCTCCCCTCATTGGCGGCCGGCCGCAGTTGCAGGATCACCTGCCGGTCCGGGAGCAGAGCGCGCCGACCGGGCATGCCGTCCGGCAGCTTTATCTTCTTTCCGGCCTGGCCGCCGTTTTCGCAGAGACCGGCGAGGCCGCGCTGCTGGAGGTCGCCGAGAAGCAGTGGGAAAGCTTCACGACGCGGAGAATGTCCGTCACCGGCGGGGCCGGCGCGCGCTATCGGGGCGAGGCCTTCGGCGCCGACTACGAGCTCCCCAACCGGACCGTCTACAACGAAACCTGCGCGGCGATAGCCTCCTTCACCTGGAACTGGCGCATGCTGGGCATCACCGCCGAGGCTCGCTACGCCGACCTCATGGAGCGCGTACTCTATAACGGGCTGCTGAGCGGGGTCTCCCTGGGCGGCGAGGAGTATTTTTACACGAACCCCCTGGAGCACGACGGGCGCGAGGCGCTGGCCGGCTACCGCGGCGCGGCGCGGCGGACCACTAAGCACTGGGACCGGACTCCCTGCTGCCCGCCGAACATGGCCCGCACCCTGGCTTCGCTTCAGGGTTATTTTTACGGTCGGGCCAAAGACCGCGCGGCGCTTTACGTCCACCACTACGCGACGGGCTCGGCCCGCGCGGAGATCGGTGACGTTGAGATAACGGTCAGCCAGAAGACCGCCTACCCCTGGGAGGGCCGGGTCGAAATCGCCGTCGAGCCCGGGGCCGAGAGGGAGTTCAGCCTGATGCTGCGCATCCCCGGATGGGTCAGGGGGCCGAAGGCGTCGGCGGGCGGCAGGACTGTTGAGGCGCATCCGGGAACCTATCTCGAGGTGACGCGAAAGTGGCGGGCCGGCGACGTCGTGACCCTGGATTTGCCCATGCCCGTCGTCAGGGTCGAGGCCCACCCGCGGGTGACTTCCTGCAGCGGGTGCGTCGCGCTGATGCGCGGGCCGCTGGTTTACTGCATCGAGGGTGCCGACCACCCGGACGTCGATCTCTTCAGCCTGGCCCTGCCCCCCGACTCGGAACTGGACGCGCGTTTCCAGCCCGATCTCCTGGGCGGCGTCACTGTTATCCGCGGGAAGGCGTACCTGCGCCCCGCGCGCGACCGGCTCTACGACGCGGCCCGCCCCGGCGCGGGGACGGAGGTCGGGCTGACCGCTATTCCCTGCTTCGCCTGGGCCAACCGGGAGCAGGGGCCCATGCGGGTCTGGATACCGGTTTGCTGAGGGGCGGCTGGTCTTTTGTCTTTGGAGTCGGCCGAGGCGCTGGCCGGGTGGCTGGAGGCGGGTGAGGGCTGGCGTTCGTCCATGACAGTCAATCGTAGGAAGACGCCTGGGGAAGAGAATTCCTAGCTGCGCTCAGTGTAGCGGCCGACGACGTGACGCGCTCCTGCAGTCAACCCCATCAAGTCAGCTTCGCGACGGCTGTGGCCATATTGTGGAGAGAAAGTTAAGGACTCAGCAGAGCTCAGGAAGGTGCTGGAAGGTGCCCCTGAAACGCCCCGGGGGACGCCCCCGATTTTGGGGCGCGGTCGTAAGAAGCGGTGCCAGCGCGGGTTGGAGCGGTAGGGCGGCGGGTTAGGAAACCGCCGCTCTATCCGCTGAGCTAACCGCCGAGCGCGGGGGCCAGGACCTCCCGGTAGTAGGCGGCTCCGTGCGCGGCCAGCCGGTGGCTGAGCGTGGGCCGCTCCGCCGTTGCCGGCGGGAGATCGCCGTAGGCGCGCTCCCGCTCCGCGGGGCTCAGGTACAGCGGCAGGATCAGCTCCATGGTTATCAGCCCGGAGTAGCCCCGGCGGGCGAGATCCGCAGCGAGGTCTTCCCAGTCAATCGCGTCGCGCCCCGGGGGACAGCCGTCGCCCAGCTCTTCTCGCGCGCGGTCGATTCCCGAGATGTGGAAGTTGGCCGGGCGGCCGCCCAGCTCGCGCATGTAGTCGAGGTGGGTCAGGCCCAGCTTCTCGGGCTTGTAGGCGTGCTTGACGTCCAGGGTCATGCGCAGGTGAGGCACGGCCTCGAACAATCTGACGAAGGGCTCCAGCGGCTGGATGGAGCTGTTCTCCACGGTTAGAATGAGGTCGCGTTCGCGGCACCAGTCGTCCCAGCGGTGAAGCATTTCCACTTGGTTATCGAAGTCCTCGATTATCTTCTCGTGGCGGCAGTGGACCACGATCAGGCCCGCGCCGAGTTCTTTCGTGAAGGCGCAGACCTCTTCCAGGCCTTCGACCTGCGTCCAGGCGTGGACCGAAAGCGGCCGGACCTCCAGGCGGTCGAGGGCCCCGCGGAGCTCCCCCAGCCGCTCCGGCGACCGGCGCAGCTCCGCGTGCGGGCCGATCTCCACGCCGGCCAGGCCCAGCTTCGCGCAGAACTCCAGGCAGGCGACCAGCTCGTCGGGCGGGAAGACAGCGGTGGTGATGCTCAGCGTGGCTTTGCCCATGCGTGTCACCTTTTCCCGAAGCAGCGCAGCTTGCCGTCCAGACAGGAAAGGAAAAGCTTGTCCCCGGCCGCGGCCATGCCGTCGAAGACCGGCAGGGCCTCGAGCTTCCCGGTGTGCAGCTTCTGTCCGGACGCCGAGAAGGCGCAGAGCTCGCTCTCCTTCTGGTCGGGGTTGTCCTCGGGGTAGTTGACGATCCCCCCCCGGCTGCGGCGCTTGACGGCCTTGAGCGCCGGGGGGCCCGCGGTGAAGACCGTCCCGCCGGCCCGGGCCACGGCCCGGAGCTGGATCTGGGGAAGGATCCTGGCATAGGCGCCCTTGCCGCCCAGACGCACCAGCGCGTCCAGGACGTCGGGGTTGTGGCCCGCGCCCTTGATGCTGCCCGCCGGCCCGCCGCCCTTCACCGCGAAGCGGGCCTTGTAGTGCAGGCTGTAGCTCTTGCCGTCGCTGACCCCCAGCTGAACGATCGAGACGGTGTCCGAGTGCTTGTGCCAGGCGAGCTTCCCGCTGGCGGCGTCGGCGGCGCAGACCTCCACCCCGCCGTCCAGCGTGCCGGCGCGGCCGGCGGCGAAGAGGGCCAGCCCGTCCACCACCACCACGCCGGTGTGCACCGGCCAGACCGACTCCAGCCGCTCGCGGACGATGATGCGGTCCCGGGCCGGCGCGGCGCGGTAGCGCCAGACCAGCTTGCCATCGCCCGCGTTCAGGCAATAGACCCAGCCGTCCCCGCAGCCGAAGAGGACCGTGCCCCTGTAACAGGTGGGCGGCACCAGCACGCGGCCGCCGACCGCGCGGCTCCACTTGACTTTGCCGTTCGAAGCGTCCACGGCCAGCACCTTGAGCCCGTCGAGGTCGGCGACGAAGACCGTATCGCCCACTGCAGTGGGCGGGCCCAGCCGCGCGCCGATCTTCTTGGCCCAGAGTTGGGTGGGCTTCTCGGGCACCTTGGCGGCGCTGGCGCCGCTGCCCATGGGGTTGGCCCGGAAGCAGGGCCAGTCGCCGGGCGTGCCGGCCTGGCCGCCGGCGCTTCCCGGGCCTTTCTCCAGCCGGCCGGGCGCGTTCGGGGCGTCGCGCTTGAGGTCCCGCTTCCCGGCCAGGCCCATCTCGCCGAGTATGAAGTGGTTCAGGTAGATTGAAGAAGTGTAGAAGAGGCCGTTGGCCGGGATCATCCCGAAGTGGCAGCCGTTGTGGACCGCGTAGCTCCTGGGCGCCAGCCGGCCGGTGCGGCGGTCCACGAACCTGGCGTGCCCGCCCAGGAAGTAGTTGACCGACGCGTTGGTGCGGTGGCAGCTGTCGCCGATGTACTCGTCGGCCTTGAGCTCCACGCGCTTGGCCACCTTGCCGGTCTTGGGGTCGACGCCGTGCCAGCCGACGGCCCGGCGGTCCTTGCCCTTGGCGCTGAACCCGTTGCCGGCCAGCGTCCAGAAGAGCCCGTCAAGAAAATAGCCGTCGATGTAGTTGGAGCCCTTGTGCCGCGACGGGCGGCCCGAGCAGACCAGGCCGTACTCCTGCTTCCAGAGCGGTTTGCCGCCCTTCGCCGAGAAGGCGTAGGCCCCGCCGCCCCCGCGCGCGTTGCCCGCGCCGACCACGATCACGCCGTTCTGGTAGGCGCACAGCCCGCGGACGTTGCCCTTGCCGGTGGGGAAGCCGCCGGCCTTCGCGCTCCACTTCTCCCTGCCGCTGGCCAGGTCGATGCAGCCCAGGGTGGGCGGGGAGGTGTCCTTCCTGACGGTGTGCAGGAAGTAGAGCTCGCCCTTCTCCGCGTCCACGGCCACGTTGGGGACCAGCTTGGAGCCCCTGATCGAGCGCTTGCCGGTCCAGAGGATCTTCCCGCTGGCCGCCTCAACGCACTTGAGCTTCTTGGCGTACTTGCTGCCGGCGTTCATTATCAGCTTGCCGTCGTGGAACACGGCCCACTCCGGTGCGCCGGCCTGCTTGTAAGTCCTGACTACCTCGCCGCTGACCGCGTCCAGGGCCACCAGCGGCCCGCGGGACTCGATGACCGTGTAGAAGACGTCCCTGGTGGCGATGGCGGTCAGCGCGCTGAATCCCTGAGCCCGCTTCTTCCAGAGGACCTTGCCGTTATATCCGTCGCGCGCGGTCGCGTAGACCCGGCTGACCTTCTTGTTGCCGAAGCGATAGCGCTCCTGCACGCCGGTGAAGATACGCCCGCCGGCCGAGACCATGGTGATCGGGCCGCTGCCCGAGGTCGTCCAGGAGGGCCCGTCCATCCAGCGCATGCTGAAGGGCGCCTCGGCCAGCTTGTCGCGCCCCACGCGGTTGCAGCTCGCGTCGTAGTTGTGGTGGGTGAACTCGTCCATGCCCGCCGGCCGCGGCTTGACGACCAGCGTCCACTTGCCGGCGCTCTTGAGCGCCTTGGGGCCGGTCAGGCCCGCCGGCGCCCCCCCCTCAAAGCAGGCCACGCCGTCCGGCGCCAGCACCCGGGCGACCTCTTCGGCCTTGACCTTCGGCGCGGTCGCGGCGCTGACCACCAGCAGATTGACTATGTCCTCCGCGTAGGGCAGCCTGTCGAACGCGCTCCTTTCCACTGAGACCGTTCCGTAGAGGCCCTGTGCTTCGACGTGCTTGCGGGCCCGCTCGGCGGCGGCATCGTCGGCGGCCAGGCCGTGGACCAGGAAGTTCCCGGCCTTGCCCAGCGCTGCGTCCAACTTGCCGTCGGTGACTCCCAGGTGAACCACCAGGCCGGCCCTGACGCCCGAAGCCTTCACCAACTCCTGAGCGCGAGCCCCGCGGGCCGCGCCGGCGGCGAGAAGAAGGCAAGCCGCAATCCTGAGTGCCTTGCACATTGCAGTTTCCTCCCGGGAGCTCATTTCCCGTCGGCGAACTTCAGCCAGGTGGGCACCTTGACCCGCAGCGCCGGCTGGTCCGGATTCCCGCGGCGCTCTATCAGTCGAGCCAGGGCGGTCTCCGCCATGGTGTCGACGCTCCAGGTGATCGCCGGCGGGATGAATCCGCCGTTCAGGGGATGAAGCCAGTCGGCCTCGTAAAGCTCCTCGGGGCACCAGCCGACCACGTGCAGCTCCCGGCCCAGCTTCAGGCCCATCTCGCGGACCGTGCGGACCAGCTCCAGCGACGACCCGTGATACGGGGCGACGATTCCGTCGGGCCGGTCGGAGCGCGAGAGCAGCTCGCGGGCCTTACCGGCCGCGTCATCTCTGCGCGCGCGGATGAGGAGATCCGGCTCAAGCTCCCGGCCTTTGCCGGCCAATCCGGCACAAGCGCCGCTGAAGCGGTCCATGCTGTGAACGCCGGCGTCGCACCGGCCGAAGTAGGCGATGCGCCCGCAGCCGCGCTCAATCAGGTGCTCGGCCGCGAGCAGGCCCCCGAGCTGCCCGTCCTGCATCACCGAGTCGAGGCCGGAGCCGGCGATCCAGGAATTGAGCATCACCGCGGGAACGCCCGAGTCCCTTATCGCCCTCATCATCCCGGGCTCGTGGGTGTCCAGGGCGATGCCGAAGGCCCGCGCCGCGCGCAGCTGATCCAGCACCTCGCTGCGACCTTTCCCTCCGCAGCCCACGGCCAGCAGCGACCAGCCGCGCCTCTCGCCGGCCTCGCGGAGCGCGTTCAGCAGGCGGTCCGTGGAACCTATCCACTCCTCGGGGCTCCCCCCGGCCACGTACGCGAGCGGGCAGCCGCGCACGGCGTCGCCGTCCGGGGGCAGCACCCGGTAGCCCTGCCGCGGCTCGGCGGCGATCAACCCCTCGGCTTCCAGCGCCTTGAGAGCCCGCCAGATCGTCTTGCTGCCCACCGAGTAGACCCCGGCCAGCTCCCTCACCGGCGGCAGGAACTGCCCGCTGGCCGTGCGTCCCCGGCGGATGTCATGGCCGATTCGCTGGGCCACGCCGGCCGCCGCCCTGCCAAGATTCGCGTAGACGCTTGTAGTCATGCTGTAATCCTCATGTTGCCTCGTGATGTTACATACACTGCTGCGCCTCGTTTGTTCGCAGAAATCAAAGCCTATCCAATAATGCCGTTAAGAGACACAATCAGGTTTCTTACGGGTTCGGGATAGGCCGGCGCAAGCTCTGGTTACCGCTCACTGCCTGCTTCCCGCCGCAGTGTCCAAGGTGCTCACCGACGCCGAGATACCTTTTGTGACCGACCGCGACCCGGCTTCCGGGGTATTCCCCCGAGGTGCTGGTCACCCCAGTCCAATGAAGAGGCCTTGAACGATAGGTCCCCCCGGAGAGAATCGGGGCCGGTTACGGCGGCCGGACAGCGCTTGGGCCGGCGGTCGCCGAGCGAGCGGCGCGCGCCACGGGAGGAAGAACATGCGCAGCATGGCGGTCCTGACGATTGTGGTTCTGTTCGCGGGGGTGTCCGCGGCCGGCGAGGGCGGCGCCGGGTCGCACGTCGTCCTCGACCTGGACCGAGGCTCCTTCCGCGCGTTCCTGCGCTGGAGGACGCCGGTCCTGGTCACCAAGGACGGCAAGACCAAGCCCCTGCTCCAGCTCAAACGCAGGGGCCAGAAAGAGGAGGACCGCCAGCCCGTGCCGGCCGCGAGGGCGGCCCCGCCGCCGAAGGACTGGGCCGGGCTCAAGTTCGACGACGGCCGCTGGCCCCGGGTGCGCGGCCCGGTGTGCGTCAACCTCTGGTACGGCCGCGCCGGCATCTACCAGCCGGGGAACCCCTCGGAGTGGAGCCTGATCTGCCTGCGCGGCGGCTTCAAGGTCACCGATCCCGCGGCGGTGAAGGACCTCAAGATCGAGCTGCGCTACTACGGCGGCGCGGTCGTCTACGTCAACGGCCGGGAGCTGGCCCGCTCGCACCTGCCGGAGGGCAAGCTCAACTTCGACACGCCGGCGGAGATGTACAAAGACCCGGCCTACCTCCGTCCGGACGGCAAGCAGTACGGCCTGCGCGAGGAGAAGCAGTTCCCCGAGCGGGTCAAGACCCGGACGCGCAGCCTGAAATCCAAGGGCGGAGCGGAGGGCGTGAGCATCCCCGCGAAGATGCTGCGCAAGGGCATCAACGTGATCGCCGTGGAGGCGCACGCCGCGCTGGTCAGGGAGGTGGCGGTCAAGGCCAAGTACGGCAAGGTCAACTGGCGGGGCAAGCCCACCCCCTGGCCGCACTGCGGAGTGGTGGGCGCCAGGCTCAGCGCGCCCGCGAGCGCCGGGCTGGCCACCAGGGCCGGGCCCTCTCCGGGAATCAAGCTCTACAACTGCCAGCCGATCGAGTCCGTGGAGGTCTGGGACTACGCCCATCCGGCCGAGAAGATCCGCCCGATCCGCATGGTCGGCGCCCGCAACGGGACCTTCTCCGGCAAGGTGGTGCTGAGCTCGGCGGGGAGCATCAGGAACCTCAAGGCCGTCGCCACCGACCTCTCCCTGCCCGGGGGCAAGGGCAAGATCGCCGCCGCGGCAGTCAAGGTGCGCTGCTCCGAGCCGAGCACCCAGCCGCTGAGCTGGAACGTCGCCCAGCGCTTCGACCGCCTGGCGGACAAGATGCCCGCCGAGATCAAGCCGCTCAAGGTCAGCATCCGCCGGCGCAAGGTCCAGCCCGAGGCGGCCGCGGTGGTCCCGGTGTGGATCAGCGTGCGCGTGCCGGCCGACGCGGAGCCCGGGGAATACAAGGGAACCTTGACGATAGAGGCCCAGGGCACGGGGGCGGAGAAGTTCAGCGTGCCGGTCGAGCTGGCCGTGCACGACTGGAAGGTGCCCGACCCCAAGGACTGGGTGATGCGCTACAACATCTACCAGTCGCCGGAGACCGTGGCCCGCCACTACAAGGTGGATTTCTGGAGCGATAAGCACTTCGAGCTGATCGCCAAGTCCTTCGAGGTCCTCCACGCGGTGGGCAGCAAGATCTGCGTGCTCGACCTGGTGGTCAACAGCCCCAGCCTGGGCAACTCGCAGTCCATGGTCCGCTGGATCAAGCAGTCCGACGGGAGCTACAAGCACGACTTCACCATCGTCGACAAGTACCTCGACGTCTACGAGAAGAAGTGCGGCAAGCCGGCGATCGTGCTGCTCAACGCCTGGAGCCACTACAAGCTGAAGGACAAGGCCAAGCCCAAGGAGAACAAGGCCAAGCCCAAGGAGAGCAAGATCAAGCCTTTACATGTAACGGTCTACGATCCGAAGGCCAAGAAGCTCTCCACCATGCCCCAGCCGATGTACGGCACGCCGGAGAGCGAGAAGTTCTGGAAGCCGGTCTTCGCCGGGCTCCGCCAGCGGCTGGAGAAGAGGAAGTGGCAGGACGTCGCCGCGGTCTGCTACCTGAGCTACTGCTGGGCGCCGCCGGCGGAGCTGGTCGACGTCTACCAGAAGCTATGGCCGGACGGCAGGTGGTTCAACTGCAGCCACTCGAACCCCCGCGCCTGGAAGGGCAGCAAAGGCAGCATGCCGGTGCCCTACAGCGAGTGGGTCTGGGGCTGCGGGAGGCTTTACAACCCGGAGGCCAAGGGACGCTACAAGATGTACCCGCGCCCCTGGAAGCTGGGCAGCGCGCGCATCGAGGTCGGCAACCCCCGCTACGGGGTGGGCTTCATCATGGTGCTGCGCGACTACTCGCCGCTGGCCGCCTACCGCTTCGTCGCCGAGTCGGCCCTGCAGGCCAACGTGCGCGGTCTGGGCCGGGTGGGCGGCGACTTCTGGCCGCTGCTGATGGGCGAGAAGCGCAAGCGGTGGAAGCCCATGTGCACCTCGGCGGCCGCGGTCGGCCCGGTCAACAACACCAAGGCCATGCTCTCGCCGGGGCCGGCCGGCGCCGTTTTCAACGAGCGGCTGGAGATGTTCCGCGAGGGCGCGCAGATCACCGAGGCCATCGCCTTCCTGCAGAAGGCCTGCGAGGAGAAGAAGGCCGGCGCCGACCTGGCCGCCAGGGTGGCCAAGCTGCTCGACGAGCGCGCGCGCTACTACGTGCGCACCCGCCGCGGTCAGAGCGGCAACTGGTGGTCCCTGGAGTCGTCCGCGTGGCAGGAGCGCGACGATGCGCTCTACGCGCTGGCCGCCGAGGCGGCCCGCGCCGCCGGGGGCAAGTAGCTCGGTCAGGATGTAGCGAAGCGTGGTGGAGATGAAGGGATTCGAACCCTCGACCTCGGCATTGCGAACGCCGCGCTCTCCCAACTGAGCTACATCCCCACCGCCTTGCAGTCTAACCGCCGGGAGGGCGGAAGTCAAGAGACCGGCGGGCGCGGCTAGGGTGCTGCGCAGCTTTCCTCAGCGGCGCAGCTCAACTTGAGCACAACGATGCGCCGGCTCTTGCGGTCGGCGATGTAGACCCGGCCCCCTCCGATCACCACGGCGTTGGGCGAGGCCAGGGGAATCTCCGGTTTCGGCAACGCGCTCTCCGGACCGGCCGAGTCGACGTTGCCGTAAGCGCCGATGCGGGTTATCTCGTTGCCGGCCGAGTCCACCACGCCCACCGAGAAGCGGAAGATGTCCGGCACGAAGAGCCGCCCGTGCCCGTCCATGCCGAAGCGGCTGGTGTAGCAGGAGCAGGCC
>CAZONU010000055.1:10427-17267 GCA_964581145.1 uncultured Planctomycetia bacterium
TTGATGCCGAAACCGCGGTAGCGCCACTCGGCCCCCTGCCACCAGACCACCCGCTTGAGGTAGCCCTCGCGGTACTCGACGGCGCCGGCGGGCACGCCCTCCGGCCGGGGGTTCGCGCCGCTCTTGGCCGGCTTCCCGCCGATCCAGAAGCGTCCGCCCCGAGGCGAGAACTTGAAGACCGAGCCGTAGTGATAGAGGTAGAAGTTCATGTAGGCCCGGCTCCAGGGCAACTTGGGCACCCCGCGCTGCGGCCAGTTGTACCAGCTGCTCTTCGTCGTGTAGAGCATGTACCAGGCCAGCGGCGGCACGACCCCGGTGAAGGCCTTGGGGTAAAGGTACTCCGGGTGGTGCACGCAGACGCCCGCGTAGATGTTGCCGGCGCGGTCCACGGCCACGCCGTTGGCCGAGTCCACGGGAATGTCTCGCAGTATGCTTTTCTTTTTCAGCTTGCCGTCGGGTCCGAACACGTGGAGCTGCTCGGGCTTGAGCTTCTCCTCGAAGACGTAGATGTCGCCGCCGGGCGCCACGGTCAGGCCGCGGACCCCCACGTGGGGCAGGCCCGCGCGGTAGGGGACCTCGATCTTGTTGCTGCCGGTGGCCGCGAAGGGCAGCGGCTTGCCCTCGGGCGTGAAGCGCTGGAGGGAGTTGGTGCCGTAGCCCATCAGCGCGTAGACGTTGCCGGCGCGGTCGGTCGCGGCCTCCGAGGCGGTCAGGAACTTCGAGACCTTGTCGGTCTTGAGGTCCACGCGCAGCACCTTGCGGGAGAAGTCGCCCACGTAGAGCCGCTCGCGCCCGGCGTCCAGCGAGAGAAACAGCGGGCTGGTGAAGCCGCCCGACACCGGCTTGAGAACGTTCTCCCCGGCGACCAGCTTTCCGCCCTGGTCATCGATGGGCTTGAGCTCCCGGGGCGCCCCGTACCTGGCCGAGTGCGCCAGCCAGAATCTGGGTTTCTTCGAGCTGGGGTCGAGGGCCAGAACCGGGCGCCACGCCGTTAACGCCAGGCGTGCCACTTCCCGGCCGCCGACGGCCTTGTCGAACTTGATCAGCGCGCAGGGGCCCCACCTGCGCCTGCCCCGCCCGGGTGGGGGCTGGGTCAGCACGTACATGGCTCCCGAGGCGTGCACACAGACCATGCCCGGTTTTTCCACCTTGGTCTGACCCAGCGGCTTGCCCTCCGCGGTGAAGGCCGCCACGCGGCTGTTGCCGAAGTCGGCCACGTAGATGTTGCCCTTGGAGTCAGTAGCCACGCTCCTGGGATCATTGAGCTGTCCCGGTCCGGCGCCGGGCTCGTCGGGCTTGCCGATGAAGGGCTCGGGCCCCTTGCCGCTCTTCCAGGTGAAGCTTGCGACGGTGTGGACCCCCTTGGCCGGGCGCTTGCGCTTGCGGTTGGCGGCCACGCCCAGGCCCACGAAGTACATGGTCTTCCCGTCGGGACTGGCCGCCAGCTGCTGGGGCCGGAGCCCGATGGAGTAGCGGTTGTGCCGCCCCAGCTTGGGGCCCACGAAGCCCACCTCCGGCGGGGTGGTCCCGTCGGGCTTGATGACCAGCGCGTGGCGGGGCACCGCCTGGTCCGACCAGTCGTTGCCGCCGGAGGCGAAGACTATCCAGCCCTGCCTGGTGACGCAGAGCTGCTGGGGGCGCAGGCCGGCCAGGAACGGCCCGGTATCGGCCATGTAGGCGTTGTAGATGATGGGCACTTCGGTTCCGTCCGCCAGCTTGACCCGCTCCAGCCCCTTGACCTGCTCGGCCTTGAGGCCCGCCGGCGGCGGCAATATCGTGCGCAGGTACTTGCCGTCGCGATTCAGGACGTAGAGATAAGCGCCGCCGGTCTTGCCGCGGCTGGAGAGCACGTAGAGGTCGCCGCCCGCCCCCACGCCCATGGCGGTGGGCGGGCTGAAGGGATCCGGCCGGCGGGGTATGAAGCGCTCGAGCTTCGCGCCCAGGCCCAGGCGCACCCGCACCTTGAAGGGCCCGCCCGCGGCGGGCTTGCCGTCGTCGTCGCGCAGGTCCCAGGCGACCTCCTGCTTGAGCGCGCCCTTCTTGAAGGGCGCCGGAGCGCCCTTGCCGAGGAGCCCCGCGGCCAGGTGCCTGACCACTTTCCCCTTGGCGTCGAGGATCGCCACTTCGACGTCGGTCGCCGCCGAGACCGCGAAAGATATCTTGACCTTGCCGCCCGCCCTGGTCGCCGCGGGCTTGGCGGTGAACTCCACCTCCCCCGGCCTGCCGACGTCCAGCGGGGCTTCGTAGGTGCCGGCCAAAGCAGTCCCCAGGAGGGACAGCCAGGCGATCATCAGGAATCCGGTTCTGCTCACGACAGGTCCTCCTTCAAGCGCTGACTCTAAGGCACCGCGCAGGCCGCCTCCGCGGCGTGCTCGAAACGGACAACGGTCACCCGGCGGTTGAGCGGGTCGGAGACGTAGAGCTTCTCCCCGGAGGCGGACGTGAAGGCTGGCCAGGCGAAGGCGATCTCCGGCTTCGGCACCCTGCTCCCGGGGCCGGCTGAGTCGGCGTTGCCGTAGGCGCCCACGCGCAGCAGGCGGTTGCCGCCGGTGTCCAGCACGGCTACCGAGAACTGGAAGACGTCGGGGACGAAGCCCCGGCCGTAGCCGTCGACCGCCACGACGGGAATGCCGACCTCCCGCAGGCGCCCGCGGAGCGCACCTGCTCCGTGACCTCCCCGCAGTTGGAGCGCCCCAGGCTGACCGCCAGCAGCGACCGGCCCTTGGCGGCCGCGACCCGCCGGAACTCGGCCGGCGGCGTCTTGTGGAACTCGTCCCAGAAGGCGCCGCCCTCCTCCGTCCGGTTGGCGATGTAGGTCACCGGCAGACCCCGGCAGGGGTCCGCCGCCCCGCCGGGCACGCGGTAACCCTAGCACGGCTCGGCTGCCGTCAACTCTTCTTCTTCCAGGAGCTTGAGCGCGCGACGCGCGGTCGTCTTGGCAATGCGGTGCTCGGCGGCCAGCTCCCGCTCGGTGGGCAGGAACCGCCCGCCGAGGATGCCCTCCCGAAGCACGGCGGCCAAGCCCCTTGCGGTCCGGCCACCTTTGGGCGCCGCTCCTGCCCTACTGGTGGTCTTCATCGTGCCTCTCTCTTGGGCCATACACCGCGGCATGGGAATTGTCGTGTACGTTTCTGTTCACCGGAATCGAGCGGTAGCGCGGGGCGGGCGAGGGGGCCATAATAGAGGCTCACCGGCTTTCGAGGAGGTGCCCGATGAACAGCCGCGAGATCGTCCGCCGCGCGGTCCGCTTCGAGGGGCCCGAGCGCCTGCCGCTGGTCTTCGACTCTCTGGGCCTCAGCGACAAGCGCGGCGTCGGGCCGGAGTTCGCCTCCGACCGCACCGCGGGCGACGGCACCGGCGCGGACCACTTCGGCTGCGTGTGGGCCAAGAGCGCCGCGCACAACATGGGCCAGGTCAAGGGCCACCCCCTGGAGGACTGGCGCGCGCTCAAGTCCCACCCCTGGCCGGACCCCGACGACCCGGCCTATTACGCGAAGATCCCCGAGGAGGTCGCCGCCGCGGAGGCCGGGGGCAAGTACGCCCAGGTCGGCATCTTCATGCTGCTGTTCGAGCGCATGCACTCGCTGCGCGGCTTCACCCGCACGCTGGAGGACCTCTACCTGGAGCCGGACCTCTCCGCCGAGCTGGCCGACCGCCTGGCGGACTACGACGTCCGGGTCATCGAGAACTGCGTCTCCGCGGCCGGAGCGGGGCGGCTTCAGGGCTTCGGCTTCACCGACGACTGGGGCACCCAGCAGAGCTGCTTCGTGAGCCCGGACTTCTGGCGGGAGTTCTTCGCGCCGCGCTACAAGCGCATCTTCGACGCCGCCCACGCGCATGACATGGACGTCTGGATGCACTCCTGCGGCAAGGTCAACGACCTGGTCGAGCCGCTGATCGAGATCGGCTGCGACGTGATCAACTTACAGCAGCCGCGCGCGCTGGGCATCGAGGAGATCGGCGCGCGCTACCGCGGGCGCATCTGCTTCTCCTCACTGTGCGACATCCAGCACACCCTGCCCTTCAAGGGCGGGGCCGAGATCCGCGAGGAGGCCGCGCTGCTGCTCGCCGAGTGGGCGGCGCCGGAGGGCGGCTTCGTGCTCTCCGACTACGGCGACGGCGAGGCCATCGGCGTGCCCATTGAGAAGAAGCGCCTGATGCTGGCCGCCTTCCAGGAGCTGGACCCCTTCGCCAGGCGCTCGGGCGCGAAGCATCCCCAGCCCCAGGAGCCGGCGGCCACGGCCTGAGCGCCTTCCCCGGGGCTCCGCGGTCTTGGACGCAGCTGAGCCCCTGAACGCCAGCGGTTTGCGACGTTCTGAAGAAAGTTTGAGCGCAGTCTCCGGTTCCCCGGACCCCGAACCCCGGACCCCATAGCTTTGGACGCACCTGAGTCCTTGAACGCCAGGGGTTTAGGACGCCCGAAAAAAAGTAAGGGAGGGCGCCGCCGGCCGCCGAATCAACCTCCAGACCCCGAACCCCGGACCCCGAACCCGCCCAACGGCTGGCGGGCAAGTTTCAGCCCCCGAACCCCGAACCCCGGACCCCGAACCCCATAGCTTTGGACGGACCTGAGTGGCTGAGCGCCAGGGGTTTAGGGGCCCCGGAAAAAAATAAGCGGCCTGGGCCCGGGGCCCTGGGGCGGGCAATTATGATACTACACTAGTAACATCGGCCGGAGGGTGCGCAGCAGCTTTCGTGCGGTCAGAAACGCCCCTCAATGGGCGCAGGAATGCCGAATCATAACGGTGGGTGTCACCCGAAGACCGTGTCACCCGAAGACCCCCGGTGGGTGTCACCCGAGGACCCCAAATGTGATACGGAATTTGATTGATTGCTGCCCTCCGGTGCCAAACCAGTATGGCCCTGCTAGCCAGGGGTTTGTCAAGATGGGATGCCCGCTGGACTTATTCTGCAAATTGCCGCCGTGCTGGGGTTCTATTGTTATCTCGACTTCCCTTTCTTCTTCTCCAACGACTTGAACGCCGCCCCGGCCTGCTTCCTCAGATACTCACTGGGGTCAGCTTGCATCATTTGAGAAAGCCGCTCCCGAGCCCCCTTGGTCCCCAAGTGCACAAGAGCCTTGATGGCTGTCAGCCGAATCTCCGACACACCCGAACGACTACCCTTGACCAAGGCTTTCTCTGCCTCGCTCCCCCCAACGGATGCCAGGGTTTTAGCTGCTGGCGCACAGAGAGGCCGTGGCAGTTTCAACACGCCCACAGTCGGTTCAAGGAACTTAGCCAAGTGCGGAACGGCAGCCCTGGCTCTGTGATGAGCTATATAGCCCATTACAGAATCAGAGGAACCCCTCCAGTAGGGCTCGACAGGCGTTCCGCGGCCCCGAGCCGCCTCGTCGTCGAGCTTCTCGCAGAAGACCGACACCAGCTTTCCGTCCACCTTCTTTCCGGAGGCAAGCACTTCTAGGATGGTCACCTGGTCGGCCGCCGATACTTGCGCTCGCTTATCCTTGTTCTTACCCTCCCACCCAGCTTCCGGCCGTGCGGCGAGAATCACTTCCAACATGGCCAAGCGGCCTATCATTCCTTTCAAGAGACTAACGTCTTTGGGTAAAGTACGTCCTTTGGTCCTGTGCCGAGGAATGCCGGTGCCCGTCGCAGTATCTCCCGAGAAGATGGCAAAGAAGTTCGTCAAGCTGTAGACATGCATAGCAACGTCAATGCCGGCGGCTAGCCCTTTTCTCCATTGCTCCCACGGCTGCTTGATTTTGGCCAGCCTAACCCAGTACTCATCTTTGGCTGCCTTCCTCACGTTCAGCTTCTTTCCGTCCAGAGTCACTACCGGAGTGACTGTGCCAGTCTTGGCGCTGGTCAGTTTGTCACGTACCTCCTTCCTCCAGCGCTTTCTGGCAGCGACTTCGGCGGCTCTCTTCTTCTGCTCTTCTTGCCACGCCCTATACCTGTCGGCTTCCTCCTTCTTCATTTCCTCTCTTGCTCGTTTCAGCAACGACCGCGCGAAGAAAGAAGCCTTGTTGAATTCGCTCGGGCGCTCGATTCTGGCAGCAAGGATGTCCGCGAGAAGTCTGGTCACTGAAGGTATTCTTCCGTCTTTGGCGACAGACCTCAGCACTTTGAGTTGGTCCTTGCCAGAGGCAACGACCTTGTCAGTAGCACGGAAGTAGGCGTCGCCGCGCAACTTGGCCATGGCTTCCAATTGCGCTTGCGCAGACTTCCTGTCTTCCGAGCTGACAGCGCCTCCCCATGCGCAGGAATGGAGAGCCCCGCAATACAGAGCGAGAAGGAAGAATCCCGTGTTCTTCATGCCCGCGACGCCCCTCCGCGCTCCACTTGCCGTCATTTCTGCTTCACCCACCAGTAGGGACCACCGGTTTTCGGCTTCCTGATGACGAAACTGGCGCAGTGGACCTCGCTCTCCCAAATATGGCACGAAAAGTAGTCGTCTGTATACTTGGTTGTGTAAGCTGCCGGGAACCTCCTGTTCGTCTCCCTCTCAAAGAGCCAAGCTGAATCGGGGTCCGTCGCATCAAGTCTTAGCACAAACGGTTTGGGCATGAGGAACGTGTCGTTGAGCAGGACTCCATTTGCCAAGTTAGGCGTGAAAGCAGTAACCTTCTTAAATTTGTCATTAAGGGCATCGTTCCAGAACAAGACGGGTACACGAACGAGACTTATTGGCTTGAACGTCTGCAACCTGGGATATATTCCCTTTTCGACGTGCTTGGCAGTCGCATCATTGACCTTCCAAAAGGCCCGGACCCATTTGTTGCTCTTCCCCGGAGTCTTGTCCATGAGTTCGGAAATCGTGATGGGGAATTCCGGGGACAGTTTACCTATTTTTTTCAAGCCCACCATCCCGCTTGCG
>CAZONU010000056.1:0-17201 GCA_964581145.1 uncultured Planctomycetia bacterium
CCCCGACGCGTCCCAGCCCAGGCCGGAGCGGAGAGCGGGGAGGTTCACCGCGTCGAACCCTCCGCTCAGGGCGCCCCAATCAAGGATGTCGAACGTATCGGTGTTGGCCGGCTGGAAGGCGCCGATCAGCGTCACGTTCAGCGTCCCGGCCAGATCCATCGTGCCGGTGACGGCTAGGGCGTCGTATTCGTCGCCGCGGGTCAGGCCGCGGACCAGCTTGCCCTCCTCGTACCACAGGCTGACCGCGGTGCCGTCGATCTTGAGCTCGGCCAGGTAGCGGTAGGCGTCTCCTTCCAACAGCTTGGTCACCCGCGCGTCGAACTCGCGGAGTTCCTCCGGGCTGTAGGTGTTGTCCATGCTCATCATCGGCAGGCGGTGCTCGAAGGTCTCAAAGGCGCCGGAGAGCTCCGAGCCCACCCGCTGCGTGGGGCTGGCCGAGACGTCAAGCTCGGGGTGTTGCTTCTCGAAGGCCGTGAGCTCGGCCAGCAGCCGGTCGAAGTCTGCGTCTAATATCTCCGGGGCGTGCTTGACGTAATAGAGGTAGTTCTGGCGGTCGAGTTCCGCGCACAGCCGCGCGTGCTTCTTCTGGGGACTCTCGGGCATGGAGGCGGCCTCCCGGACCGCAGGCTATGTTACCGGCCGGGAGCGGGGGGCGCAACCTTGAAGCCGGGCGGGGTCGAGGGGTTGCCCAGGGGGATGTCGTCGATGGCCTCGTCGCCGCCGGGCGGGTCAATGTACTCAGAACGCCGAGTGGCGCTGGGTCTCCGCGTCACGCGTCCCAGGACGACTTCCTGGCCCTCCTCGCGGGCGGCGAAGCCTATCCGCCAGACGCGGGCGTTCATGCAGGCGGTGAGCACCTCGGCGACGCTGCTCCACGGCGCGCGCGCGTCGGCGCGAATCAGCATCCCCAGGCTGGAGAGCTCTCCCAGTCTCCCGACGCCCGGATGCAGGAGCACATCCTCCCGCAGGCGGCGGCGCAGTCGGTCGAAGTCCCAGCGCCCCGCCTCCGGGATGCGGTAGCCGGCCGTGAAACCGTCGCTGTCGTCGGTGGTCGGTAGGGGAATGAACTCGACGGTCAATCCCGCCCGCTCTACGGCCGCGATAGCGTCGGCGACCCAGTCGAAGGGCGCGTCCGGCGCCGCGTCAATCGTGCAGGGCAAGTCGCAGGGACCTACGATCCGGCCCAGCTTGCCCAGCCGGTCGGCCAGCCTAGCGGTGCTGTCTGTTTGCCACTCTAGGATACGGAACCGCGGTCGCCCGCTGTCTGCTCCGCCGACATGGACCATGACCTCAGCGCACTGGCGCACCGGCACGGATATCGAGTCCGGCCCGGCGTCCACCGGCAGGTTGACTCCCCGCCAGGGCTTGGCGGTGCGCAGTTCGTCGTCGGCCAGGTAGGCGCGGCCGTCCGCGTCCACGTTGACCGTCAGGTAGCTGGTGGTCCGGCCGAAGGTGCCGGACGGCATCGGCCCGGCGGAGTCCTCGCCGACCAAGCCGGTCACGTCGGGGAGCAGGAAGCCGGGAGGGTCCCGGTAGGGAAGGCGCTCGGCGCCTCCGGACCAGACTGCCAGCAGCGCCGTGGAGAAGAGCGCGACGGCCAGGCCGGCCGCGCTACATCTCAGGGATATCCGCAAGGCCAGCGTCTTCATTGATCCATTGCGCCAGGGGCGCGAGCACTTCCGGAGGCCGGTGAGCGACCTCGCTGCGAAAGATGTCCCGCCGCCGCTCATCGCGGTAGCGGATAATCTCGGGCCTGGTGAGCCCTCGGGGCCAGCCGCCGCTTCTGCCCAGGGAGGTCTCCTTCCCCCTGCGCAGGACGGCGAAGGAGACCCGCCAGATGCCGGCTTCGGCGCAGTGCTGGAGCACCCTTTCAACGCGCTCCCAGGGGGCGCGCACGTCGGCGTGGACCAGGACGCCCATGTCCGAGAACCGCCCGTTCCGGCTGGGGTGCCCGGCGGCCATCCGCGCCAGAGGGGCGTGGAGGCCCTGCCAGGCGACCGTGTCGGCGCGGGTCATGGGGACCGGCGGGGGCAGGAACTCCACGCGGTGCTTGCCTCCCTCGGCGGCGGCCGCGGCGGCGGCGACCGGGCCGAAGGGGACTGCCGGCTGCGCGTCGACGGTCACCGAGTAGCGACCGATCTGGCCCAGCCGGTTGAGATGGGCGGCGAGCCCCCTGATCTCGGTGGTGCGCCATTCCCTCATGCGGTATATCATTGCCCTGAGGTTGTGGAACCCAAGGCGCGTCACGTTCACTGACAGTTCTTCCAGGGGCTCTTGCCGGGAATCGGCCGGAGCCGCTTTCAAGGGGATGGTGAACCCCCGCCAGCGGCGCGTCGAGCGCGTCTTCTCTCTCTCCAGGCGGGCGAAGCCGTAGGCGTCCACCCGGACAGTCGCGTAGTGGACGGCTTCACCTTCGACCTCTTCGTCGGCGGAGGCGGGCGCCCCTGGCGGGTCCTTGGCGGTGAGCCCGGTCACGTCGGGGAGCAGCAGCTCCGGCTTCCAGCTAGGGGCGGCGTCCGCGGCCGGCCAGCCCACGGCCGGCGGGCGGTAGTCCCTGACCAGGAAGTAGGCCGCCACGGAGGCCAGGGCCGCGGTCACCGCGGCGGTGGCGCACAGCCGGAGAAGGCGCGGCCTCCTGCGGCCCGCTCCCGGCCGGTCGCGTTCCGGGGCGTCGGCTGGCGTCTTCAACGGATTCCTCCCGGGCGCGTCCGGCCGCCTATTTCCTGGAGGGTGCGGCAATCGGCAGGCGGGGTTCCGCGAGGTGCTTTACCGTTGTCACCACGCTGCCCGACAGGCGCCCGCGTGCGAGCATCTTCCCGGACGCGGCTGCGAACGCCTGCCAGGACTTCCCGCCGGCGCGGCGGCAGGCCAGGGCGGTCAGAATCACCATGTCGTCGCCGGTGACGCTCGCGGCCCCCTTCGAGAGGAGTTCGGTCAGGGCCTTTCCGTCGACTTTCCCCGGCGGCGCGAGCAGCGCTGCCGTCACCGTCCGGGCGCTGGAGAGCGGCGAGTTGTGCACCTTGTTTGTGAGCAGCAGCGGCCGGGCCCCGGCCAGGAATGCTTCCTCGTCACGAAAAGCCAGCGCGGCGTAGAGCACGCTGACGAAGGCCCTGGCGTCCTCCGGCCAGTCCTGGAGGTCGCGCAGCGCCTCCCGGGCCGGCTTTCCAGCGGTCTTGCGGGCGGAGCCTGCCAGCGCCGCGAGGGCGGATTCCCTGGGCAGCGCCTTGGAGGACTCGCTGATCGCCCACAGCGACCGGAAGGCCACCGACGATCCGGTGCCTTTGAGGAGCTCCGCCGTCCAGGGGCTCTTCCAGGCGCCCTGCAGGCGGGTCAGCGCTTCCGCGTCGAGCTTGCCTCCCGCGGCGGCGGCCAGGAGGGTCCAGCTGTGGTCGCGCAGCGCCGCGAAGGCCTTCACCTTCTCGGGGGTGCTGCGCGTCTTGGCGGCCGTGCTCGTCACCGGCGGCAGGGCGGCCAGCCGCTTCCACAGGGCCGCGAGCCTGGTCTTTCCGTAAATGTCGAGGCCGGTGCAGGCGCGGGCTTCCCCGGGTGTAGCGGGAACGTAGAGGCTGAGCCCGCAGAGCTGGCTGGCCCCGCCGGCCGCGCCCTCTTGGAGCCAGATGCGGGTGATGAGCTCCCGGCGGACCCAGCCGAAGAAGGCGGAGACTTCCGGGCGCCCGGTCCCGTTGGCCTCGGCCAGGCGATAGAAGTAGGTCTTCGCGTCGATCATGGGCCGCTTGCCGACCTTGCCCTTGTAGACGGCCGCCGGCCGGGGGATGTTAATGAGCTTCCCCTCCTTGATGAAGGGTTTGAGCATGGCGTCCAGGCGGGTTGGCAGCTCCTCCAGCTTGCGGGCCCTGACGCAGGTGAATATCCGGAAGTGCCGGTCTTCCCGGCCGATGACCTCCGCGAGCTGGTCGCCGGTCGCCTTGGGGTTCCTGGCCAGGAACTCGTGCAGGGGGACGTAGTAGGTGTTCGGCGCCGCAATCCGCAAAGGAGAGCTCATCACGAACTCGGCGGTGCCCCGGAAGCTGTAGAGGTTTTCAATGGACCCGCGCCCGCACTGCTGCAGGAAGAGCAGCTCCCACCGGCCGGGCATCTTCTTCTTGAACTCGCGCAGCTTGCGGCCCAGCGCCGCGCCGGACATCCAGTTCCTGCCGGGCGTTTCCGGGAGGTCGTCGAGGCACATCTCGTCGAGGCCCCCGCCGTGGTTCATTATCACCACCGCGTAGCGCTTGCAGCGGAAGGTCTTGGCGAACCATTCCAGGTAGGCGACCAGCTGGTCCGGGTCGGCGGAGTCGTCCGAGGCCACGCGGCTCTCGCTGGTGCCGCTTGACTTGACGGTGATCCGGCGCATTCCGCCCACGTCGGCGAAGTCGGCCTGGACAGCGACCACGGTCCGCCCGGAGGTCACCCCCTTGCGGATGGCCTTGATGATCCGCTCTCCGGCGCCCTCCAGGTCGTTGTCGTAGGGCATGTAGTAGGCGACGCCCCAGTCGTAGACCTTTGCGGCGGGCTCGGCCGCCGCTGCCCGGACGGCCGCGGGAATGGCCAGGGCCAGAGCGGCGAGCGCTGCCATGCGCGCGGCGCTCACTCCGCTCCGGCCCCCAACCCTCATTTTGCTCTTCCTCCGATGCTACTTGTGGTACAGCCGCAGGTATCGGTAGTAAACCTCCAGGGACAGCGCGTTCAAGGCCGTGGCGCAGACCCTCCCGCGCGTTCCGGCTCCTCCGGCCGGGGTCCAGCAGCCGTCGACGTCCTTGGCCGATCCGTCATGAGGGCCGCCCTTGTGCTGACCGGCCAGCAGGGACTTCTTCAGGGGGCCGTTCCAGGAGCGCCAGTCCTCGCCGCCCATCTGGAAGCTGATCAGCGTTCCGAAGTAGAGGAGCTCCAGGTCGGGCTTGTCTCCCGGGGCCCGGCCGGCGGCCCAGCGCACCGAGCGGATCACCTGGCCGCGCCGGGTGCCCATGAACGAGCGGGCCAGCGCGCCGGCCATGGTGGACGTCGCGTGGGGGATGCCCGCCGAGGCGGCAGTCAGCGCCGTGCGGTCCGACTTGGTGACCTTGTCCAGGAAGCTGGCAGCCCCCCGGAAGCCGGCGCCATCCACCTTCAGCCCGGCGATCCGGGCGCTCTTCAGCGCGACGACGGACCAGGCGGTGGTCAGCGTGTCCGGAGCCAACCCCTTCCGGCAGCCCCAGCCGGAGGACTCCTTCTGGATCTTCAGCGCATGGTCCACGGCCGCCTGCGCGGCCTTGCGCAGCTCGGGGGCTTTGGTCATGCCGTAGGCCTCGGACAGCGCCAGGGTCAGGATGGCGTGGGCGCGGTAGGCGTCGGTGTCGCTTACCCTGAAGCTGCCGTCGGCTTGCTGCCGGGAGGTGATCCAGGCCACGGCCCGCTTCACGTCATCCCTGTGCTTGCCGGTTTTCGGCGTGTAGCCCGCGCCCAGGAAGGCCAGGGTGGCCAGCCCGGTGGCTTCGCCCTCGCGCTTTCCCTTGTTCCAGCCGCCGCCGGCCTCCTGGTGACGGGCCAGCCAGGCCAGCGCGGCCTCCACGGAGCTCTCGGTGGCCCGCGAGCCGCCGAAGCGGGCTATGGCCTTGCGGCGTCCGCCGCCGCCGCGGTAGCCGAAGACTCCGGCCATCCCGCCGCCGCCGACGCCCATGACTCCCGTCACCCCGGTGCCGCCCAGGGGCACGTCGGAGATGTCGCCGGGCACGCCGCGCACCGTCCCGGAGCCGCCGCCGAAGCGGCGGACCGCCGGGGGCTGCTCGTGAATCACGATGGGTTGATTGACGGTGGTGTCGGCCCGAACGGGGGCGGTGTTCTTGAAGACGTCGCGCTGTGGCCGCCGGGCGATCGGGCCGGGGTTGACGGCGCTGTCGCGGGCGTCCTCGACGCGTTTCTCGTCGCCGCCGGAGCCGGTGCCGAAACGCCGCTCAGCGGCCACGTCGCCGCCCTTGACGGTCTTGGCGATGCCCAGCGCGTCGCGCTCGGGACGGGCCACGCCCTGCTGGCGGTAGAGCGCGTCGTTCTCCAGGGCGATCAGCGAGGTGTAGCGGGTCACCAGGCGGTAGCGGCGGCCGGTCTCGATGATGCGCCGCAGTCGGCCGGATTCCCGGGCCGTGTCGGTGATCTCCGCCTCCAGCGAGTTCACGTAGGCGGTCGCCATGAGGATCGGCACGCCGCGGTAGTCCCGGCTGCTGGCCGGAAGATCGAAAGCCGCCGCCCAGCTGCGCTTGCGAGCGCCCTCGCTCCAGCTCAGCTTGACCTCGATCTTCCCGGGCTTGGCGTAGGTCCCGGCCACGGCTATGGCCTTGCTGCAGGGCACGTTGGGGAAGTAGCCGGGCGTGGCCAGGCGCGCGCCGCCGCCGGCCACGCTCACCTTGACGCGCTCCCGGCGCAGCGCCTGCAGCCGGGCCAGCACCGTCTCAATCTGGCTGGCCACCGCGTGCTCCGCGGTCACGAAGGCGGACTCTCCCTCGTAGCGGGTGGCCAGCTGCTTGAGCAGGGCGGCGTCCACGTCCTTGCCGATGCCCACCACCGAGAGGCGCACCGGCGCCTTGCGCCCGGCGGTCGCGTCGCTGATCGGCCCCAGCACCGACTCGGGCGCCGAGGCCCCCACGGTCTGCTGGCCGTCGGAGATGACGATCACGTCCAGGGACTGCTTGCCCTCGGCGTCGAGCTTCAGCGCGGCCAGGACCGCGCCGCGGATGTCGGTGGAGCCCCCCGCGCGGATCTCGCTCACGTACTTGAGCGCGCGCTTGCGCACCTCGGCGGCGCTTTCCATCCTCCGGGTGAAGGTGTCCACCTCGCCGCTGAAGGTGACTATGTTGAACTGGTCGACGGGCCGCAGCGCGTTCAGGCAGCCGACCAGCGCCTCGCGGGCCTGCTTGATCTTGTCGCCCTGCATGGACCCGGAGCGGTCCAGGCAGAAGACGAAGCGGCGCGGCGCGACCTTGACCCGCGCGGGGGGGTCGGGACGCACCTCCATGTAGAAGTGCCCGGTGCCGCCGTCGCGCCAGACCAGCAGCGGTCCCGGGCGCCTGCGGGGCTTGAGCTCCACCTGCACCGTTCCGACCAGGGCCATGGTGCGCTGCGGGCAGGTGACGGTGAGGCTGTCCTTGGCGGTCTTGACTTTGGCGCCCGGCCAGCCGGCGGGGGCCTTGACCCGGGTCCGGCCCAGTCCCCGGCAGGTCAGGGAGAAGGAGACCGGCGCGCGGACCCCGCCCGACCTGATCCCGACCAAGTCAAAGGGCAGCTCGTAGTAGAAGGTACCGTCCTCCTCGGGCAGGACGTGCCAGTAGACGATCTCCACTTCCGCGGAGCTGCCCGCGGGGATGGGAAAGACGCGCAGCCGGTAGCGGTCCTCGCCGGCCTGGGCCAGGAGCGCGGGGTCGAGCCGGCGGCGGTAGAGGCGGTCGTAGACCGCGCGGCCCTGGAGCCGGCCGACCACCTCGCCCTCCATCCACTTGTCACCGACCTTGAGCCGCAGGCGCTGCACCGCGGCGCCCTCGGGCACCGGGAAGACCATGGTGGCCTGGGCGTTCCGGCCCGAGCCGCGGTTGGTGAAGGTCATGTACAGGACCGTCTTGGCCCCCCGGCCGTGGACCGTGGCGTAGGCCCGGAAGTTGGCCAGCTCCACGCCCGGGCTGGTGCCGCCGGGCACCAGGATAGAGGCGGGGGCCGGTCGGGCGGCCAGGAACAGGGCGGCGAGGGCCAACGAGCAGAGCGGGGCATACTTGCGCATGGCAGCATCCTCCTGCTGGGCGGGCGCCGTGTCCGCCATGCACAGCGCTTCGCGTCTCTGACGCTAGCAACGGTCCCTGAGGCGCCAAGGTTCACTCGGATACGCGGAAATCGGGGCCGCCCCGCGGACGGCCCCGGGAATCACATGTGCGCAGGATTTTCGGCTACTTTTTCAGCTTGCCGACGTTGAGCTTGAGGGCCTTGAGCGTGAATGGCCCGCAGAAACCGTTGGCGTCGATCCAAAGGACGGTTTCGGTGGCCGGGTCCATGGTCACGGCGTGCTCGCTGATGCCCTTGCGGGTGCCCTTGAAGGTGCCCGCCGGACCGGATATCCACTTGTTATCGGCGCAGAGGTAGACCTTGAACTGGCCGCTGCCGGTGTGAGCCAGCACCGCATCCTGGCTCGGGACGTAGACCGCGTCGCGGCTGGCGCAGCCGGCACCCTGCGGCGAGGCCTTCTCCCAGGCGCCGGTGTCCAGCGGGAAGATGTGCATCGCCGGGGTGTACTGCCACCGCTTCCCGGCGCGCTTGCGGTCGGCTGCGAGGTACACCAGCCGGTTGCGCTTAGAGTCGTAGACCATCGTGTAGTACTCGCCGAAGGGGAGCTTGGCGGCCTCGCCCACCTTGCTCCACTTGCGGTCCTTGACGCTCAGCAGCCAGGCCTGGCCGCCGTCCAGGAGCACGACCCCCTTGGGCGTGCTTACCGCCGCTCCGTTGTAACCGCACTTGAAGGGCGTGTCGATGCGCAGCGGCCAGCCCCCGGTTCGAGGGTCGTAGATCCAGGTGTGGCGGCCCTTCTTGCCGCCGCGCAAATGGTAGTAGCCGCCCCCGCCGACGTAGGCCATGACCACGGTGCCGCTGACCGGGTCGTAGGCGTAGGTCTTGCGGGCGTGCATGGTCCAGGGCTCGTCGTAGTAGGTCCGTCCCTTGGGGCAGGCGGCCATGGCCCCGAAGGGCGAGGGTTTCCAGGTGGAGTCCAGGTTGCGGCTCCACCGCCCGGTGCGCATCGAGAAGTGGTCCACGTTGCTGTTGACGTTGCCGGAGTGCCCCCCGCCCCAGTAGATGAGCTCGCGGCGCTTGGAGTCATACGTACAGCTCGACCAGGTACGCGCCCGGATCTCCTTCTCGCCCGAGAGCGGCGTCCAGACGTTCTCCGGCAGGGCCTTGATCTTGGCGGCAAAAGCATTGGGATCAGGGGCGGGCAGGTCGTCGTACCACTTCCGCGAGTGCTTGTGGGCCTTGGGCAGCGGCGCGGTCAGCGGGGGCTTGCCTGGCTTGTGCTTGGCGGGACCGGCGGCGGGGTCCAGCTTGTAGACCCAGGTGGCCCGCTGCCGGTAGCGCGAGGCCTGCACGCCGACCACGGTGTCCGTGCCGGGCAGCGCGGCCATCGAGAGGCCGGTGTTCCTGTTGACGCCCGGGCCCGTGCCCGCGACCGGCTTCCACTGGTCCTTGGCGGCGTCGTAGGTCCAGTTGCCCAGCGGGCTGGCCAGGAGGACCAGTCCGGACTTCGGCAGGTAGCACATGGCGTGCAGGTCCTGCGGCGGCGGGCTGGTCGGGGGCTTGCGCCGGGTCCAGCGGTTCTTCTTCGCGTCCAGGACCCAGGTATCGGCCAGCTTGAAGTCCAGGTGGTCGCCGCCGAAGAGGACGACGGCCTTATTCTTTGGGTCGTAGACCAGCGGCGAGTTGCAGCGCGGGGGCGGCTGGGTGCGCAGGGCGTCGACGGCGCGGTAGTAGAGGAGGTCCTCGGCGGCCTCCAGCGCGGCGACAGCGGCGATTCCCCCGGAGGAGGACGCCTTGGCCACCGAGCCCCTGGCCTGGTGGACAAGCTTGAGTCCCGCCGAGAGTGCTGGACCGTACGGCGGCGGCAGCGGTGGGCCGGGTCTCGGCACCAGGGCCGCATCAAGTTGCGAGACCAGCTTCTTGATGTCCTTGTCGAGCCCGGTCGACGCCTTCTTGCGCTCCTCACCCGTGAGCCCCAGTAGGTACTGCGCGTCGCGACGCAGCGTCCGGGCACGGATGCCCAACTTCCTGAAGGCGTCCCGGCCGGACTGCATCACCTCTGGGCCGAACTGGGGGCGTTCCCACTCGTCCTTCTCGCAGTCGAAATACCAGGTGCCGGGCCGGCCTTCGGGGGCCTCGGCGCCGAACCCGCCGAAGAGGACGATCTGCTTGTTGGCGGCGTCGTAGCACATCGCCGAGCCGTAGAGACCGGGGGGCGGCGCGGTCCGCGGTTTGAGCTCGGTCCAGGCGCGCTTGGCCGGATCGTATGCGAAGGTGATCCCGCAGTAGTAGACGGCCCGCTTCCTGCCGGCGTCCCAGGCGGCCATGTTGTAGACGATGGTCGGGCGCGGGCGCTTGAGCCCCTTGTAGTCGTAGAAGTAGGTGCTGCCGCCCATGTTCCAGCCGGGCCAGTTCTTGTAGTTGCCCTTGAGCTCGGCCTCCTTGCCCGGCGGGATGGCGTCTGTCCACTTGGCCGTCGCCAAGTCGAAGAACTCCGTGTCGTAGGTGCGGAAGGGCTTGCCGTGGCTGCGCGTGCCCCAGTAGACCAGGGCGTTGACCTCCGGCGCGAGCACGACCTTGCTGTGCACCCGCCCGCCGAAGCCGACCTTCTCGAGCTGGGTCCACTTGCCCGCCGGGACCTTCCTGATGGCCTCGGCCAGCTTGGGCGGCTCGGCGGCGGGGGCCGCGGTGGCGAGAAGAGCGGCGGTCATGAAAAGAGCGGATTTCTTCATCATTGTCACCTCCGCGGAACTGTTATCGGGCAGGTCCGGTTAAGGCCCGTATTATATACGCGGCTCGCGGGGGATTATTGGGCGAAAAAAAAGGGCCGGACGAGAGATCAGCCTGCCGCCCAGCGTGCGGCGGCGGGCAGGTTATCGCACGAAGACCCAGGTGACGTTGCCGCCCTTTTTCCCGAAACGGATTTCCGCAGTGCGGCCCAGCTGGTTGCGGCCGGTGATGGTCAGGAACGGCTGCCCCAGGCGGCGGGACTCGTAGTACCCGAGATAGGGGTAGCAGTACCCGGGGTAGTAGCAGTAATCGTACCCGTAGCAGCCGCCTTGCAGGTTTGAGACGCCGCGGTCGGCGGCGAGGACCTCGGCCAGGCCGCGCCTGAGGGCTTCCAGCTCGGGATCGGGTTTCTTGGCCCTCCCGGCCGCGGCGGCAGGCCCGGCCCCTTCGCCCGTCACCCACTTCCTTCCGACGCGATAGTAGCCCAGCCGGCGCCGGGCGGCTTCGTTATTGGGGCTGATGACGATGACCTTCTCGAAGGCGACGCGGGCCTCCTTGCCGAGCCCCGGCTGGCGGTCGAGCCACCGGGCGTAGGCCAGCCAGCCGGCAACGTTGCGGTCGTTGAGTCGGGAACGCCGCTTCTTCATCTCGGCCAGGAGCTTCTCGTTGGCCGTTCGGCCCTTCCTGATGGACCGGACCTCCGAGCGCTGCAGGACCAACTCCATCTTGATCTTCCCGGCCGCCACCTCCAGCACCACTTCCTTCTCGTCCTGGCGGACGACGCGGCCTTCGCGCTCCGAGCCGTCCTCCAGAACCACCACGTCGGCCCGCGCCGCTCCGGCGCAGAGCGCTGCGGCCAGAATCATCGCGCCTGCACTTCTCATAGCCTGCCTCCTTCTGCTCCAATATTATGACACATTTCCCGCCGGTTCTCAGCCCGGAAATCGGGATTTTGCGTTCGGGGCGGGGTCCGGGGCCGGCCGCCGAAAAGCGGTTTGCAATCGGCCGCAGGCCGGCTAAAAGGGCGTCAGACTGCCCGTTGAGGAGGAGGAGGCATGAAGTTCGCCGAGCGGCACCCCGAGACCCTCAAGCGCTTCGAGCGCTTCTGGAAGGGCGAGGAGGCCGACCGGCCGGTGCTGTATATCTCTTTTCCCCGCGAGGAGCCCGATCCCGGCGTCGAGCCCCCCGATTACGCCCGACCCGCCGACCGCCTCGATCCCGAGGCCATGCTGGCGCAGGCGCGCTATAAGTTGAGCAGAGCCGGCTACTTCGCCGAAGGCTTCCCGCATTTCTTCGTGAACTACGGGCCGGGGGTGCTGCACGCCTGCATCGGGGGGGACCTGCACGTCCGCGACGAGCGCACCATCTGGTTCCCGGAGTTCCTGGATGACCTCGCGGACTTCGAGAAGCTCCGCTTCGACCCCGGGGGCAAGTGGTGGAGAAAGATTACCGAAACGACCCGGCTGCTGCTCGCGGAGGTCGGCGACGAACTGGTGGTCAGCTACACCGACATCGGCGGCAACGCGGACATCCTGGCTTCGCTCATTGGCTCCCAGAAGCTGCTTATGGAGTGCGCCGACCGGCCCGAGGTCGTAAAGGCCGCCATGGGGCACGTCCACGGTCTGTGGATGCAGAGCTTCAATCACGTGCACGATACGCTGGCCGCCGGTCAGGACGTCTTCACGCCGTGGTATTCCGTCCTTTCAGCCGGGCGCATGTACATGACCCAGTGCGACTTCAACGCCATGATCGGCCCGGACATGTTCCGGGAGCTCTTCGCCCCGGAACTGGGCGCGACCTACCGGGAGCTGGACAACCCCGCGTTTCACCTGGACGGGCTTAACACTCAAGTCCACGTGCCCGCGCTCATCGAGCAGGGCGTCCAGTGCATCCAGTGGACGCCGCCGCCGGGGCATAAGGCGGTGGAGAGCATAGACATGTTTCGGCAGATACACGAAGCGGGGGTGTCGATCACCTGCGGCGCCGACCCCGAGCACGTTGAGACCTTCTGCCGCGAACTCGACCATCGCCGGATCTGCTTGCTGGTGAGGTGCAAGGGCGCAGATGAAGCAGAGAAATTGGTCGAGAAGGCCTTGAGATCCTGTGAGAAGAAGTGAGGGCCGGGTCGTGAACTCCCGGGAGCGGGTGCTGGCGGCCATCAATCGCGAAAAGCCCGACCGCGTGCCCACCGACATCTGGGCTACCGAAGAAGTCTGGAAAGCGCTGGGAAAGCACTTCGGCTCGCGGGAGGCGGCGCTCCGAGAGCTGCACATCGACGGAATGGCGGGCGTCGGGGCGAAGTACGCGGGACCGCCGCTGCCCGCCATGCCCGAGAGCGAGAGCGTCGATTACTGGGGCATCAGGCGCCGCGAGTTGACGTACTCAACGGGGACCTACAGCGAGATATTTCACCACCCGCTTTCTAACGCCCAGAGCATCGACGACCTTGAGCGGTACCCGTGGCCGAGCGCCGATTGGTTCGACTGCTCCGGGATGCGCGCCGCCGCCGAGCAGGCCCGGCGGGAGCAGGTCCTCCAGGTGGGCTACATGGCGCCCTTCTACATGCACAACAAGCTGCGCGGGCTGGAGCAGTCCCTGGTGGACCCGCTGATCGACGCGGAGTTCACCCATCACATGATGAATCGCGTCACTGACTTCCTGGTGGAGCAGCACCGCCGCATGTTCGAGGCCTGCGCGGGGCTTATCGACGTGGCCCAGGTGACCGACGACCTCGGCACCCAGACCGGCCCGATGATGAGCCTGGAGGCTTTCCGGGAGTTCTACAAGCCGCACATCGGGCGCTGCATCGACCTGTGCAAGGAGTTCGGCATCACGGTCATGCACCACGACGACGGCTCCATGCGCGCCTTCCTGCCCGACCTGGTGGAGATGGGCATCGACATGCTCAACCCCGTGCAGTGGACCTGCCCGGGCATGGACATGAAGGAGCTCAAGTCCGAGTACGGCGACCGGCTGGCTTTTCACGGGGCGGTCGAGAACCAGAAGGTGCTGCCCACCGGCACGCCGGAAGAGGTCAGGGCCGAGGTGCGCCACTGCATCGACGCGCTGGCGTCGGACGGGACGGGGTATGTCCTGGCGCCGTGTCACAACCTCCAGCCGGTCACGCCGCTGGAGAACGTGATCGCCATGTACGACGAGGCCCACAAGTACGGCCGGATCGGCTGACGCCGCCCGGGTCTCCCCGCGCCGGGCTACTCTCATTATGGAATGGAAGAGCAGGAATCGAAGAAGCCTTCCCACTGGTGGTGGGTCAGGATGCTGGCGGCCAGCGCGGCACTGGCCGGGCTGCTTCTCCTGGCGGCGTACATGGCTCCGGCGGCCAGCTTGCACTACCACGCTTGGCGTTACCGCAAGAGTTTCGAATTCGACGGCAAGCCGCTTGAGGACGTGTGGGCCATGGATCCGAGACCGAGGGTCGCATTTGAAGACACATCGGGCCAGGAAGCGCTGGATAACGTCGCGGTGAGGCTCCTGGCCGGAGGGGCTTCGCCGCAGTTCACCAAGCGCATGCTGGGACGTCCCTTCGAAGAGTTGAAATGCAGGGGAGGTGAGCTGGTATATTTTTACCAGTCGTCCCGCGGGTTCAGTTGTTGGGCAGGTGGCAGCGGTTGGGGGAGGAGTACATATGGCAAGATACTTGTGTTCCGAGACAATAGACTCATATGGGCTTCTGATTGCCGGTACGACTGCAGCAACGGTTTGAGGGCCAAAGGAAACGGTCGGAAATTTGAGCAAATTGACCGGATATCGTTGACTTACAAGCTGGAGGATGGGACCGATTGCGAACTGACTTGGAAAACGAAGTCGGTCTTGTCCTGCAATGGTATAGAGGGATCGTCTCGTGGACCTCTACCCGTGTTCCGAAGTGGGAAAGGCCAGGATCAACCACCTCTGGCGGGGGAGCAGGCAGGCCCAGGGCCGCTTGCGGACATCCTGGCTGAGCAGTAACATTCCGGCATCTCGAAGCCGAGGAGGTGCCGCATGTTCGATTCGGTCAAGCCGCAGATAGCCCAAACTCTCGATGAAATCCGGGAGGCGGGGACCTTCAAGGAGGAGCGCTTCATCAACTCCCCGCAGGGAGCCAGCATCAAGGTCGCCGAGCCGGCGCCCGAGCGCGAGGTGCTCAACTTCTGCGCCAACAACTACCTGGGGCTGGCCAACCACCCCGAGCTGGTCGCCGCGGCCAAGGAGGGCTTGGACGAGTACGGCTTCGGCCTGTCTTCGGTCAGGTTCATCTGCGGCACCCAGACCGTCCACAAGGAGCTGGAGCGGGCCATCGCGGACTTTCTGCAGACTGACGATGCCATTCTATATTCTTCCTGTTTTGACGCCAACGGCGGGCTGTTCGAGACGGTGCTGGACAAGGAGTGCGCGATAATCTCCGACCAGCTCAACCACGCCAGCATCATCGACGGGGTCCGCTTGTGCAAGGCCCAGCGCTATCGCTTCAAGCACATGGACATGGCCGACCTGGAGGCCAAGTTGAAGGAGGCCGGCGGCGCCAAGCGGCGGATGGTGGCCACCGACGGCGTTTTCAGCATGGACGGGGACATCGCGCCCCTGGACCGGATATGCGATTTGTCAGACAAGTACGACGCCATGGTCATGGTCGACGACTCCCACGCGACGGGCTTCGTCGGCGAAGGCGGCCGGGGAAGCATCGAACACTGCGGGGTCCTGGGCCGCGTGGACGTGGTCACCAGCACGCTGGGCAAGGCTCTGGGCGGGGCTTCCGGGGGATTCACTGCCGCGCGCCAAGGGATTGTGGACCTCCTGCGTCAAAGGTCCCGGCCCTATCTCTTCTCGAACACCCTGGCCCCGAGCATCGCCGCGGCGGCAATCAAGTGCCTGGAGATGCTCTCCGCCTCCGGGGAACTTCGCGAGAAGCTGCGCGACAATACCGGGTTTTTCCGCGCGCAGATGACCGCGCTGGGCTTCAACGTCCGCCCGGGAACCCACCCGATAGTCCCGGTGATGCTGGGCGACGCGGCGCTGGCCACGGAGATGGCGGACGCGCTCCTGGAAGAGGGCATCTACGTGATCGGCTTCAGCTACCCGGTGGTCCCCAAGGGCCAGGCGCGCATCCGCGCGCAGCTGTCGGCCGCGCACGAGCGCGCCGACCTCGATCGCGCGGTGAGCGCCTTCGCCAAGATCGGCCGGGAGCTTAAGATCATCAAAGGCTGAAACTCGCCCGTCGGGCGCTCATGCTCGAAAAGAATAAGGGGTTGCGGGACTGTTCGCGGCTCTTTTTCCCCGCGAGGTAACCCCGCGCGAAACGGCGCGCGGACGGCCAAGGGGCCGGAAATGAGTCGCGAGGTCGGGACAGCTCCGGCCGGCGGCGAATTTATCGGACGCCGCCGGCCTTAACCCTTTTTGCAGACAAGGTTTACGCCGCGCCACAAAAGCCCCTTTTTCCTTCCGAACGGCACTTGACTGACCCGCCGGATAGGTGTATATTGCTATGGTTGTGCGGGCTGCGACTGCTTGCACAATGTGACCCGTTGGCGAGCCTTTCGGCTTGGCTGAAAGCTCGCGCTTTTTTCCGGGTAGGGGCCGGCTTTTGCCAAGGCCCCGGCAGGGGGGAGGTGCATCCGGCCTTCCTCCGCCGTGATGCTCCTTGAAAAGTGAATAGGTAGTCGAGAAGAGCCTTGCGGATGCGGGTTCCGTAAGCGCCTGGGCCGGTCTTCGGACCGGCGGGGGTGGCTGCGGAGCTGACCGTAAAGATGACCCGGACGGCGTAACTGCCGTTCGGTCCAGTCAGACTCTTTTTCAACTGAAGGGTTTGATCCTGGCTCAGAACGAACGTTGGCGGCGTAGTTAAGGCATGCAAGTCGCACGAGAAAGGGTTTCTTCGGATTCCCTAGTAAAGTGGCGAAAGGGTGAGGATCACCTGGACAACCTGCCCGCAGCAGGGGGACAACCCGCCGAAAGGCGGGCTAATACCGCGTAAGACCACAGGATGGCATCATCCAGAGGTCAAAGGTGGGGATCCTTCGGGACCTGCCGGCTGCGGAGGGGTTCAGGCCCTATCAGCTTGTTGGTGAGGTAATGGCTCACCAAGGCTGCGACGGGTAGCCGGCCTTAGAGGGTGACCGGCCACATCGGGACTGAGACACTGCCCGGACTCCTACGGGAGGCTGCAGTTTGGAATATTTCGCAATGGGCGCAAGCCTGACGAAGTGACGCCGCGTGGGGGATGAAGGCCTTCGGGTTGTAAACTCCTTTCGCTCGTTAGGAAATTGGCCGGGGCCAATACCCCCGGTCATTGACAAAGGCGAGTAAAGAAGCACCGGCTAACTCCGTGCCAGCAGCCGCGGTAATACGGAGGGTGCTAACGTTGTTCGGTGTCATTGGGCTTAAAGGGTGCGTAGGCGGCCGGGTAAGTCAGGTGTGAAATCCCTCGGCTCAACCGAGGAATTGTGCTTGATACTGCCCGGCTCGAGGACCAAAGGGGAGAGCGGAACTTCAGGTGTAGCGGTAAAATGCGTAGATATCTGAGGGAACGCCGAAGGCGAAGGCAGCTCTCTGGGTGGTTCCTGACGCTGAGTGCACGAAAGCTGGGGGAGCAAACAGGATTAGATACCCTGGTAGTCCCAGCCCTAAACGATGGGCACTACGTAGGGGCCGGTCCGAACCGGTCTCTGCCGAAGCAAAAGCATTAAGTGCCCCGCCTGGGGAGTACGGTCGCAAGGCTGAAACTCAAAGGAATT
>CAZONU010000057.1:0-17195 GCA_964581145.1 uncultured Planctomycetia bacterium
GACGGCAAGACCGTGTACGTGACCGGCTTCGTCCGCGACGAGGGCTACGGGCGTAACCACAAGTGGGTCCACGGCGTCGGCAGGATCGACATGGACAAAAGCGAAAAGATGCAAGTCTTCGCCGGCAGCCTGCAACTGGGCAAGCGCTTCGGCGGCTCGGAGGCCGGGCAGTTCAAGACCCCAAGCTCGGTGGATTGCGACGCCCGGGGAAGGGTCTACGTGGCGGATCACTTCAACGACCGGGTCCAGGTGTTCGACCCTCGCGGGAAGCACCTCAAGTCCATCCCGGTCCGGCGCCCGTCGGAGGTCTGCGTCGACCGGCGTCGCGGGGACATCTACGTCTTCTCCTGGTTCTACGACGGCGAATTCCGCAAGGGTGATCCCGAACCTCCGAAGCTCATCCATTTCGGCCCCTACAAGAATCCCAAACTCGTGGCGACCTATCCCCTCCGGATGCGCGATAACTACAAGGGCAACGGGACCTATGCGGACCGGCTTAGGGGATGCCAGTACCGGGCAATGATCGATTCCTGGGGGTCGAAGGACGGCCCCACGGTCTGGATGGTCCTGGGCGCCGCGGGCAAGACCGCGATCGGCTCCCCCGGAGCCAACGACTGCACCCTGGGAGGGCGGGGACCGAGCAAGCGCGGCTGGGCGGCGGACGCCGCGGTGCGGGCGGCCAGCGGGGGGCGCGGTGCAGTTCTCATGTTTCGCAAGGAGAAGGGGAAGCTCGTCCCCGCCAAGGACTTCTCCCGGGAAGCGGCCAAACTGTTGCCCCGGCTTCAAGTATCTCCTTACTGGCGCGACCGGCTCTACGTGCGACCCACCAATGGTCACCTCTACGTTCTCGGGAACCGCATGACCCACGAGCCGATCGTGATCGATCCTGAGACCGGGAAGAGCAAGGTCGTGAAGGCACCGTTCAGTTCAGAGGACATGGCCTTCGACATGGACGGTCTGGCCTACCTGCGCACGCACAAGGCGGTGGTCCGCTACGATCCCGACACCTGGCGGGAAGTGCCCTTTGACTACGGCGAGCTACGGGCAAACGTGGGGCTCTGGAACGGCAAGAAGACCGCGCGCGTGATCTCGGCCTTGCCCATAGAGACCAGGAGCATCTGGCACCAGGGCGGGTTCTGGATTTCGCCCAAGGGATACGTGGTCGTTTCCTACTACAACTCCAAGATGATCTCCGGCCGGGAAGGGCGGGGCGGTCGCGAGAAGAGGATGTTCTCCTCCTGGAAGCCCTGGACCCCCGCGATGTTTCCGGGCCGCAAGGGGGACAACATCGTCCGCGTCTGGGACCGCTACGGCAAGGTGGTGTACGCGGACACGGTTCCCGGCCTGGGCATTACCGACGGCATCGCCATGGACCGCGACGACAACATCTACGCCCTGGCCGCCGCCACGCGCATGCACGGCAAGAGGCGCTACTGGGACTACATGACCGGCACGCTGATGAAGTTCGGGCCGAAGGGCAACAAGGTGCTGAGCGGGTCACGCAAGGCGAAGCTCCCGCTGGAGAGCCCGCCGGACCGTTCGCCGGACTTCACCGGCGGTGGGGTCGGCAGGTCCTGGGCCCGGGGAGCGAAGTGGTTCTACGGCGGACTGTACTTCACCGGCAAGGACGGCAGCCACGCCGCGGGCGGTTGCGCCTGCTGGAACGGGCGCTTCGCGCACGACTACTTCGCCCGGTCCTTCGCGCCGGAGACGCAGCACTACACCGTCGCGGTGCTGGACTCGGCCGGCAACCTGATCATGCGCATCGGCCAGTACGGCAACGTCGACGACGGCGTTCCGCTGAAGGGGGATGGGAAACGCGGTGCCTGGAAGCCGAAGGCGCTGGGCGGCGACGAGGTCGCGCTCTTCTATCCCATTTACCTGGCGACTCACAGTGACCGGCGGCTGTTCGTCACCGACCCCGGCAACCAGCGGATAGTCAGCGTCAAGCTCGACTACCACGCCTCAAAGAGGATCAGGCTCAAGGACGTCCCGGATCAGAAGATACCCAGCCGCTGAGGCCAGCATCGCGTTCGAGGAGAGGCCATGCCACGTGAACTGATCGCCACCGCGCCGGGGAAGACCGCGCTCTGGGAATACGAAGAGCCGCCGCTCGGCGAACGCGAGGTGCGCATCCGCAGCGAATTCGCCTCGCCCAAGCACGGGACCGAGGCGCACAACTTCAAGAGCGACTCCATCGAGAAGGACACGGCATTCGACGCGGAGTATCGCGCCTTCGTCCCGCTCGAAGAGAAGAAGCCGCTCTTCCCACGCAAGCTGGGGAACATGACCGTCGGGACGATTGTCGAAGTCGGCCCGAAGGTAACGAGGTTCAAGCCCGGTGACCGGGTTTACGGGCACATGGGCGTGCGCGAGACGCACATCATGCACGAATTGGGCCGCGGAGAAGGGAAGGTCCCGCTAGGCTCGGGAGTCCGGGAAAGCCGGCTTCATCACCTTCCCGAAGGCATGAGCCTCGAGCAGGCGGTGCTGCTCGACCCCGCGCACTTCGCGCTGGCCGCGGTGCGCGACGCCAACGTCCGCCTGGGCGAGCGGGTGGCCATCTTCGGTCTGGGCGCCATCGGACTCCTGATCGTGCAGATGACCCGGCTCAGCGGGGCGGAGCTGGTGATCGCCGTCGACCCGCTCGGGAACCGGCGCAGCCTTGCCGAGAAGTTCGGCGCCGACATGGTGCTGGACCCGGCGGCCTGCGACGCGGGACTGGAGATCAAGAAGGCCACCGGCAAGAAGGGCGTCGATGTAGCCATCGACGCCAGCGGCTCCTACCGCGCGCTGCAGGCCGCGCTGCGCAGCGTGCACCACAGCGGGATGCTGGTGACCTGTTCCTACTACAAGGGAGCGGGCACGCCGCTGCGCCTCGACCAGGAGTTCTTCCTGGCCCGGGTCACGGTGCGCGCCAGCATGCCGGTGTGGGGCAACCCCAGCAGGGACCACCCTATGTGGGACGACGAGCGCGTGGAGGATGCGGTTTACCGGCTGATGCTCGACGGCAAGCTCAGGACCGAGGGGCTGGTCGACCCAATCTGCTCCTTCGAGGACTCGCCCGCGGCCTACCGCATGATGAGCGAGCACCCCGAGCGGGGGGTCAAGCTGGGAATCAGATTCGGTGACTGACGACGACCCGGATCCAGTTCGGGCAGACGGGAGAGCAAAGTCATGACGATGCCAAGGGGCTCGCGAGTCAGACTCGGGCTTCGCCGCTGTGGTTCCGTCGCGCTGGTTCTGTGCGCGGGGGCGTTGTCCTGCCAGTCGCCGCCGCGCGAATCCGCGGTCGGTCGGGTGACCGGGGAAGCCTACGAGGCGCCGTTGGACGCACGCGGGGTAGCGGATGACGCACGCTTGATCGGAAAGCCGACAGCGGCGCGCGGGCCCGACGGCATCCGCATCGCCTTCCAGGTCTCGAAACCAGTGGACGTGGAAGTGGCCATCCTGGGCCGCGAGGGCGCGGTAGTCCGGCACCTCGCCGCGGGGCTGCTGGGGCCGCACGCGCCCGAGCCTCTGAACAGGAACAGCCTGAAGCAGAACCTGCTCTGGGACGGCCGCGACGACCGCGGGCGGGCGGCGGCGGAAACCGCTGCAGGTCCCTATCGCGCCCGCGTGCGCATCGGGGCCAGGCCCCGGCTGGAGAAGACCCTCGGGCGCAAGCCCGACGCGCTGGGACACATCGTGGCTATGACCGTGGGAGCCGGGGGTGAGCTCTTCGTGCTCACCTCGATTCGCGGGCCGGCCAGCGGGCGGCGACTGGTCGTTTTGGACAGGAACGGCTGCTACCTGCGCACGATCATGCCGTACGCCGCGAAGACGCCGGTCGAGCGAACGAAGTCGGTTGGGCACCTGATGCTCGACGGGCAACGGGTCCCCGTGGTCTATAACGGCCACGCCATGTCGCTGTACCCCTTGATACCCAACATGCCGCGGCAGACCATGGCCCGGCATCCCAAGGGCCATCTGATCGCGGCCAGCGCCACGGACTCGGCCTTCGAGTTCGGCCTTCCGCGGCACCTGCTGGTCTTTCACCCCCAGGGCGGAGCGCCCGCGGGAGTGAAGTTCGTGGGGCCCGAGATCAGCGTGCCGACGGGAATGCTCCGCGGGCTGGGCCGATCGCTCTACCACCGGTTCGACAACCTGGCCTGCAGCCCGGACGGGAAGCACGTCTACTACACGGGTGGGGACACCCGGCTGGGCGGCGACTACTTCGCGCAGCCGTCGCGGCACGCGGTCTTCCGCTTCCGCTGGGACGAGGAGAAGGGCGCGGGGATGGGGGAACCCTTCTACGGCGTGGACTGCCGCGCGGGGCACGAAGACCGGCACCTCAACGACCCCCGCGGCCTGGCGACCGACGCCGCCGGCCGGCTGTATATCTGCGACAGGAACAACCGCCGGGTCCTGATCGTCTCGCCCGGGGGCAAGTTCGTCGGCAAGTTCCCGGTCGTGGACCCCGAGCAGGTCGCGGTGCACCCCGGGACCGGCGACATCTACGTGCTCTGCCGCCAGCGCCCGCCGGACTGGCTGCGCAGGGACCACGCCCCGATGTCCATGGCGGAGTACAAGGCCTGGCGGGCGCGGGCGAAGAAGCGCTGGGAAAAGCGCAAGCCGCGCCGGCCGACGCGCCTCCTCAAGTTCTCCGCGTGGAAGGCCGGCAAGCCCCCCCGCCAGATCTGCGCCGCCGACCGGGACTTCAACCTGATGGCTCTGGACGCGGGGACGAATCCCCCTCGGTTGTGGGTCACCGTCCGCGGCCGCCTGGAGCGTCTGGTGGACAAAGGCAAGACTCTGGAACCCGATCAAGTGGACGTGGACCGCTCTCCAGGGCTGATCCGGCCCGGCCACCTGGTGGCCGACCCCGAGCGCAACCGTGTCCTGGTCTTCGACCGGGGCGCCGTCAAGAGCGTCGACATTCAAACCGGGCGCACCACCGTATTCCTGAAGGGCCTCAAGGACATGGACCGCGCGCCGGACGGGACGCTGTACGTGATCCGCGGCAACAAGCTTCAGCGTTTCGATCATCGCGGCAAGCGCCTGCCGCTGGTCCCCGGCGGCGCGACCGAGGCGTCGGTGGGAACGTTCCGGCCCATGGGCGACGCCGGCCGCAGCCTGACCGTGGCGCCCAACGGCGATCTCTACCTCATGCGCATCGCGGGGGAGGGCGGCGTCCAGAACCGCGTGGACGTCTTCGGACCGGACGGGCGCAAGAAGAGGGCCGCGCTGGTCGACGGTCTGGGCATGGGCGATGCGGGGATCGGCGTCGACGCCCGCGGCAACCTGTATCTCGGCGTCAACGTCAAGCCCTCGCGCGCGCGACTCCCCGCCGCCTTCCGCGGCAAGGTCCCCGAGGCCAACTGGCTCTGCTGGGTGCAGTGGACCCACCAGTTCCGCGGCGCGCCTTGGTACTACTCGATGCGCAACGAGTACCTGTACCACTACGGGGCGGTCATGAAGTTCGGCCCCGAGGGCGGAGCGATGTACGGGCGGAGCCCTGGCGCGTCCGAACCCTTCCTCGAAGTTGGCGCGGGCTGCAAGCGGGCCGCCGCAGCCCTGCTGGAGAAGGCCCCCGCCGGCGCGGGCGAGTACCGCTCCGGCTACCTCTACCACCGCGTCGGGATCGCCGGCGCCGAGTGGCGCTTCCCCGGGACCGGCATCCTCCCGACCTCCGAGCGTTACTGGGGCGATCCCTCCTGCGTGTGCCTCTTCTCGCGCCTGGACGTCGACCCCTACGGCCGCGTCTTCGCGCCGGACTGCTTCCAGTTCCGCGTGCACGTCCTGGACGCCAACGGCAATCGCATCGGCCACGTGGGGCGGTACGGCAACGCGGACGACGCCGGGAAGGAGGTCCGCTTCGCTTGGCCAGCCTACGTGCACGCCGCCGGCGATCGGCTGTACGTCAGCGACGTCCTGAACAGGAGGATCGTGATCGTCGGGTTCGAATACGCCGACCGGGCGGAAGTGGCTCTGCCTTCTCCGCCAGCGGGGCGCTGAACCCGTACCGCTGCGTAAGGAGAAGATTGTGAGCGATCCGCGCCCCAACGTCATACTGATCGCGGTCCACGACCTGGGCACGCGCCTGGGATGTTACGGCTATGAGTCGGTGCCATCACCGAACCTGGACAGGCTCGCGGAAGAGGGCGTGCGCTTCACGCGGCACTTCTGCACTGCCCCGTATTGCTCTCCCAGCCGCGGGAGCATCATCAGCGGCCAGTACCCGCACGCCAACGGCCTGATGGGCCTGGTCAACCTCGGCTGGGACTGGCAGCCGGAGGCGCACACCCTGGCCAAGGTGCTGGGCACGGCCGGATACGAGACGCACCTCTTCGGCTTCCAGCACGAGGCGCAGAACGACCACGTGGACAGGCTCGGGTTCCATCACGTCAGCGACCGCTCGCTGGGGCACAAGTGCCGGGTCGTGACCCCGCTGGTCGAGGAGTTCCTCGCCGCGCGCGGCGCAGGCGGGAGCGGGAAGCCCTTCTACGCGCGGGTGGGCTTCAGCGAGGTCCACCGCAGTTTCCAGGGCTACGCGCCCGAGAACCCCGCGGAGGTATCCCTTCCCAATGGGGTTGCCGACACGCCCGGCGCGCGCGAGGACTTCGCCGAGTACGACGGAGCCGTCCGGGAGATGGACAGTGCGGTCGGCCGGATCCTCATGGCTCTGGACGCCGCCGGGCTCAAGGAAGACACGCTGGTCATATTCACCACCGACCACGGCAGCCCCTTCCCGCGGGCCAAGGCCACGCTCTACGACGCGGGCATCCACACGGTGCTGCTGATGCGCTGGCCGGGGGGCGGCATCTCCGGCGGCCGGGTCTTCGGAGAGATGCTCAGTAACGTGGACCTCTTCCCCACCGTGCTGCAAGTGGCCGGCGCCGCGGTCCCCGATGGGATCCAGGGGAGATCCTTCCTGCCACTGCTGCGCGTCGGCGGCTACCAGCCGCGAGAGTGGATATTCGCCGGGAAGAACACCACCGCGACAGACGCCAAGCGCTGCGTGCGTACGGCGAAGTACAAATACATCCGCAACTACGACCCCGGCCCCGCGCTGATGCTCTCCACCGATCTGGAGATAAGCTTCACGCGGCGGGACATGGGCAACGACCACGTCGCCCCGCGCCCGGAGGTCGAGCTCTACGACCTGGAGGTCGACCCGCCAGAGAGACGAAACCTCGCCGGCCGTCCCGAGTTCGCCGACGCCGAGAAGGACTTGGCCTACCGGCTGCGCGCCGTACAGGAGGAGACGCGCGATCCGATCCTCAAGGGTCCCATCCCCCGGCCCGAGGTCGAAGCCGCGATCATCAACCGCGCCTGGAACAAGGCCAAGGCGCGATGCCGGTACCCGAGAGAGGGCCTGCTGGCCGGCTACGACGTGGTCGCGGACCCGCAGCGCAAGTGGGAGTTCGCCGAGCCGCGCGCGCGATTCTGAAGGGAAGACACATGGAAACTGTCACGCTCGCCGAACTGGGCATCCCCGAATCCATTCCGCTGCCGAAGCGCAGCGGCTGGCGCATCGGCTTCGTGGGTTTCGGTGGGTTCGCCAACGCCCACTGCCGCGCCTACGGGAGCGTTGGCTGGCCGATAGTCGCCGTGGCCGATCCTTCTCCCCGGGCCCGGAAGCGCGCCCAGGAGCTTACCGGCGTCGAGAGGCTCTACGAAGACTACCGTGAGCTGCTGGCCGATGAAATTGTCGACGTGGTTGTGCTCCTGACCCAGCCGACCATTCGCGAGGAGGTCATCGCCGCCGCGGTGAATGCGGGCAAGCCGATCCTGACCGAGAAGCCCCTGGCCCGCAACCTGGAAGAGTGCGAGCGCATCGCCGCGTTGACGGAAGGGGCCGACGTGCCCGTGGCGGTCAGTCAGAACTACCGCTGGGCGGGGGTCAACTTCCACGTCAAGCACATCGTCGAGAAGGGGCTGATCGGCACGCCCTACTTCGCGGCCATCGAGATCCACGGCACGCAGGACGTCGATGTTGCCGATCACCCCTTCTACCCCAAGTGTCAGGATTTTCTCACGGTGCAGTGGAACGTGCACATGGTCGACCTGCTGCGCTACTGGACCGGGCGCGAGCCGGAGCGCGTCTTCGCCTGTTCGCGGCGCATGGACGGGCAGAACTTCAGGAGCGACAACTTGTTGCTCTCCTTCGTGGACTTCGGCGAGGGACTCACCGGCCACATCCTGCACAGCGAGCTGCTGCGCAGTTCGCTGGGCTCGCGGCGCTGCCGCGTGGACGGTGACGGTGGCTCGGTGATCTTCGACCTGTCCAAGGACTTCCTGCAGCTGGACTCGAAGCAGCTGGGGCGCGGTGCCGTGACGCTGGACCGCTCAGGATCAGAGCCCGTGCACTCGCAGTGCGGTTCGATGGGCGACCTGCTGATCTCCATCGAGGAGGGCCGCGAACCTCTGGTAAGTCCCCGGCGCAATCTGGCCACCATGCGCCAGGTCCTGGCCGAGGAGGAGAGCGTTCGCCGGGGTGGAGCCTGGCAGCAGCTGTAAGGATGTGACTGCGGAGCGCGGCGTACGCTAAACCGGCACCTTTCCCGCCCAGAGCCGGCTCAGAAGTCGCAGCGCGACCTCGACCATGCCGGCGACGCCCTCGACGGAGGGCCTGGCGCTGCGACAGGTCAGCGACTCGTATCCGCCGGCCTCCCAGGCCTGCTCGGTGACGAGGTAGCCGAGGTAGTCGCCGCCGAGCTCCACCGGAAAAGTCCAGGGGAACGGGCTTTCCGCCTTGATCTTCAGGCCCCAGTCGACGAAGAGCTCGCCGGGCAGGCTGGTGAAGCCCACCTCGCCGATGCGCCAGGCCTGGATCACCGTCTTCTCCTCGGTGACGGCTCGGGCGCGCATTATCCCCAGTTCCTTGCGGAAGACCTCCTGGGCATCGGGCGGCCACTGCGAGTCTGAGAGTCGCTTCTCCATGTCCTCAGCGAGGTCGCGATAGGGAACGACGACATCTTTCTTCAGCGTCCCGAGCGATACCGCCCCGTCGCGCGGTTGGCGTTGCTCAAGTCTGTCAAGCAGCACCTCGGCCAGCCGGTCCCCGACCTCCCGGTGGTTGCAGGTCGGGTTGATGTCCGCAAAGGCCCCGGGCAAGAAGACCGGGACGACCCCCGGGCCCAGGCGCTCGCGGAGGCGCTCGGCCACGACACCGGGGTAGTCAGCGCTGAAGCGCCTGCCGAAGTTCGCGTTGGTGTGCAGAGTGTAGTGCCAGAGGACCGCGATGGGCCTGCCGCTCTCGTCGTCGAAGCAGAGAATCCCCAGCTCGGGGTCAATGGGCCCGGCGGTGCCCAGGCACTGGACTTCCTCTTCGCCCCCATGCAGCAGCCAGGCATTGAGCTCCCGGCCGTCCTTGAACTTGTAGCGGCGGTTCGCCCCGACGTCGGCGCAGTAGCCGCGCTCGCGGCTCACGCGCGCCGGGCGCAGGCCTGTCTGCGCCTTCTCCACGGCCTCGGCGAACTTGCCGGGGAGGGCTTCCAGCCACTGGCTGTCAATCTCTTTCTCGTCAACGGCCATGAGCGGGCAGGTGTAGGGCCCGGTGTGGGTGTGGCTCGCCGCCCAGACAATGTTCTGGGGCGGGATCCCGGTCCGCTCGGCGGCCAGTTCCACCGCCGGGTCGCCTACCGAACGCGGCAGGGCAATGAGGTCCAAGAGGACGTAAGCCAGCCTGGTACCCCCAGATTCCAGCACGATCGCCTTGGCTGTGAGCGGGTCCTCGACGCCCGCTGCGTGGCGCTTGCCCGTGGCGCTGCCGCACAGGCTGGTGCCCAGCGGCGGGGTTATCTCCACCTCCGCCGCGCCGACCAGCAGTGATTCCGACATGTCAGGCTCTCCGAATGCACGTGCACAGAGAGAAGTTCGCTCACGCGAGGTGGAGTGTCAAGATCAGATCGCCTCGAAGTCGATCTCCAGCATTCCGGCCAGCGCTTCCAGCGCCGAGAGGTAATCTCCGTACCACACCGCCATGTGATGAGTGGGCCCGGCCAGCAGCCACTTGTCGCACCAATCGGCGAGCGCCGCGGACTCCGGCTTCCAGACCATGAAGGGCGCGCCGATCGAGCGGGCCGGCTTTTCGAGGGCCTGGCCGCGGGCGACCACCATCTTCCAGCCGTCGCGCGCGGCGGCCAGCGAGAGCATGGTCACCGTGCCCGGTGGGTAGGCCAGGTCCGCCCCGACGCCCTGGCCCCAGTCGCCGGGGCACAGCGAGAGCGGCACGGTGTTGAGGCGCACGTCACCCGGATTCTTCGCCAGCGCCGGAGTGCCGTTGCTGTCGTGGCAGAGGACCACCGAGCCCTCGTCGAAGTTCATGTCGAAGAACTCCACGAGCGCGGTGAGATTGCCGCTCAGGTACTGGCCTATCTTCATTGCCGTGGCGGTGAGGATGTCGCGCTCGCAGGTGCAGGGCACGCCCATGTCGTTGAGGTGCAGGTAGCCGTAGCTGGGCACGCAGCCCACGCGCTGGTCGAAGCTCCAGGACTGGTCCAACTGGGCCAGCGCGTCGGCCCGGTACTCGGTGACGATCACGTCCTCCATGGCCAGCGCCACCTGCACCGAGTGTTCGAGCACCTTCTCGTCGACGCCGGTTGCGTCGTAGCGGGCCCTGTCGGCCTCGATCTTTTCCCTGATGCGTTCGGGCGCGACCTTTTCCATCTGCTTGGCGATAAGGTTCTGGTCCACCGGGAAGATGGTCGGGCCGATCTCCGCGTGAAAGCGCATTTCGTCAACGCGGAAGTCCATCATGCCCTCGTAGATGCGGCCCACCGCGGCAATGCGCGTCTCGCCGAGGCGCCGCTTGACCGCGGCGGCCAGGCATAGATCGTGGACACGCTTCTTGCCGGCTTCATCGTCTTTGCGGGAAGTGATCACCGAGAAGCGTTTCCCCGAGCGGGTCAGCGCGTTACAGATGTCGCCCAGGCCGGCCAGGCCGGAGTTGGTCCACATCTGGTTGAAGCCGGCGTCGTCCGGCAACCCGGGCAGGTCCTGCGTGTTCCAGATCACGACAGGCCTGTCCAGCCGGCCCAGGACGCGCAGCGGCGTGGCTCCCTGCTGGTAGGCGAAGGCCACGTAAACCAGCACGTCGGGACCGGTCTTCTCGAACTCGGCGCGGATGCGGTCGGCGTCGTCCCGGTTCTCCATTACCGCGGGACAGACCACCTCGCCCATCTCACTGAGAATCGCGGCGATGGAGTCCGCCGCGGCCTTCACCGCTCCGCGCGTCTCGGTGAAGTCGATGTACACGTCCTTCATGATCGCCGAGGGGATGAAACCGATCCTCGGCTTCGTCTTCTTGAGCGTCGCCATCAGCTGTCTCCTTGCGGTTCCCACGGGGGCGCGCTACCAGTTGAACCGCGGCACCTCCATCCACTTCCCGCCGGCCATGGCCGACTGGTGGGCGACGATCCCGGGGATCGTCCAGTCGGTGGCCCGGATCACGTCGATGGGCGGGCGCGTCCCGCTCTCCACCGCGTCCAGGAAGTCGCGGATCATGAAGTACTCGCTGGTGCCGTGGCCACCGTGCCTGGCCTCTTCGGGGGCGCCGGGGTCGACCTTGCCGCAGTCGATGATCTGGCCGCCGTCGTGCTTGTCCATCTCGCCCTCGACGTAGTAAAGGCCGTCGCTGCTGAGCTTGTCCAGGCGGCTGTTCTCCAGGTGACCTTTGGTGCCGTAGAGCGAGTACCAAACCACGTGCGGACGCGCGGCGGTCTGGCTGCGCAGGATCTTGACCACCGCGCCCTTCTCGGTTTTGAACAGGCCGATCTCGAAGTCGAGAAAGCCGGGGTGGTCCGTGTACTCCGGCATTTTCTTGAAGCCGGAGGTCAGCCCGCAGGCCTCGGTGATCCGGTCCTGCATCAACAGGAGGATGGGGCCCAGAGTGTGCGCGCAATACCAGATCGGCGGGCGTTCGTGGCGCCAGCAGTACTCACCGGTGTCGGGATCGCGCAGAAGGCGGATGATCTCGTGGATGTATTCGCCCTCTGCGTAGTAGATCTCCCCGAGTTTGCCGGCCTCCACGATCTTTTGCCACTCGCGCACGTAGTGGAAGTAGCAGTAGTTCTCGGCCATCATGTAAGTCAGGCCGTTCTTCTTGACGGCATTGAAGACCTGCTCGCACTCCTCGACCGTGTAGGCCACGGTCTGCTCGCAGAGCACGTGCTTGCCGGCCTCCAGGGCCTTGACGGTCTGCTCGGCGTGGCAGCGGATCGGGGTGGCGATGACCACCGCGTCGAGCGGGGCGTTCAGGAACTCGTCGTAGTCGGTGTAGAGCCGATCGGCCGGCAGCTCGAAGGCTTTGCCCAGCTCGGCGGTCGTGCTCCGGTCCAGATCGCACAGGGCAGTTACCTCTACCCGAGGGTGCGCCCCGAAGACGCGTACAATGGACCGGCCTCGCCGGCACCCGGCCAGCCCCAGTCTGAGCGTTCCCATGAAAGTTTCTCCTTTCCGAGCTCTTCCTGAGCCTCTGGTGAACGTATACGCCGCCGTCGCAGAGAGGTACAGAGCAAAGGCTTGTTAAGAAGGGTACTGAGTTGCGCCCCTCGCGGGGCGGCCTTAGAATCTGATCGGCGGAGGATCCGCCCACAGGAGACGCACGTGGCCAAGCGCAAGTATCGCGGAGGACCGCGCGGCAACTTGGCCGCTCGGTCGCCGGTGGAAGACGAGTCGATCAGCAAGGCCCTCGGCGGGCTGCCCGATATCGTTACCTTCGAGACCATAACCGTGGCCGACCGCAGCGGGGAGCGGTTTCACTCCACGCCCTCGCACGAGCTGATCCACGTTCAGCAGGGCGGGGCCAAAATCCAGTACCGCAAGAGGTCTTTCCTCGTTGGGCCGAGCGATACTTTCATCATCCCCCGAGGCGTGAAGCACCGGGACGTCCGGCAGTCCGAGGGACCCTACCGGACGTTTTACGTGTTCTTCCACTGGGACTCCGGTGACAGCTTACTGCGCGAAATCGATCCGAAGCGGCTACTGGCCGTGCCTGATGCCTCGAAGGGGCTGCTTCATCATCTCATGACCGAGTTCGAGAGGGAGTACATCGGCAAGGCGGGGGCTTCGGCCGAGCGGCTCAGCTTGATGCTCCTGGAGGTGCTGCTTGCCCTGGTGCGGCATTCACGCAGGCCGGGACGCACGATCTCTCGGGCGACCAGCCGCGCCGCCGAGGAGCAGCGTCACCGGCTGGCCGCCGAGGCTAAGCGCTATCTGGAAGAGCACTACTCCAAGCCGGTGGGCCTCGAGGAGATGGCCCGCCGGTTCGATGTCAGTCCCTTTCATCTCTCGCGCAGCTTCTCGCGGGAATTCGGAGTTTCGGCATCGGACATGCTCACCATGATCCGCATGAATGAGGCCAAAGAGCTCCTGAAAGGCAGCCGGCTTTCCATCAAGGAGATCGCCGCCCGCCTTGGCTACTCCGGAGGGAACTACTTCGCCAAGGTCTTCCGCCGAGTCTGCGGTCTTTCGCCCAGCGAGTACCGGCTGCTGGTACGCAAGCAAGAGCGTCACTAGGGCAGACGCCGGCTTGAGGCGACCGTTCGAGAAACTCCAGATTATGGACCCCGGTTCGGCCGGTGCGCAGGGGACCAGAAAAGAACGAGTTGGGGAGACGAAGCGGCAAAGGTTATTGCAGCCAACACGCCAGACACCCAGGCCTTGCGAGTCATGGCATCCTCCTGATCAATTCGCCTAACCCGGGTGTTTGTACGAGTATTCTACCGCTCGAAGCGGGCTCAGGCAACGGGTTGGCTTCCGAAGGATACGGAAGCGCGTCATATGTGAAGCAGTTCATGGTCCCTTCTTTGTGCTTCACGTCTTTCGCCAGGTTCGCGTCGTTGTACGCAAAGTATATCGCAACGTCGGGCTCCTGAATTCGCAAGCAATTTCCGCGGGCGGCGGCGGGGTCCAGCGCGGGGGCGGCGGTCGGCGCCCCAGCCTCTTCTTTTGGCTTGCTCCGCGACCTTCTTCGTCGCGCGGGCATCCGGCCCCGCCCCCGCAAGCCCCCAAAGCGCGGGACATATGGCGCCAGCATAGACAATTGGCGCTCCGGCGCAAGCATTTCCTGCAATATGTAGAACACAATAGATTTGACCGCGGCCCCCGGCATGTGTTATACTATATGAGCTGGAATCGCGGGCACCCAGCGGCTCCGCACCGGGCTTGACTATCACCGACTGGCGCGGACACCACGCGCCCGGTGAGCTTCAGGGGGGGAAGAGTTGACGCCCCGGGAAATTCGCTTCCTCAAGGCCCTGGTGGAGGGCGGGCTGATCTCCTTCAAGGAGGCCGGCTCGCTGGAGGAAACCCAGGAGAAGCTGCTCTCCGAGACCGGCGAGCACAAGCCGGTGTGGGACATCGCCGTCGATGAGGGAGTGGTCACCTCCGCCCAGGCCGAGCGCCTGCTGAAGAAGGTCGGCGAGGACCCGGCTGCCCGGACCCCCGAGCCGGCCGTCCAGGAGAACACCCAGGCGCTGGCCCCGGTGAAGCCCGCCGAGGGCCGGTCCTCGCGGCGCAAGCTGGGCGGCTACGGGCTGATCAGCAAGCTGGGCCAGGGCGGGATGGGCGCGGTCTACAAGGCCCACCAGGAGTCGATGGACCGCACCGTGGCCATCAAGGTCCTGCCCCGGGACCTGGCCAAGAACCAGGACTTCATCGGGCGCTTCCTGCGCGAGGCCAAGGCCGCCGGGCGCCTCAGTCACCCCAACATCGTGAGGGGCATCGACGCCGGCTTCGCCGATGGCTACTACTACTTCGCGATGGAGTACGTGGAAGGGTCCAGCCTGGGCCAGCGCCTGGGCGAGGAGGACGCGCTGGCGGAGGGCGAGGTGGTGGACATCGGCCGGCAGATGGCCGACGCCCTGGAGCACGCCCACGCGGAGGGCATCGTCCACCGCGACGTCAAGCCCGAGAACATCCTGCTCACCCCCGAGGGCCAGGCCAAGCTCTGCGACCTGGGCCTGGCCCGCTCGACCGGCGGCGAGGACCTGCGCGTCACCCAGGCGGGTCAGGCGGTGGGCACGCCCTACTACATCTCGCCCGAGCAGGTTCGCGGGGAGGAGCCCGACGCCCGCGCGGACATCTACTCGCTGGGCTGCACTCTTTACCATCTGGCCGGCGGCAGCCCGCCCTTCACCGGCGACAACCAGATGGCGGTGATGCAGAAGCACCTCACCGACACCGCCGCGCCGCTCAGGCAGCTCAGCCCGGGAATCAGCCCGGCGCTGGAGCGCGTCGTCGCCAAGATGATGGCCCGGGACTCCGAGGACCGCTACCAGACGGCGGCGGAGGTGGCCGCAGACCTCCACAGGATGGCCGCGGGCGGCGTGCCCTCGGCGCTGACCGCGGCGATCGCCGAGCGGCGCGCGGCCGGGCGCGGCCGGCGCAGGGGCACCCGGGACACCCGCGCGCCCAGCACCGGAGTCACCCGCCCGATAGGCGGAGCAGAGGCCGCGGCCCTGGCCCTGGACGAGGACACCGCCGACACCCGCGCGCTGCCCGACGCCGGCGGCCGGCGCCCGCCCTGGAAGCTGATAGCCATCGCCGGCGCGCTGCTCGTCCTGGTCGCCGCCGTCATCGGCGTGGTGCTGCTCAAGGGCGATGAGCCCCCCCCGCCGGTGGTAGCCCCTCCCCCCATCGTCGAGCCCGCCGAGGACGAGGACCTCAAGAAGCTGGCCGGGGAGTTCGCCGGCCTGGGGGCGTTCGCGGAGGAGAACCCCAAGGACTACGCCGGGCTGATCAAGCGCTACACCGAGTTCCTGGGCAGGGCCGCGGGCTCGGAGTACGAGGAGAAGGCGCAGCAGGCGCTGGCCGCGGTCAACGACCGCCAGAAAGCGGACCAGTCCGCCGAGCGGCTCAAGAAGCTGGCTGCGGACCTCAAAGCCATCGAGGCCTACGAGCAGAAGAACCCCCGGAAGTTCGCGGAGATCATCTCGAAGTACACCGGTTTCGCCGCGGGCGCGGCCGGCACCGACTTCGAGGCCAAGGCCAAGAGCGCCGCGGCGGCGACCCGCAAGCGGCGGGGAGAGCAGGCCCGCAAGCTGCTGGCCGAAACGCGCCGGCAGGTGGGGGCCGCGAAGAGGGCCGATAAGCTCGGCGACGCCCTGGCCAGGATCGCGGCCTTCCCGGGCCTCTACTTCCCTGACGTCAAGGCGGAGCTCGCGGCGCTGGAGACCGAGGTCCGCGCCGCCGGGAAGAAGCGCTGGGGCGAAACCCTGGCCGAGGCACAGAAGCTCTCGGAGGCCCGCAAGTTCGACGCGGCCAGGAAGAAGGCGACCTCGGCGAGGTCCCTGGGGCTGGCCGCGCTGGAAGTGGATATCAGCCGAGCGCTGGCCCGGATAGAGAAGGACCGCCAGGCCTACCTGGACATCGTCGCCGCCGGCTACCGCAAGAAGTACGTGGAGTTCGCCAAGGAGTTCGGGAAGCTGGTGAAGGCCGGGGAGTTCGACGAGGCCCTCAAGAAGGGCCAGGCCCTGCGCGGCAAGCTCAGCCCCGAGCTCGAAACCCGGCTGAAGGAGAACCTCGCCCTGGCCAGCGGCGCCGCCGAGCTCATCAAGACGCTCAACGTGGGTCTCGGATACTCCGCCGGCGACGCCCTGGACATAGGATATGGGATTCATCTCGCGATGAGCGCCGGGGACCTGGTCGACGGTGAGACATTTACCATCGAAGCGATCGCCAACAGCGACGAGACGGGTTTTCTCGCGGCCGCCGGGATCAACACCTTCTTCAGCGGCGACTCGGCGCTGACGATAGGGGTGCGAGACAGAGTCAAGGAGGACCCGGACGTTCTCGCGACGATCCGCGGAACTGAGGGGACGGACAACAAGAACATTGCCCGGCTGGCCGAACTTGGCGAGGCAACGAACTCCCCTCTGGGCGACGTCTCCATGGGCGGGTTCTATCGTGAAATGGTCTCAGGGGTCGGCCAGATTGCGTCCGTGCGGGGGGCGAGGCAGAAGGCCCAGGAACAGATTCTACAGCAGCTTGAAAATCGGCGCGCCGAGATCAGCGGGGTGGACATGAACGAGGAAGCCGCCAAGCTCCTCATCTTTCAACAGATGTTCCAGGGAATGGCGCATTTCATCCGGGTTCAAAACGAGGTGCTCCAGGTGCTGATAAACTCGGTGTGAGAATGCGAAAAGGCCTCATGAACTCATAGAGAAATCGACGAACAGAAGAAAGGCCCCGGCGGACCCGATCTATGG
>CAZONU010000058.1:0-17161 GCA_964581145.1 uncultured Planctomycetia bacterium
CCACGCCGTGCAGCCCGCCGGAAACCTTGTAGCTGTCCTTGTCGAACTTCCCGCCGGCGTGCAGGGTGGTGAGGATCACCTCGATGGCCGACTTCTTCTGGGTCTTGTGCTCGCCGACGGGCATGCCCCGGCCGTTGTCCATCACCGCGAGGGAGCCGTCGGTGTTGATGTGCACGTTGATTTCCGTGCAGAAGCCGGCCAGGGCCTCGTCCACCGAGTTGTCCACCACCTCGTAGACCAGGTGGTGCAGGCCGTGCTCGGCGGTGTCGCCGATGTACATGGCCGGGCGCTTGCGGACCGCCTCCAGGCCCTCCAGGACCTTGATGGAGTCGGCGGTGTAGGCCCCGGCGGCCTCGCTGGCGCTCTTCACTCGGCCCCCTCGGCAAGCACGAACTTTATGTCCCTGACCCCCAGCGGCTCGGGCCCGGCGGCCAGCGCGCGGAGCAGCTTGGTCCGGCGATAGCCGGCCAGCTCGGCCAGCAGCGCGCTGGAGTCCACCTCCACGGTCAGGAGGCCCCGCCTCACGCTCCGGGGAGCGGCATGAGCGACGACCTCCTCCCCGGCCACCGCGGCCCACTTGCGCCTGGCCCGCGCGATCATCGACCGGCTGCGCCTGGCCGGCCGGAGCACCGCCCGGTCGAGGATGTCCCCCAGCCGCTCCGCCTCGGCCGCCACGCCTACTCGCCGCGCAGGCGCACCGGCATCACTACGCTGAGGTAGTCCTTGCCCTCGCTGACCAGCCCGGGCCGGGAGGAGTCCTTGAGCTGGAGCTCCACGCTGTCCCGCTCCAGCCGCCCGACGGCGTCCAGCAGGTATTGGGGGTTGAAGGCCACCTCCAGGTCCGGGCCCTTGTAGTCGGCCTCGATAACGATGCTGGCCTCGCCGCGCTCGGCCACCCTGGCCTCCAGGACCACCTTGCCCTTCCCGGGCTGAAGGGTCACCGACCGGGTGTCCTCGGTCGTGAAATTCATGGCCTGCTTGAGCGCCGTGCGCAGGGCCTCCTTGCTCACGACCACGGTTTTATCGCAGTCCTTGGGGATGGCCTCCTCGTATTTGGGGTAGGTCCCCTCCACCAGCCGGCCGACCAGCACCGCGGGCCCGGCCACGAACACCGCCTCGCTCTCGCGCAGGACCAGCTGCATCTCCTCGTGGCCGGCAGAGAGCTTCTTGAGCATGGCCACCAGCTTGAGGGGCAGGATGGCGCTGCGATCTATCTTGGTGTCCCGCGGCAGCTTACGGCGCGCCAGCGCCAGCCGGCGGGCGTCGGTGGCCACCACCTCCAGGTCGCGCTTCTTGAGCTTGACGTACACCCCGTTAATCGCGTAGCGGCTCTCCTCCTGACCGGCGGCGAAGGCCACGCGGTCCAGCATTCCCACCACTTCCGCGGCGGGCAGCTTGACAGTGCGGTCCGTGCCCACGCCGACCACCTCCGGGAAATCGCTCTCGTCCATCCCCGGCAGGCTCATGCGGCTGCTTCCAAAAGTTATCACCGTCCGCTCCGGCTCCATCTCCAGGTGGACGTCGCCTTCCGCCAGGTCTCTGATCACCGCCAGGAGCTGCTCGGCCCTGACCACCACGCGGCCGGCGCCCTCCTTTTCCTTGGTTTCGAGCTTGTACCTGATGCCCACATCGTAGTCCGTGGCGACCAGCTCGACGTCGTCCTCCTTCACCTCGAAGAGGACTCCCTGGGCTATCGGGCGGGTTGGTCTGGTCGGCGCGACCTCCGCAGCCGCCTGGACCGCGGCCAGGAGTTTGGAGCGTTCGCAGACAAGCTTCATTGCTTGACTCCTGTGTGTTATTAGTTGTTGTCTAACTAAAAACCTTAATCTTCATTATATGCGCGGTGTAGATTGTGGAAAGTCCTTTTTCGAGAATTAAACCTGCCCCGGGCCGGGGTTTAGGAGGTACGGGCGCGCCCGAAGGGACGTGAAAATCCGGGGGACGCCGCGGTAGCTTCGTGAACCAGGAAAGCCGCGCGGAGCACATGTCGCGCTCCACTTGGTGAGGGGTACAAGCAGTGCTCGGGGAAGCCGGAGTTGTCGACTTTCACCGGCTTAACTCACCGGGAAATGGGGTCAGCCGCTGACACGTTTTACACCGCTGAGCTGGCGGTTTAGTCGATGGACCGTCTTGGCCAGAGCCTTGTCCTCTTCGATCAGCCGGGAAATCTTCCTGATCGCATAGTTGACGGTGGAGTGGTCCCGGCCGCCGAAGTGGCCGCCGATCTCCTGAACGGGCAGGTCGGTAAGCTGGCGGGCCAGGTAGATGGCGACGTGGCGGGCCAGGGCCACGGAGCGGGTCCGCGAGGGGCCCAGGATGTCGTTGGGGCGCAGGCCGTAGGCGGCGGCCACGATGCGCTGGATGCGCTCGCTGGAGGGTGCGTTCCCGGTTTCGGAGGCGGCCGTCGGCAAGGCAGCCAGTTCCCGGGCCGTCTGGCGGGTGGGGAGCTTGCCTTCCAGCTCGGCGCCGGCGGCCAGGCGGGCCAGCAGTCCTTCTAACTCGCGGACATTGGTGGTTTTGGCGGAGGCCAGCTCCTCCAGGATCTCGGGGGCCGCATCCAGGCTGCGGGCGGCGGCCTTGGCGGTCAGTATCTCCAGGCGGTTCTCGAAGAGCGGCGGCTCGATCTCCGCGGTCAGGCCCCACGTGAAGCGCGAGGTCAGCCGGGCGGGCAGCACGGCGAGACTGCGGGGCGGCGCGTCGGCGGCGAGCAGGAGCTGGCAGTTGCTGTTATACAGCGAGTTGAAGGCGTGAAAGAACTCTTCCTGGCTGGCCTCCCGGCCCTCCAGGGCCTGGATGTCGTCGAGGGCCAGCACTCCCGCGGAGCGGAGCTCGTCCCGGAAGGCCTCGGCCTCCTCCCGGCTGGCGGCGACCCGCGCGGAGAACTCGTCGGCGGTCAGGTAAATCACGCGGTGTTGTGGTCCGAGCTCCCGGCAGACGGCCTGGAGCAGGTGGGTCTTGCCGGTGCCGGAGGGGCCGTAGATGAACAGGGGGTTGTAGAGCTCGCCGGGGCGGTCGACCACCGCGCGGCAGGCGGCCAGGGCCAGCCGGCTGGGGCTGCCCGCCACAAAGGTCTCCAGCGTGAAAGACGGGTTGAGGGGCAGCAACGCGCCGCGGCGGGGGGTTCCCCTGGGGGGCGCCTCGGCCGCTGAAGGGCGGGCGTCGACGCGCACCCGCGGCCGGGAGCCGGTCACCCGCTCGAAGCCGTCGGCCAGGAGCTCGCCGTAGTGGTCCTCGACCAGCTTGGCGTGGAGGCGGCTGGGGGCGGTGACCGTTACGGCCTCGGGCCGGCAGCCGCTCAGCTCCAGGCCGGCCAGCCAGTCGCCGACCAGCTCGGGCCTGACCTTGTGGGCCAGGTCGCCCAGCACGCGGGCCCAGAGTTCCTGCTCTTCCTGGTTCATTCCTCACGTCGAGGGGGGAGCTTCCTGCGAGAGATAACGCAACGGGCCTGCCGCGGCGGTCCCCCCGGCCCGCCCGCGCCCGTTCAACGGCCGATTATGACCGGCGGCGGCGGGAGGTCAAGTGCCGCGCCGGGCCTACTCGGTCTTCTCGGTTTCCTTCGGCGGCCGGGTGATGGCGATCACGTAGTTCTTGCGGTCGAGGTAGCGCCGCGCGACCGCCAGGACGTCCTCCTTGGTGAGCTTTTCGATGGCCTGGTGCTCGGTGAAGTAGGTCTCGGCCTTCTGGCCGTAGAGCTCTTTGTAGGCCAGGCCCTGGGCCACCGCGCCCACCCGCTGGCGGCGGCGGACCTGCCCGCCGAGGATCGAGTTCTTGGCGCGGCCGAGCTCCGCGTCGCTCACCGGCGCGCTTTTTATCCTCTCGATCTCCTTCCAGAAGGCGGCCAGGGATTTCTCCACCTCGCCGGGCTTGGTGCCGACGTAGAAGACCACCGCGCCGGGGTCCAGGCCCTGGTCGAGATAGCAGCCCACCGCGTAGGCCAGGCTCTGCTTGTCTCGCAGCTCGACGAAGAGCCGCGAGCCCATCCCGCTAAGCACCGAGCGGCAGGCGCTCAGCGCGAAGCGGTCGGGGTGCTTGAGGCTCACCCCCCGGAAGGCCAGGGTGACCATGGCCTGCTTGGCACCGGGGCGGGGCTGCTCCTGGCGGCGGGCGCCCTTCAGCCGGGGCACCGGCGGCACCGCTGGCGGCGCGAACTCCCCCGCGCGGGGAACCAGGAAGCGCGCGAAACGCTTGAGGACCAGCTTGCGGGCCGCCGCGGGGGTCACGTCGCCGGCCACGCACAGGACCATGTTGTCCGGCCGGCAGAAGCGCCGGTGAAAGGCGACCACGTCGCGGCGGGCCAGGGCCGCCACCGACTTCTTCGTGCCGGTGGCCCGCCGCGAGTAGGGGTGCGGGGCGTAGAGCAGTTCGTCGAGCAGCAGCTCGTTGACCGCCCAGATGCTCTCGCCGCGCTGGCGGATGCGCGCCAGGGTCTGCTGCTTGCGCTTGGCCAACTCCTCCGCGGGGAAGGAGGGCTCGGCCAGGACCTCGGCGACCAGCTCCAGGGCCAGGGGCAGGTGCTCGGAGAGGAACTTGGCGGACACCCCGAAGGAGTTCCGGCCCCCGTAGCCGGAAAGCGACCCGCCGCTCTCGGCCACCACCTCGGCCAGCCTCTCGGCGCTGTAGCGCCGGGTGCCGCGGGTCAGCAGCTGGGCCATCATGTCGCTGACCCCGTTCCTGCCGGCGGGCTCGAAGCGCACCCCGCCGAGGAACACCGCGCTGACCGCCACGATGGGGTCCTCGTGGCGCTCGTAGACCAGCAGGCGCGCCCCGCCGGGCAGCTTGAAGCGGACCACCTTGGGGACCTTCTCCCCCGCGGCCGGCGTCGAGGTCGGCGCGCGCTTCGGGACCCTCTTCTCGGGCAGGACCACCACCTGGCTGCGGCGGCCGGGGACCAGGTACTTGCGGAGCGCCTTGCCCACGTCCCTGGCGCGCACCTTGGCCAGGCGCGCGCGGTAGTGCCGGCTGAAGTGGACGTCGCCGGTCAGGAAGAAGTCGCTGGCCAGCTCGCTGGCCAGGCCGCCCACCGACTCGCGCCGGAAGACGTCGCGGGCGCGGTTACGAGCCAGCACCCGGGCGATCTCCGCCTTGCCGATGCGGCCGGTCTTGAGCCGGGAGATCTCCTCGTCGATGACCGCCAGTACCCGGGGGACGTTCTTCTCCTCGCAGCGCGCGCTGACCTGAAAGTGCCCGGTCGACTCCGGGGTGTAGTTGCCCGCCGAGACCGAGTAGGCCAGCTTCTCGTCCTCGACCAGGCGCCTGTGCAGGCGGCTGGTGCGGCCCCCGCCCAGCACCGCGGCGCCCAGGTCCAGCGGGTACATCTCCGGGCCGGCGATGGAGACCGTCGGCCAGGCGACCATCAGCCGCGCGGCCCGGAAGTGCCCGTCGCGGGCCCTCAGCGAGCGCGGCGAGGCCTGGGCCGGCTCGGGCGTGACCCGCGGGGCGATGTAGCGCCTGCGCTTGAAGTCCTTGAAGGCCTTCTTCACCTTGGCCAGGGTCTTCCCGTTGTCGAAGTCGCCCACGGCCACGAAGATCATGTTGTTGGGCACGTAGTGCTTCTTGTAGTAAGCGACCAGCTCGTCGCGGGTGATCTCGACGAACAGCGGGCGGTAGCCGATCACCGGGTGGCGCCGGGGATGCCTGAGATACAGGGTCTGGCGGACGTACCGGTAAAAGGCCCGGCCGGGGCAGTCCTCCCCGCGGTTGATCTCCTTGATTATGACCTCCTTCTCGCGCTTGCACTCCACCGCGGGGAAGGTCGAGTTCATCACCGCGTCGGCCAGGCAGTCCAGGGCCACATCGAAGTGCTTGCTGGGCAGGGTCACGTGGTAGACGGTGCGGTCGGTGGAGGTGTAGGCGTTGTGGCCGCCGCCGGCCGCGCGGATCTCGCGGTCCATGTCGCGCACCTTGCGCTTCTTGGTGCCCTTGAAGAGCATGTGCTCCACGTAGTGGCTGATCCCCGCGCCCAGCAGCCCCTCCTCGGTCATCGACCCGCAGCGCACCCAGAGCTGCACGGTCGAGACCGGTGCCGCGCGCCGCTCGGCGAGGATCACGTCCATGCCGTTGGCCAAGCGGGTGACCAGCACCTCCGGGTCGGCGGACTTCTCCGCGGACGCGGCCGGCAGGCTCAGGGCCGCCAGGAGCACGGCGCTCAAAAAAGTCGTGGTCTGTCTCACTTCTTCCTCCTTATGCCCTTCCCGGGCGGCAGGGTGTGCCGCTCGCGGAGCTTGCGGTGGTAGTGCCCGGCGAAGCGGTGGGCCTCGTCCCGCACGTGTTGAAGCATCTTAAGCGCGCCGCCGGTGCGCGGCAAGCGCAGCGTCTTCCCGCCGGGGAGGTGGACGGTCTCCTCCCTCTTGGCCAGCGAGCAGACCGCCGCCGGCCGGCCGGCTTTGGGCGCGCGCTTGAGGGCCGCCAGCGCCGCGGCCAGGTGGCCGGCGCCGCCGTCGAGAAGCAGCAAGTCAGGGGCCCCGGCGCCCTCGGCGGCCAGGCGCCGGACGCGGCGGCGGAGCACCTCGGCCATCCCGGCGTAGTCGTCGTCGCCGGGGGCGCGCTTGATGCGGTAGTGGCGGTAGAGGCCCCTGGCCGGGCGGCCGTCGATGAAGGTCACTACTGAGCCGGCAGCCTCGCGGCCCGACAGGCTGGCCAGGTCCAGCCCCTCTATACGTTTAGGCGGCGCGGGCAGGTCGAGCTTGCGGGCCAGGTCGGCGAGGCCCTTGGCGGGGTCCACGCGCGGGGGTGCCGGGGGCCGGGGGCTGGAGAGGTCCCCGCGGCGGGCCAGGCTCTTTATGGCCGAGAGCTCGTCGCGGAGCCGGGCGGCCTCCTCGAAGCGCAGGGCCCCGGCGGCGGACTTCATGCGCCTCTCGATGTCGGCCAGCAGCTTCCTCCGGCCGCGGCCGGCGAGCAGCGCCTCCAGGCGCCGGAGCATCGCCCGGTACTCGCGCTCCGCGACGCGCCCCGCGCAGGGCGCCAGGCACAGGCCCACGTAGAAGTCCAGGCAGGGCCGCACCGGGCGCTTGGGGGCGGCTTTCACGGCCGAGCTGCAGGCGCAGTACCTGAAGGCCCCGCGCAGGGCGGCCAGGGCGCTTCTGAGCTCGCGGCCTTCTATGAAGGGCCCCAGGTAGTGCGATTTCCGATTGGTGCGGTCGCGGGTGATCCTCACGCGGGGAAAGGGTTCGCCCCAGGTGATTTCCACGAGGGGGTAGCTGGTGCCCTTGAGGCTCACGTTGTACTTGGGCTGGAGGTCCTTGATCAGCCGGCTCTCCAGCAGCAGGGCCTCGACCTCGCTGGGGGTCTCGACGGTCTCGATCTCGGCGGTCGCGTCCATCAGCGCGGCGGCCTTGGCGTCCAGGCGCCCGGCGTCGAAGTAGGTGCGCACCCGGCCGCGGAGGTCCTTGGCCTTGCCGACGTAGAGCTCGTGCCCGGCGGCGTCCTTCATGATGTAGACGCCGCTGCTCCGCGGCAGCCCGCGGACGCGCGCGAGCAACCGCGCCCGCCGGGCCCCGCCGGTCTCGGGGGTCTTCTTCCTGCCCATGGCTGTGCGGATAATATAAGCCCTTCCCGCCGCGGATACATCCGCAAAAGCGGCTTCCGGAAGGCGCCGGAGCGAAGGCCATTGACGAGAGCCGGGCGGGCCGGTTAACCTATTGTCGCAATGAGGGCTCGACTGGCGATTCTGGCGCTGTTGGCCCTGCCGGCCGCGGCGCTGCCCGCGGGCTGCGCGGGGGCGGGGAAGGCCTCGCGCGGCGAGGTCCGCGTTCTTTTCGTGGGCGACACCAGCTTCGGCGAGAACTACCAGAGCGAGGCGGAGGCGGCCGGCGGGGTCGACCTCCTCCGCAAGAAGGGCTACGACTGGCCGCTGGGGAAGGTCAAGGCCCTGCTCCTGGACGCCGACCTGGTCATCGCCAACCTGGAAACCCCGCTGACCGACATGGTCCGCTCGCCGCTGGCCGGCAAGAAGGAGTACGTCCACTGGTCGGACGTGAAGAAGGCGCCGGCGGCGCTGGCCCGCCACAACATCAAGGTCGTCTCGCTGGCCAACAACCACGCGGCGGATTTCGGCCCCGAGGGCCTGAAGCAGACCCTGGGGGTCCTGCGCGCGGCGGGCATCGAGTCCTTCGGCGCGGGGGTTGACGAGGCCGCCGCGGCCCGGCCTTACCTCAAGAAGCTCTCCGTCGTCGGCCGGCCCTTCAAGCTCGTCGTGCTGGCCGGCTACGAGTACCGCCAGAAGTACGAGGCGGCCTACAAGTTCTACGCCCGGGGCCAGCACGGCGGGGTCAACATGCTGGACCTCGACAGGCTCGGCGTCGAGCTGGAGCGGCGCAAGCGCGCCGACCCGGACGCCTTCGTGGTGGTCGCCCCGCACTGGGGCAAGAACTACGGCGCGCGGCGCAGGCAGGAGCTCGCGGCCGCCCGCCGGCTGATCGACGCCGGCGCCGACCTGGTCATCGGCCACGGCGCGCACCACTTCCAGGGCGTTGAGCACTACAAGAACCGCTGGATATTCTACAACATCGGCAACTTCGTGTTCCTCTCTGAGGGGCGCTACAAGGAAAAGAAGTCCCACGGCTTCAGCCTGGCGGTGCGCCTGGGCCTGGCGCGCCAGGGCGGCCGGACCGTCAAGCGGCTGCGCGCCTATCCGATCCTCACCGACAACCTGCGCACCGGCTACCGCAGCCGCGTGCTGAACTCCGGCGAGTTCAGCCGCGCCCGCGAGCTCCTGCGCAGGAAGAGCCGCGACCCGGCCGACTTCCGGCGCCAGGCCCGCGCCGGCCGGGACCGCTTCGGCCGCTACCTGGAAATCACCCTGGAATAGGGAGGGACCCGTGGGCAAAGCCACCCTGAGCCTGAGCACCAACGCCTTCGTGCCGGAGGAGCTGATCCCCTGCCTGGAGTGCGCCGCCAAGCTGGGCCTGGCCGGCGTGGAGGTCGGGCCGCGCAACGCGGCGCGCCTCTTTGAGTCGGTCGACGAGCTGGGCGAGGCCCGCGGCGCCCTCCTGCGCCTCCGGCTGCGGGTCCTCTCGGTCCACGCCTGGACCGGGGTGGAGGGCCTGGAGGACGTCTGCCCCTTCACCGAGCTGCTCGGCGGGGAGCTGATCGTGGTGCACTCCCCGCCGCAGGCCCTGGACGCCGACTTCGAGGGCGAGGCCGCCGGGCTCACCGAATGGGAGGGCTGGTGCCGCCGGCGGGGCATCCGCCTCACCGTGGAGAACAGCTCCAGACAGGTGCTGGCCCCCTTCGCCGAGCTCTTCAAGGCCGTGCCCGGACTGGGCCTGACCCTGGACGTCAAGCACGCCTACAAGCCGGAGACCCTGGGCACCACCCACAAGGACTTCATGCGCGAGCTCGGCGACCGGGCCGCCAACTTCCACATCTCGGGCATCGACAGGGCCCGCGACGGGCTGGGCGACGGGGTTCCCCCGGGGCACGACCACGTGAGCTGGTCGGAGCTGGCCCGGGACCTGGTCGCGCGCAAGTACGCGGGGACCATCACCGCCGAGCTGACCTTTCCGCGGCACCTGACCGAAGAGGAGATCCGCGCGGGCTATTGTGATCTCACCGAGCCGGACGAGGAGTGGCCGACGCTCAGCCACCGGCTGGCCCAGCACGGGGTGGAGTTTTTCCGCAGGGTCCTGGCGCCGGCGCTGGGAGGCTAGCTGATGGGCAAAACGGGCGGAGGTTCGGTCGTGAAAAAATTCATCGCCGCGGTGCTCATCTTGCTGGTCGTCGCCGGCGTCGTGGTCGCCTTCGTGTTCCCCGAGCTCTGGCGCGAACGGCTGGGAGAGAAGAAGCCGCTGGAGAGCAAGCGCGTCCACTGCCGGGAGCTGGGCATCTCCATCGAGATACCCGAGGGCTGGACCTCGGAGGTTAGCAGCGTGGGCACCCCGGTGCTGATCGCCACCAGCCCCGCCGGCGAGTCGGTGCGCGTGAACTTCCGGCGGGTGCCGACCGGCGCGGACCCCGAGAAGTTCGTGCGGGAGTGGGTCGGGCGCCTGAAGAACCGCAAGTATCGGGGGTGGACGTCAATGAGCCCCGCGAACGGGACGTTCGTCTGGAAGGTGACGTGGTCCACGGTCAGTCAGACGCCTCGGAGGGACGGGTTCAGTTACGCGATGACCAAGGGCGAGCGGCTATACACGATATCTTGCTCCGCAGATCACGAGCGCTTCGAGGAGCAGCAGAAGGTCCTGGAGGGCATCGTCGAGAGCCTGAGGTTCGAGGCGCCCGCGGGGGGGTGAGCGTGGAGCTGATCGACTTCGGGAAGCGCAGCGGGCTGAAGGTCCCCCGGGCCAACATCGGGGGCATGCGCCTGCCCGAGGACCACGACGAGGCGGTGGCGCTCATCCGCCACGCCATCGACTCGGGGATGCGCTACATCGACACCTGCCGGGGCTACGGCGAGAGCGAGATAAAGTTCGGCAAGGCCCTCAAGGACGGCTACCGCGAGAAGGCGTTCATATCCAGCAAGTGGTGCCCCTGGAATCTAAAAGTGGAAGAAACCGACGTGCCCTCCGCCGAGTGCATGCGCAAGCGGCTGGAGGAGTCGCTCTCGCGCCTGGACGTGGAGCACGTGGACTTCTACCAGCTCTGGAGCATCAACAATCCCGAGCACTGGCAGGCGGCCACCGGCCCCGGGGGGATGCTCGACGGGGTGCGCCGGGCGATGGACGAGGGGCTGGTCAAGCACACCGGCTTCACCACCCACGACTCGGTTGAAAACCTGCTCGACTACCTGCCGGACGCCGACTGGTGCGAAGTTATCCTGGTCAGCTACAACATGCTGGAGGCCCGCTACGCGCCGGTCATCACCAAAGCCCGCGAGCTGGGCATCGCCACCATCGTCATGAACCCGGTGGCCGGCGGGCGGCTGGTGGGCCGGAGCCCGGTCCTGGAATCGCTGGCGAAGGAGGTCGGCGCGCGGGACGTGCCGGATCTCGCCCTCCGCTGGCTGCTCTCGAACCCCCACCTCGACACCTACATCTCGGGCATCAGCAGAAAGTCCGACGTCGACGCCGCGGTGGCCGCGGCCGAGGCCGGGCCCTTTGACGAGGAAAAGCTCGCCCGGATCAACGCCTTCATCGCCGGGCATACCCGCGAGAAGGTCAAGTTCTGCACCGCCTGCGGCTACTGCAAACCATGTCCCCAGGGGATCAACATCCCCGCAATAATGGCCTGCATCTACGAGGACCGCTTCTGGGGCCTGAGGGAGTCGGCCGTCAAACGCTACCGGCGCATCAAGGGGCCGCGCGCCCCGGCCTGCACCGCCTGCGGCCAGTGCGAGGAAAAGTGCACCCAGAAGCTCAAGATCAGCGAGGAAATGGCCTACGCCGCGGAGAACTACGAGGCCAAATAGACCGGAACGCTTTGCGGGGCCGGGCGTCTCCCTTATGCCCGCCCCCCGGGGCGGCGGGGGCCATTGGGGAGGGGAGCGCCATGTCCGGAACCGCCGGTCTTCTGTCTGTCATCCTGACGCTCTTCCTGGCCGCGGCTCCGCGGGCGGCCGGGGGGCAGGGCCAGGGCCAGGGCCAGAAGAAGAAACAGCTGCCGAAGACGGTCCTGCGCATCTACGACGTCCGCGAGCTGATATACGCCGTGCCCGACTATCCCGGGCCGATGGTCGGCGAGATATCGGCCTACGCGGGCCTGCCGATCTTTACGCAGCCGCCCCCGGCCGCCATGATCAACGTGGCCACTCTGGTGGAGATGATCAAGCGGCGGATCGATCCGGCGAGCTGGTCCCCGACCAAGGGCACCTCCATTGAGGAGCGCAGCGGGCGGATGTGCGTCGTCCAGACCCCCGAGGTCCACCGGCGCATCGCGGCGCTCCTGAGCTTCGTGCGCGGCCGGGCCAAGCTGCAGCTCTCGGTGCGCTGCCTGGTGGTGGCCGTCGACGCCCGGGCCGCGGCGGGACTGCGGAAGCGCCGCTCGCGGCTATTGTCCGCGCAGGAGGCCGGCGAGCTGGTGAAGGCCGCCGGCCGGAGGGGCCTGCTGGCCTCGCCGCAGCTGGTCTGCCTCAACGCCCAGCGCAACCATGTGGGCGCCCTGAGCCGGCTGGAGTTCGTCTCCGGCCTGCAGGCCTCGGGCGACCGCGCGGTGCCCCGCGTCGGGACCCTGATGCTGGGCACGGTGCTGGACGTGCGGCCGGTGCTGACCTGTGAGCGGGACGCGGCGGACGTGGAGCTGCGCCTGACTTTCGGCGGGAACTGCCGCGTCCGCCGCCGGCGGGTGTCCGGCTCGCTCACGGTCCAGCTGGCGCGCGACTCCAAGGGCAGGCCCATACCGGGCTCGGCGCCCCGGCTGGTGCCGTACAGGGGGACCATCGAGTTGCCCGACCTGGCCGCCTGGGCGGTGCGCACCAACGTGACCGTGCCGCTGGGCAAGTACGCCCTGGCCGCGGCGTTCCCGCTGCCGCGCGGCGTTGGCGCGCCGCGCACCGCGGTCGTGCTGCTGGGGGTGGACACGGTGGCCTCGCAGCCCCCGGGCGTCCTCAGGGTTGAGGGAAATCCGGTTCAGGGGCAGCCGGTCCAGCGCATCTACGACGTCCGCGAGCTCACCTATGCGATACCCCACTTCCCGGGGCCCTGGCTGGGCCGCCCCTGGCGCGGCCAGGGGGGCGGGGGCGTTGTCATGATGGCGCCGCCGCCGAACTGCGCGTTCCTCCCCGGAGCGCTGCAGGACGTGATCAAGCGCGTGATCGAACCGATGAGCTGGGGCGTGGGCAATAACTCCATAGAGGAACACAACGGCCAGCTCATAGTCGTCCACAAGCCGGCGGTGCACCGGCGCATCGCGAAGCTCATCGCCAAGCTGCGCGCCAGGCACAAGAAGCAGGTCCAGGTGCGGGCGCTGGTGGTGGCCGCCGACGAGCGCGCCGCCCGGCGCCTCTGTGTCCGGCGGCCGACGGTGCTCTCCGATGCCGATGTCCGCAAGCTGCTGGCCGCCGGCGGGCGCATCGCCGCCGAGGCCCGGATAACCGGCCACAACTCGCAGCGCGTTTACGTCTACAGCGGCCGGCAGGCCAGCCGGGTGCTTCACTCCGAGGGCCTGCCCGAGGTGGAGTCGTCGAGGAGCGGCTTCGTCTTCGACGTGCACCCGATCCTGAGCGCGGACCGCAAGGCGGCGACGCTGACCGTGCGCGTCGGCTTGGCCGAGCCGCCGGCACGCGATGGAAGGCAGCGGCAGGTTTCCTTCCGCGCGATGCCGGCGGTGCCGCTGGGCAAATACGTCCTGGTCGGTGCGATGAAGCGCCCGGGGCCGAAGGGCGAACCCTTGCTGGTGCTGGTCCGGGCGGACGTGACCGACTAGAGGCCGAGCAGCCGGACGGCGTTCTCGCGCGCGACCTTGTTGAAACAGGTCTCGGAGATCTTCTTCTGGTCGCGCAGGCGCACCAGGTAATCGGCCAGCGGGGCCTGGCAAGCCTCGCCCGCCGGGCTGCAGATGTCGGTCCCGAAGTAGAGCCGGTCCTGGAACTCGTCCAGGAACCCGGCTCCGAACATCTGATCGCGCTTTATCGCGTTGCAGCCGCTGTTGGCGGACAAGTCTCCGTGGAGATCGGGATACTTGCGCATCAGCTCGACCACCCGGCCGGGCTTCTTTATCCGGCCGGTCGGGTAGCCGCTGCGGTCCTCGGGGTTCTCCAGCGGGCCGATCTCCGCCCAGAAAGGCTGTGAGTGCCCCAGGAAGACCAGGCCCGGGAACTTCTTGAGCGCGCCCTCGAGCAAGGGCAGGCCCGGCTCGTCGACCAGGCCGTAGCAGCCGCCGAGCTGCGGGCCGATGTGGAAGGTCAGCGGCAGTGCCACTTTCTGGCAGGCGGCGAAGAGGTTCTCGACCAGGGGGTCGTCGAAGCGCAGGTTGGCGGTGACCTCGCCGACGCCCTTGCAGCCTTTGTCCTTGTAAAATTGGAGAAATTCGTCCAGCGGCGCGTCCGGCGAGTTGGTCAGGAAGCGCGGGTCGCAGTTGCAGAAGGGGATCAGCCGCTCAGGGTGCTCCGCGCAGGCCTCCAGGAAGGTCTCCAGCGACTGGGGCACGTGGGCGCACTCCGGGCTGGCCGCGGGCAGCACCACGGCCTTGTCGATGCCCACGCGGTCGAAGACGGCGATCAGCTCCCCGGGCGTGGCGTAGGTGCTCTTGTCCCACTCGCGGGGGAAACCCTTGGCGCGGCGGACATGGGTGTGGATGTCGATGAACACGCTTTTCTCCTAGAGAAGCTCCGGGCGCGAGCCGCCCGGGCCCATGACGGCCAGGACCCTGTGGCGCCTGCCGCGCTTCTTCGGGGCCGGGATCGCGTTGCCCGTCACTTTCTCCCCGTCGAAATAAAGCTCGGCTACGCCAGTCTCGACGCCCTGGGGGTTCCGGATCTCGACGGCGTAGGTCGCCCCGCGCCACTTGCGCGTCACCCGCAACCCTTTCCACTTCCTGGGGATGCAGGGGTCGATCAGCAGCTCGTCGTAGGACGGGCGCACCCCGGCGATCCACTGGTGGCCGGCGACCATGGTCCAGGCCTGCCAGGCGCAGAACCAGGGGTAGGCCGACTGGCCGAAGCGCTCCGCGCAGCCCGGCCCGATCAGGTATCTGTGGCTCGCAAACGGCTCGCCGCCGTGGTGGCGCGGAGTGTTCCAGCGGCTCTGGGGCAGGACCCGCTCATAGGTGTCCAGCGCCGCGTCCCCGCGGCCCAGGGCGCAGTCGGCCAGGATCTTGAAGGCCGCGCCGTGCATGTACACCGGCGCGTTCTCGGCCATGCCCGGGTTCTTGGCGCTGACCTTGCCGATGCCCCGGGTGTATCCGGTGTAAGCCGGGTGCATCAGCAGCGGGCCGTATTTCGTGTCCAGGCGTCGGTCAATGGTCCTGAGGATCTTCTCGAGGCGCTTGCCGCGGGCGACTCCGCTGAAGACCGCCCAGGTCTGGCAGTTGAGGTGGATCCTGCCCTGCTTGTTCCTGCGGCTGCCGATTCTCTTTCCGTGGTCGTCGATGGCGTAGATGTACCAGTCGCCGTCCCAGGCGGAGCGGTTGACGACGCGGTCGAGCTCGCTGATGCGCCGCGAGAGCGTCGCGGCGTCCTTCTTGCGGCCGGCGGCCAGGGCGATGCGCCGGGCGACGCGCATGGCGTGCACCGTCGCGATGGTCAGCCAGGCGGTCTGCCCCCGGCCTTCGAGCGCGACTTCGTCCAGGGAGTCGTTCCAGTCCCCGTCGCCGATCCGGCACAGGCCGTTCCGGCCGCGCTCGGACCAGAGCCGCTCCAGCCCGCGGAGGACGTGCTCCCAGACCGGGCCCGAGCCCTTGTCGCGGTAGGGGATGCGCTTCCTGAGCAACTTGAAATCGCCGGTCTCGCGCAGGTACTCGTCCAGCACCAGGGGCAGCCACATGGGGCTGTCGCGGTGCAGGCGCAGGTCGTCGCCCGCGCCGTAGTGGCTGTACTGCCGGGGGCAGAGCCCGCTGCTGAACATGTTCCTGAGGCTCTCCAGCAGCCAGTGCGCGCACCAATCCGGGTCGATCGCGTTGTAGCCCATCACGTCCTGGAGCACGTCGCGGTAGCCCTTGTCTCCGCCCCGCACCCAGCGGCTGGTGAAGTGGCTCTGGTACTTGGTCCAGACGTTCAGCTGGAGATCAAAAAGTTTGGAGGGGGTCTCGACCTTGAGCGCCTCCAGCACGCCGTTCCAGTAGCGCTGGACTTTGGCCAGCTCGCGCTCCCAGGCTCCGCGCGCGGTGTACTTCTTCCTGAAGCGGCGCACGTCGGCGTCGCGGTGGCTGACGCCCATGACCACGTGGGCCACTTTCTCCTCGCCGGGCTTGAGCTTCACGTCTCCGGCCACCACCAGGCACATCTGTTCGGCCGAGACGCTGCTGCCGGTGCACTTGCCGCGCTCGGGGACCTGCGGGTCGCGGATGGTGCGGCCGGTGCCCAGGAAGCTCTCCCGCCGGCAGTCGTGGCCCTTGGCCCCGTAGTCGCCGCACATGAAGGCATCGTAGGTGAAGGGGCTGGTCGAGTTGGTCATGCGCATCACCGCGGCGCCGAGCTTCCTCTCGTAGCCGCCGCGGGTGTAGGTCAGCACGTCGGTCATGCTCGAGGCGCAGTGCATGGCCGGCTCGACGTAGGGGAAGAAGCGCAGCTCGCGCGTGCGCCGCGTGTTGTTGCGGAGGCGGATCTCCCACATCTCCACGGGGTCGCGGCGCGGCACGAAGAAGGCCAGCTCCGCGGCGATGCCCTCGTGCCCGGCGCTGATGATCTGGTAGCCCAGGCCGTGGCGGCACCGGAAGTTCTCGTGCGGGTCCTCGGGGGACATGGGCGCGAGCGACCAGCTCTTCTTCGACTTCAGATCGTGGAGGTAGACGAACTTCCCGGTCTGGGGATGTGTCGGCACGTAGCCGAAGATATCGATGTAGGAGACGCGCACGTCCATTGCCGCGCGGTAGAAGCTGTATCCGAAGCCGTTCTGCGAGACACAGATTCCGTAGTCGTCGTTGGTCAGGAAGTTGAGCCACGGACGCGGGGTGTCCACGCGGGTCGTGACATACTCGCGGCCGTCAGAGGTGAAGAAACCGTACTCGCTGTCGAACATGGGCCGCTCCCGTCCAAGCGGACCCCGCCGCACCGGGAGGCGGGGGTCCTCTTGCCGGTCAGCTCACGGAGTGCGGGGCCTAGAGCATCACCGCGGCGGTGACCACCGTGGTCCACAGGCCGGCCTTGTCGCCGACCGCCGACTGGGAGACCACCCGGGTGCGCACGATGTGCCCGCCGACCTTGTACTGCTCCTTCTTCTCGTCGTAGCTCTTGTCGGCGTCGAAGGGCACGCCGATGGTGGTGGCCAGCATCTGGGCGGCGAGGTCCTCGGCCTCGACTTCCAGCGGTTCGATCGCCCAGCCCTCGGCCGCGCCGGGCGGCGCGGACCTGCCCGCCAGGGCCTTGGCGCGCTCGGCCCGAAGTTGCTCCAGTTCCGCACGCCCCTGGGCGAGTTTGCCCGCCGCGTCCATGCTGTACACCACGATGTTGTCGATCAGCCGAGGCGGGCCGAACTTCACGGCCAGCGCAACCAGGACCCGCCGGTCCGTAGTTTCTACGTCCCGTAATGTCTCGGGATCGACGACATGTACATAATCTATGACGCCGGACGGCGCCTGGGCGGCCAGATGCGACCTGATCGCTTCGATGACTTCCGCCGCGGAGGGCCGTGAC
>CAZONU010000059.1:0-6265 GCA_964581145.1 uncultured Planctomycetia bacterium
GGACAAGGGCGAGGAGTACAACAAGATCGTTCTGGTGGTCCTTGACTTCGGGCCGCAGACCCGCGCGGAGCTCCACCCCATGGCCGAGGCGGTGATCCGCCACCTGATGATGCGCGACATCAAGTTCGCGATCATGACCCTGGTGCCCGACGGGGCCGGCTACTGCGAGGACATCCCCGAGCAGCTGGCCCGGGAGTACGGCAAGGAGTACGGGGAGGACTGGGTCAACTTCAGCTACCAGCAGGGGTACCTGTTCGTCGTCAAACCGATGGGCGGGGACATTCCCGGGACCGTCGGGCGTGACGTCAAGGGCACGCCGCTGAAGGACGTCCCCTGCATGAAGGGCGTCAAGGACGCCAGCGACGTGGCCCTGGTGGTGCACCTCTCCGGGCTGGTCGGCTTCGTGGAGCTCTGGGTGCAGTACTTCGCCAGCGAGAAGGCCCGGCCGGACATCGCCCACGGCTGCACCTCGGTGTCCATCCCCGACGCCTTTGACTTGCTGGAGAGCGGCCTGCTGGTGGGCCTGCTGGAGGGCATCGCCGGGGCGGCGGCCTACAACGAGTTCACCGACGAGATCCGCGCCGAGGACGACCCCCCGGTCAATCCCGACGCCCGCCGGCACATGACCAGCCAGACGGTGGCCCACGTCCTGGTGGTGCTCTTCGTGGTCCTGGGCAACGTCGGCGTGGTCCTAAACTTCCTCCGCCGCCGGAGGGGGGCCGGGCGATGACCGTCAACTGGACGGTCCTCGGGGTCCTGGTGGGCGGCATCTGCGTGATCGCCATCTACAGCTTCCTCTACAAGGAGAACCCCCTCTACCGCTTCTTCGAGCACGTCTTCATCGGGGTGGCCACCGGCTACGGCGTGGTGCTTACCGTGATCATCTTCGTGTGGCCGAAATTCCTCAAGCCCACCCTGGGGCTGGACCTGGCCCCCTGGGAGAGCTTCAACCCCTACGAGCTGCTGATGTTCCTGCCCTTCGTCTTCGGCTGCGGCATCCTCTTCATCCTCAGCCGCAAGCACGGCTGGATCGCGCGCATCGTGATCGGCGCCGGGCTGGGCATGAGCGGGGGGCTGGCCTTCAAGGGCTTCTTCGCGCACTTCGTGCCCCTGCTGGTGGACAGCTTCAAGCCGCTGGTGGCCTTCAGGCCCGGCCCGACCGGCGGGGAGCTGGACCTCTGGACCATGGTCGAGCACTTCATCTTCGTGGTCACCCTGCTCTGCGTGATGACCTACTTCTTCTTCAGCTTCGAGCACGACAAGCCGGTCATCAAGCAGGCCTCCTTCGCCGGCCGCTACCTGATGATGATCACCTTCGGGGCCTTCTTCGGGGCCACGGTGATGGCCCGCATGGCCCTGCTGATCGACCGGCTGCAGTTCCTCACCGGCGACTGGGTCCGGGGCATGCGCGAGTTCTACTGGCTGCTGGCCGGAGGCTAGAGAAGCCGTGAGCGCCCCCGCCCCGGAGCCCAAAGACATCAAGGTCGTCCTGGCCACCGACTGCGGCTCGACCACCACCAAGGCCATCCTCATCGAGCACAAGAACGGCGAGTACCGCCAGACCTTCCGCGGCGAGGCGCCCACCACCGTGGAGGCGCCCTTCGACGACGTGACCGTCGGCGCGCGCAACGCCATCACCGAAGTGGAAGAGCTCTCCGGCCGGAAGCTGCTGGACGAGAGCGGCATCATCACCCCCGCGGGGGGGGCCGGCGGCAAGCCGGTCGGCGCCGACGTCTACGTCTCGACCAGCTCCGCCGGAGGCGGCCTGCAGATGGCCGTGGCCGGGCTGGTCGGCTCGATGACCGCCGAAAGCGCCGCGCGCGCCGCGCTGGGCGCCGGGGCCATCGTCATGGAGACGCTGTCCATCGACGACGGCCGCCAGGCCTTCGAGCGCGTGGCCCTGATAAGGGACTTGCGCCCGGACATCTTCCTGGTCGCCGGGGGCACCGACGGCGGCAACCAGACCCACGTGGTGGAGATCGCCGAGACCCTGGTGGCCGCCGACCCCCGCCCGCGGTTCGGCACGACCTTCAAGCTGCCGGTGGTCTACGCGGGGAACAAGGATGCCGCTTCGGAGGTGGACCACCTCCTCGGGGAGAAGTTCGCCTTCGAGCAGGTGGCCAACATCCGCCCCACCCTGGAGACCGAGAACCTATCTCCCGCGCGCGCCGCGATTCACGAAGCGTTTCTACACCACGTGATGAGCCACGCCCCGGGCTACGACCGGCTCATGGCCTGGACCCCGGTGCCGATCATGAGCACCCCCCACGCGGTGGGCAAGCTCACCCAGGAGGTCGCCCGGCGGAACTCCATCGAGGTCCTGGCCGTGGACATCGGCGGGGCCACCACCGACATCTTCTCGGTCTTCGAGAACACCTTCAACCGCACGGTCTCGGCCAACCTGGGCATGAGCTACTCGGTGTGCAACGTGCTCCTGGAGGCCGGCATCGAGAACATCGTGCGCTGGCTGCCCATCGAGATCGACGCCGCCGAGGCCGCCGACCGCCTGCGCAACAAGATGATCCGCCCGACCACCGTGCCCCAGACCGCCGAGGACCTCTGCCTGGAGCAGGCCGTGGCCCGCGAGGCGCTGCGCCTGGCGCTCGCGCACCACCGCGAGCTGGCCGTGGGCCTCAAGGGCGTTGCCCAGGAGCGGACCATCTCGGAGGCCTTCGAGCAGGCCGCCAGCGGCCAGAGCCTGGTGGACATGATGGAGCTGGACCTGGTCATCGGCTCGGGGGGCGTCCTCAGCCACGCCCCGCGCCGCGCCCAGGCCGCGCTGATGCTGCTCGACGCCTTCGCCCCGGAGGGCTTCACCGACCTGGCCGTCGACTCCATCTTCATGATGCCCCACCTGGGGGTCTTGAGCACGGTGCACGCCGCCGCGGCCACCGAGGTCTTCGAGAAGGACTGCCTGGTCCCGCTGGGCCCGGCGCTGGCCCCGGCCGGCCCGGTCCGGCGCCCCGGCGAGGAGGTCTGCCGCGTCGAGGCCGGGCTGCCCGACGGGAAGCGCGAGGAGGTGCTTCACGCCGGGGAGCTGAAGCTCCTGCCGCTGGCGCCCGGCGAAAGCGCGGAGGTGACCGCCCGCCCGGCGCGGCGCTTCGACTGCGGCGCGGGCCCGGGCCGCGACGTCCGCCGCGAGGTGCCGGGCGGCATCGTGGGTTTGATCCTCGACGGCCGCGGGCGGCCCATTCACCTCTCCGCCGATCCTGAGATGCGCCGCGGGCGCATCGGCGCCTGGATGAACGCCCTGGGCATCGGCGCGGAGGCGGGGGGCTGATATGGGCACCGCCTACACCCCCGGCCTGACGGTCAGCGCCCGCACGGTCATCGAGAAGACCCGCCGGCTGCCCATCAAGGGCCAGGTGCTGGTGGGCGTCGGCCAGGAGGTGGCGCCCGCCGACCCGGTGGCCCGCGCGGAGCTGCCCGGCGACGTGGAGACCGCCCGGCTGGCCGAGGCCCTGGGCCTGGAGCCCGGCGAGGTCGCCGAGAAGCTGCTGGTCAAGGAGGGCCAGGAGGTCGAGGCCGGCCAGCTCCTGGCCGAGGCGCGCTTCTTCTTCGGGCTGTTCAGGAGCGAGGCGCGGGCGACCTCGTCCGGCAGGGTGGACTTCTTCAGCCCGGTCACCGGCCACCTGGGGGTGCGCAAGCCGCCGGTCCCCGTGGAGGTCAACGCCTACATCAGCGGGCAGGTCCGCGAGGTCATCCCCGAGGAGGGCGTGGTGGTCGAGGCCACCGGCGCGCTGATTCAGGGCATCTTCGGGGTGGGGCCCGAGCGCGTGGGGCGCCTCGCGGTGGTGACGGGGCGGCCCGACGAGGAGCTGCGCCCGGGCGACCTTCCCGCCGACTGCCGCGGCAAGGTGCTGGTCGGCGGCTCCGGCGCGTCCATCGAGACGCTGCGCCTGGCCGCCGAGCGCGGCGCGGTGGGGCTGGTCATCGGCGGGCTGGCCGACGCGGTGCTCACCGAGTACCTCGGCCGGCGGATGGGCGTGGCCGTGACCGGCCAGGAGAACGTGCCCCTGACGGTGATCCTCACCGAGGGCTTCGGGCGCATGCCCATGGCCGGGCGGACCTTCGAGCTCTTTATGCGCCTGAGCGCCATGGAGTGCTCGATGAGCGGCGCGACCCAGATCCGCGCCGGGGTGCTGCGCCCCGAGGTGGCCGTGCCCATCAAGTTCGACGAGGACCACGAGAAGACCATCACCCTGGCGGCCCGCAAGGGCGAGCTGGCCGCGGGCACGCCGGTGCGCGTCATCCGCGTGCCCTACTTCGGCCGGCTCGGCGAGGTCGTCGAGCTGCCCCCCGAGCCGCAGCTGGTGGAGTCGGGCTCCAGGGTGCGGGTCCTCAGGGCCCGGCTGGCCGGCGGCGAGACCGTCACCGTCCCCCGGGCCAACGTGGAGATTATCGAGACGTAGAGCGTTCTGGCGCTAGCCCTCCAGCCCCAGCCTTTCGAACTGCTCCGGCGGGGCGTCGTTTTCCTTCATCAGCCGGACCATGTGGGTGACCATCCTCTTCTCGACCTCCGGGTCGGAGAACGGCTTCTCCTGCTGGGGGTCTTCTTCCAGGTCAAAGAGCAGCGTGCCCTGGCCGTGGGCGTCGATCCACTTGCCCTCGGCCGGCAGCCTGACCAGCCTGCAGCCCTTCGTGAAGGAGAACGGACCGGCCAGCCCGGCGGCGGCGAAGGTCTCCGGCGGGTAGTACCCGCGCATGCTGGTGGGGAACAGCGTGTAGTTGAAAAGCGGCCCGTTCTCGGGCTTCGCCGGCGCGCGCATGTAGACGTAGCGCCCGTCGGTCACGTTGACGTGCCCGCCGTGCCAGCCGAAGAGCCCCGCCTCGCGGACCGGCTTGTCTTCGGCGATGGTGTCTTTCAGGACCTGGCCCTGCATGTCCGCGGGCCTTTTTACGCCGAAGTACTCCATCAGCGTGGGGGCCAGGTCGATGGTCTGCACCAGGCAGGGGCAGCGCCGGCCCTTGCGGCCGCTTCTGGGGTCCCAGATGAACAGCGGCACGTGGCTGATCTCCTCGTAGCAGGGCATGCGCCCCTTGCCGGTCCAGCCGTGCTCGCCGAGCATGAAGCCGTGGTCGGTGTTGACGATGAGCATGGTGTCGGTCCAGAGGCCCAGCTCGTCGAAGAGGTCCAGCACCCGGCCCAGGCTGGCGTCGCACATGCTGAGCAGCGCGGCGTACTCGTGGCGATAGTGTTCGAGGAGCCCGGGCGTCTCCTTGACTTTCTCGTAGCTGGGCCAGTCGTCGGGCGGGCCGTCCCACTCGTGGGGGTAGAGGTCGCGGTACTTCCGGGGCGCGTAGTAGGGCTCGTGGGGGTCGAAGGTCTCGGCGTGGAGCAGCCACTTGTCCTCGCCGGCGTTGGTCTTGAGGAACTTGCAGGCCGCGCGGAAGGTCCCGGACTGCGGCCAGTCCTGCTCCTCCTTTATGTACTTGCGGTTGATCCAGTCCTGCTCGCGGCGGCACCCCTCGGGGATCTCCACGGTGAGGTCCGCGTGCCAGAGGTCGCCCTCCTGCCCGCGGAAGAACTCCCAGGAGCGGTAGCGGTTGTGGTAGGTGGCCCCGCCGTCCTCCCAGTAGTGGTAGCCGTCGGAGGCCAGGTGGGTCCAGATGCCGGCCTCCCGGAGCAGCTGGGGCATGGAGTCGTCGAAGGGCTCCACCGGGCCCCAGGCGCGGTGCAGGAAGTTGTAGCGCCCGGTGTGCATCTCCCGCCGCGTCGGGATCGTCGGCAGGCTGCCGGAGTAGGCCTTCTCGAAGGTGACGGACTTCTCCGCCAGGCGCTCGAAGTTGGGGGCCTTGACCCAGTCGTTCCCGTAGGGGGGCAGGAAGTGGCGGTTGAGCGTGTCGTACATCACGATGACTGCTTTCATCTGCGTTACCTCCCTTCAGCGAAATATATTAGCCCGCCTCGCCCGGCGCGTAAAGCGCAGGTGGCTTGACCGCTTTCCCCCGTCCTCCTAACATCTCCCGCGGGGAGGCGCCGCGTGAAGAAGAACCCGTTGTGAGCGAAGAGCGCCGCTACGACTGCGTCGTCGTCGGCGCCGGGCCGGCGGGGCTGGCCGCGGGCATCTACGCCGCGCGCGGCGGGGCGCGCGTTTGCATCTTGGAAAAGAACGACCGGCCCGGCAAGAAGCTGCTCCTGGCCGGCGGGGGCCGCGCGGAGCTCTGGGACCCGCAGCGCCCCCCTCTTGACGCATTAGAGGGCTACGGCCGCAGCGGGCGCTTCCTGCGCCAGGCGCTGGCCGCCTTCGACTGGGCCGGCTTC
>CAZONU010000059.1:6275-17027 GCA_964581145.1 uncultured Planctomycetia bacterium
CGGGACCGAGCGGGACGGCGAAGCCGTTTACGTGAAGAGAGGTGCGAAGCGCCTGCTCGAGGCCCTGCTGGGCGAGGCCGAACGGCTGGGCGTCGAGGTGGTCACCCGCGCGGCGGTGCGCGGCGCCGACCGGCTGGAGGCCGGCGGCTTCGAGGCCGAGACCGCCCGCGGCGCCTTTCAGTGCGGGCGGCTGCTGGTCGCCACCGGGGGCGTCACCTACCCGGGCACGGGCTCCAGCGGCGACGGATATAAGCTGGCCGCGGGCTTTGGCCACAAAGTGGAAACGCCCCGCCCGGCCCTCGGCGCGCTGGGCACCGAGCCGGCCTTCCCGGAGCTGGCCGGGGTCTCGGTGGAGCGCGCCGGGATTCTCTATCATGCGGGCAGGAAGCGCCGCGCGAGGTGCGCCGGGGCGCTGCTCTTCACGCACCAGGGGCTCTCCGGCCCGGCGGCGCTGGAGCTCAGCCTGGAGCTGGCCCGCGCCGGGCGCGGCGCCGGCGAGCAGGTCCTGGTCGACCTGGCCCCCGGGCTGTCCCGCGAGGAGCTGGTCGGGAAGCTGGTCGCCAGGGCGCGCGCGGAGACCAAGCGCTCGCTGGCCAGCGCCGGGCTGGGCGAGCTGCTGCCCGCGCGGCTGCTGGCCGCGCTGGCCGAGCGCGCCGGGCTGCCCCCCCGGCGGCGGCTGGGCTCGATTTCGCACAAGGAGTTCGGCAAGCTGGCCGGGGCGGCCAAGGCCCTGCCCTTTGCCGTGAAGGGGCCCCCGGGGCGCGAGGACGCCGCCGTCACCCTGGGAGGGGTGAGCACCGCGGGCCTCGAGCCGCGCAGCATGGAGAGCCGCTTGGTGCCCGGGCTCTTTTTCGCGGGGGAAACCCTGGCCCCGGCGGGCCCCTGCGGCGGCTACAACTTGTTGATGGCCTTCGCCACCGGGCACCTGGCCGGGGCTAATATGGGGCTTGGTGGCACCGTCCCCATTGAGTAAGATACCCCCATTGGCAGACTGACTTCGGAGGTCCCGGCCATGCGCAAGACCGCTTCCGCCCGCCTTCTGGCCGCCGCCGGGCTGCTCCTGGCGGTCGGCTGCGCGCCGCCGCCCGAGAAGGAGGGCCCCATCGCCGAGACCATGCGCATGCTCGAGGCGGCCAAGCGCACCGGCAAGACCGGCAAGGGCGACAACGTCTTCGTGAGCGTCGAGCGGGTGCAGGTCGCCCGGGAGGGGGCCGCGGGCCTGGCCGGCCTGTGGCGCTACACCTCCGGGCGCGTCACGGTCCGGGGCGCGAACGGCCTGGCCGCCGGCGGGGTGCGGGTCGGAGTGGCCGGCGCGAAGTTCGAGGCGCAGTTGAACACTTACGCCCGCAAGGCGCGCAACGTGAGCCGCACCACCGAGCAGATCCGGGTGCTCTCCGGCGCGGAGGGCTGGCTGTGGGTGGGCCGCAGCGTGGTGGTGCCGGCCCTGCGCATCGTCACCGGCTCGGGCGACGTGGTGATACTGCGCCGCGCGCGCGTCGGCGCCAGCCTGCACGTCAGGCCGCGCATCCTGGCCGACGGCAAGATCGAGCTGGAGTTGGCCCCCAGCTTCAGGGTGCTGAGCGGCCCGCGCGCCGGCAAGGCCTACACGGTGACGGCCATGCGCACCCGGGTGGTCGTGGAGCCCGGCCGCAAGGTGCTGCTGGGCTCGAGCTCCGCGGCCCGGGAGGACTCGGCCGCCGCGGGGCTCTTCGGGTACAACGCCGCAGGGCAGAAGACGGCCACGATAATCACGGTCAGCGCCGACCGGCTGTAGCTAGAGATCCCGGCCCGGACGGTGACCTTTTGGGGCAATCGGGTGACGCTTATTGTCACTCCAAGCCGTCAAAAGGGGAGATACCGGGGGTCCGATAATATCACTCGGCCGGAGGCCGTGTCGCGTAACACATTGTAATATAATCGGTTGCGAGTAACGCCCGCAGATTCCCCATGAATGCACAATGTGGCCCACGCCTTGCTTGTTGGAGAGTGGCATTGAGGGACTGACCGAGGAAAGGAGGTGGGGGGTTAAGTTCCGCAAGCCTCAGAGCTTCCGAGAGGAGATTTCGGGGTTTTAACGCCGGAGAGGAGGAGGAGAGATGAAAAAGGGATTCACACTGATTGAGATGATGATCGTCGTAGCCATCATCGCCATCATCGCCGCGATAGCCATTCCCAGTCTGCTGGCCGCGCGGCGCACCACGCTGGAGACCAACTCGGTCGGCTCCTGCCGGGCCTACGCCGAGGCCCAGATCATGTTCCACCGCAACGACTGGGTCGGCAGCGGCACCGCCGGCATTCTGGAGTACGCCACGCCCTTCACCCTGCTCAACACCCAGACGGACCTGACCGGCGTTTCCATTCAGCTGATCGACTCGGCCTTCGCCGCGGCGGCGGGCCCGGCCGGCCTGGCCAAACACGGGTATATCTTCCAGGACATGGCCACCATCGGCGGCGTGGCCATCAACTGGGTGGACGACTACGGCCTGTGCGGCATACCCTCGACCTACCGGCGCACCGGTTACCGGACCTTCATCGTGAGCACCAACGGCACGGTGTTCGGCCAGGACCTGGGCCCGGGAGCCGGCTTCGTGGCCGACTATCCCAACAACCCCACGACCGGCGGCTGGATCATCGCCGAGTAAGGAGCTCTGAGCAAAGCAACTGGAACGACCCCACCAGCGGGAAACGGGCGGCGGCCCCCGGGCCGCCGCCCGCGCTTTTCGGCCGCGTCCGCGGGGGGCCGGCCGGTTCCGCTCTTGACCTCGCTGCCCCCCGGGTGAGAATGGCCGGGTTCCGGGTGGAGGGGATCCGGCCGGGACTGGGCCCTTCAGCAGAGAGGGGAGTATCTTGAGGCCCCCGGAGGCCCTGGGAAAGCTCGTGGACCGGGCGGCGGCCGCGCTGCGGGGCGCGGCCGGCCGGGAGCCCAGTGCCCCGGGCGGTCTGGCCGCCGAGCTGGAGCGGGCCGCCGCGGCCGGCGGCGCCAGCCCCAAGCTCCGCGCCGAGATGAGCCGCATCGCCGGCGAGCTCCGCGACTACTTCAAGGGCTCCTCCCAGCGGCCCCGGGAGAACAACGCCTTCTGCCACGTGGAGCTGACCGGCGGCGGGCTGCGCTGCTACCTGTCGGTGTTCCCCCCGCGGAGGGGCGGCCGGCAGCTGGGCGCCGAGGAGTGCTTCCGGGACCTCGACGCCCTGCGGGTGACCACCGGGCTGGAGGCCTCCCGGGTGCGCGCCGCGGTGGCCGAGATGCAGGCCACCGGCGACATCGCCTACTCGGTGACCGTGGCCGAGGGCCGTCCGCCCGGCGAGCCCCAGCGCGCCCAGCTGGAGCTGGACGTCCCGCACATCGCCAAGAGCGACCTGCGCCTGGACGCCAGGTGGCTCCAGGGGCACCTGCCCGACTTCATCCGGGAGCTCAAGGAGGGCGAGGCCATCGGCCGCTGCCGGCCGCCGGTGCCCGGCGAGCCGGGGGTCAGCGTCCGCGGCAAGGTCATTCAGCCCCGCAGCCCCGCGGGGCTCAGCGTCGAGCTGGGCGCGGGCCTGCGCCAGTCCCACGCGGGCTCCGGCGAGATCCGCACGGTCAGCCCCGGGCAGCTGGTCCTGGACGCCCGGCGGCTGGAGGTCATGCCCCTGTTTCTGGCCGAGGGGGACTACGGGCCGGATCTCCCGGAGATCAGCTTCCGCGGGCTGGTGGTGGTCCTCGGCAACCTCTCCGGCCAGCGGCTGGACGCCGACGAGGTGATCATCGCCGGCAACTGCGAGCGCAGCGAGGTGCACTCCGCCGGGGACGTGTTCATCGGCGGGGGGGTCATCGGCAAGAAGGAGGGCAAGATCTACGCCGACGGGCGGGTGGCCGCCCGGCACGTGTCCGACGCGGAGATCGAGGCCCTCGGCGACATCATCGTGACCAACACCATCACCTACAGCACGGTGACCTCGAACTCGCGGGTGACGGTCACCGCCGAGCGCGGCGCCATCGTCGGCGGGCAGGTCAGCGCGCTGCGGGGCATCGAGGCCCGCTCGGTGGGCAGCGACTTCGGCACCTACACGGTGACCGCGGTGGGCCGCGACTTCCTGACCGCCAAGCGCCTGGAGCGGCTCAAGGAGGTCATCGGCGTCCACCGGGACAACCTCAAGAAGATCGGCGCGCTCAAGGGCAAGCTGGCCCGGGCCCACGTGGACATCAAGCGGCTGCCCCCGGCCAAGCAGGACATCTACCTGGGCATCCTCCGCAAGGAGGTCAAGAGCCAGCAGGAGCTGGAGTCGCTGGTGCGCCGCCGCGAGCGCCTCAGCCGGGTCCTGAGCGACGTGCTGGAGGCCACCATCCGCATCCGCGAGGAGCTCTACCCGCCGGTGCGGGTGGAGATCGCCGACGCCATCAAGGACATCGAAGAGCACCTGCGCAAGGTGGTGGTCTTCCGCGACCGCAGGGCGGGGATCGTGACCCGCGCCGATGACGGGTCCGCGCCCCGGGACGAGGCTGGAGGCAACTGACCATGGCCAAGAAACAGAAGAACCGCGTGCTGCTGGCTGCCTTCTTCGGGCTGGAGCTGTCCCTGCTGGCCCTGGGGGTTTACCTCTTCGTCGACATCATGGGCGCCAGCGGCGGGGGGGCCCAGGACATGTGGCGGCTCGGCGTCCTGCTGGGGGTCATGGTCATCGTCTACCTGGTGTACCTGAAGGCCGAGCATCGCAAGGCCGAGGACAAGGTGGTCGGCGAGAAGTTCCGCACCGGCGCGCTGCTGGAGGCCCTGCCGGTCGCCGCGATGCTGATCGGCGAGGAGGGCATCGTGCTGGGCGCCAACGCCCGCGCCGCCGGGGCCCTGGGGGTCGACGAACTGGAGCTGGCCGGGGCGGACCTGGCCGAGAAGCCCGGCGGCGAGCTCGGCCGGCGGCTGGCCGAGGGCGGGCTCGGCGCCTACCAGGCCGAGACCGCCGGGGGGCGGCGGCTGCGCTGCACCGCCTCGGACATCGGCGGCAAGGGCGAGAGCCGGGCGATCCTGGCCGTGCTTCAGGAGCCCGAAGCCGCCGGGGAGGCCCCCGGCGACGCCTGCGAGGACACCCGCGGCCTGGTCCGGCAGTGCGCCGAGACGGTGGCCCCGGTGCTGGAGCGCTCCAGCGACCATCTGGCCTCGCTGGCCGGGGCCGCGCGGGCCGCCAGCCCCCACGAGGCCGCCCGGGCCGCGCAGCTCTCCGGCGTGGCCGTGCGCCTGCTGCAGGCCGCCCGGCGCATCCGCCTGGCCCAGCAGGTGGTGCTCATCCAGCGCGGCGAGCTCAAGTCCGCGCTGGCCAGCGAGAACTTCGACTGCGTCGCCGCGGTCCGCGGGGTGCTGGACCGCCTCAAGTCGCTGTTCGCGGCCACCGGGGTGGCCCTGGCCGCCGAGCTGGCCGGCGAGGCCGTGGAGGTCCTTGCTGACCGCGAGCGCGTGGCTCTGGTGGTCCGCGACCTCCTGGAGGTGTGCCTGGCCATGACCGCCGGCGGCGGCAAGGTGACCGTGGGCGTGAGCGCGGGCGACGCCGACGCCGAGATCACCGTCACCGACACCGGCTGCGGCATGAGCCGCGAAGAGCTGGAGGGGCTCTTCTCCACCGAGGGCCAGCCGCCGGTCCACGCGGACTACACCGGGGGCATCCGCGACGGGCTGTTCGTGGCCAAGGAGATCATGGAGGCCTGCGGCGGGCAGCTCTGGGCTGAGAGCGCGCCGGGCAAGGGCACCCGCTTCAACCTGCGAATCCCGGTCCCCTAGCGCCCTGTTGAGCAAGTGATGGAACAGAATTTACTCAACAGGGCGCTTCCACAGGGGCTCGCGCCCCTATGGCGTTCCGCGGCGTTCGGCCAGTTCGCGCCGTTCCACTGTAACCCCTCGGGGGCGCCTCGCCGCGCCCCCGGACCCCCGGCGGTGCCGTGTTGCGTTGTGTTCCACAACTTCTTCAACACGGCACTAGCGCGGAAAGGGCTTCCGGGTTGAAAACGTTCCTCTACGTCGCCCTCTGCCTGGTGGTGCCCCCGGTCTGGGCGCTGATCACCTATTACGTGTTCAGCTTCTTCCACGGCAAGGTCAAGGCCAAGGCCGAGGGCCCCGGTCCCGATGCCCCGGCCGCCGGGTGATGGCGCCTGCCTCGCTGGCGCGCACGCTGGTCCTCGCGGGCAGCGGACCTCTGTCCGGCCTTCTCGGGCCGGAGATCGAGTTCAGCATAACCGGCGCGCTGATCATCGGCCTGGGCGTGGGCTTCCTGGTCGGCCTTCTGGGGGTGGGCGGCGGGTTCATAATGGTCCCGCTGGTGAACGGGTTGCTGGGCGTGCCCATGAGCGTCGTGGCCGGCAGCAGTCTCTGCAAGATCCAAGGCACCAGCCTCTCGGGGCTTTTGCGCCACCGCAGGCAGGGGAATTCCGACCCGCAGATCGCCGCGCTGATGCTCGGCGGCACGCTGTGCGGGACGTTCGCCGGCGTCGAGATAATGGAGTACCTCAAGGGCCTGGGCGAGCTGAGCCTGGCCGGGGGGAGCTACCCCACCGTCGAGGTGGTCCTCTCCTTTCTGTTCCTGGCGGTCCTGGTGCTGATCGGCAGCACGGTGATGATCGAGGCGGTGCGCACCGGCCGCAAGGGCGCCGAGGAGAAGAAGGGACCGCGCCGGGGGCTCCTGGCGCGGATCAAGCTGCCACCCTACGTGACCCCCGCCGGGGGCCGGCCGGTCCCCGCCGTGCTGGTCGCCTACGCGGGCGTGGTCGTGGGCCTGCTCCAGGCCCTGCTGGGCATCGGCGGGGGGGTGCTGCTCCTGCCCATACTGATCTATCTGGTGGGAGTTTCCACGCACGCGGCGGTGGGCACCAGCCTGATGATCGTGTTCGTGGCCAGCATCGCCGGCACCTTCCTGCACGCCCTCAAGGGTAACATCTCCCTGCTGCTGGTGGCCGCGCTGCTGATCGGCGGGACGCTGGGCAGCCAGTTCGGCGCGCTGGCCTCCGCGCGCCTGGCCTCCCACAAGCTGCGCAGGTACTTCGCGCTGGTGGTGGCCGCCGCCGTGCTGATCGTCGGCGGCAAGCTCTGCCGCATGTACGGGCTGATCTCCCGGCGGCCGTCGGACGGCGGCGAAAGCGGGAAGCCCGCCGCCCAGGCGCCCGAGGAGCCGGCTGCCGCCGCTCAGTGACTGTGGCCGGCCTCGGCGCCGTGCCCGTGGGTGTGGTAGGGACCCTCGCCGTGATGATGGCCGTCGGCCTCGACGATCAGGCGGCCTCTTAACTCTTCGCGGGCTTCATTGAAGTGCTTGACCATCCGCCGCCGGGAGCTCTCGTCGAAGTGCGTCGCCAGGGTGTTGAGGTACTCGATGCCGCCCTCCACCAGGGCCAGCATGTGCTCGGCCGCCGGCCCGTCGAAGGCCCGGCCCGTGCCGCACTGCACGTAGACCGGCGAGGTGTGCGCGGCCAGGTACGAGCCCGGCCCCTGGCCCGGCCCCCAGCAGCGCGCCGCGATCCAGCCGCTGGAGGGCATCCGTATCCTGGCCGAGACCTCCAGCCGGCGCGCGCCGGGGCCGGAGCTCTCCGCGGCGACCACCTCGCCGCCGGAGACGATCTCCACCCGGCCCAGCGGCGCGTAGCACTCGGCGGTCGCGCGGGCCTCCAGCGTCGCCCCCGAGCGGGGCAGCTTGACCGTTTCTCCGATGCTCTGGCCCTCGACGAAGAGGTCCAGCAGCGGCCCGTTGGTCGAGACCGTGCGCCCGGCGCGGACGGCCTCCAGCCAGGCGCCGTAGTCGAAGCTCCGGCCGGTCTCCAGCCGCGCGTAGGTGCGCAGCCAGCCCAGCGCGGTGTAGGCGCCCATCTTGTCGGTGCCCCCGCAGACCGCCACGCGGTAGCCGCAGTTGAGGTAGCGGTACCACTCCTGGACGGGGAAGCCGCCGTCGCGGAGGGGGTTGATCTCCAGGGCGTCGACCAGGCCCTTGAGGATGGGCACGGGGTCCTCGGTGTGCCCGCAGTAGGGGTAGTGCGGGCGGATGACCAGCCCGCCCTTGCGGCGGTTCTCCATGGCCCACTCGGCCAGGCTCAGGAACTCGGGGTCGGCGATGTAGGCCTCGCCGGGGTTCCCGCAGCACATGGGGAACACCGGCAGCCCCCTGGTGCCCAGCATGGACATGTGCCCCAGCATGTGGTTGCGGTTCTCGGTGCCCACGTAGACGACCGTGTCGTCCTCGACGACGCCCACTCTGCCTGTTAGATCGCCCACGTTGGTGAACAGCCGCCCCCACTGCGAGGCTAACAGGTTTACGACGTTGACGCCCTCGGCCTGGCCCTCCAGCCAGGCGGTCTGCGGGGAGAGGAAGTGCACGTGGGTGTCGGCGGTCACCCAGCCGGCGGAGCGCAGGTCCTTCCAGCGCTCGATGGTGAGCTCCAGCACCTTCTGGCCGGGCCGGACGGTCGCCTTGCGGCGCACCGGCTGGTACTCGAAGCCCTTGAAGATCTCCACGTAGACGTCCCCGACGGGCAGGTCGGTGGTGAACTCCCCGGGCACGTAGGCGAAGTTGCGCCCGCCGACCACCACGTCGGCGCCGTAGTCCTCGAACCAGTTGGCGTTGATCTGGGAGTGGTGCCCGTAGGGCGCCAGGTACTCGCCGCGCGGGCCGGAGAAGTGCGCCCGCACCGGGGTGGGCTTGCCGGTGGAGCCGTCCAGCACCCGGACCTGCATCCACTGGCGCTCCCGGCCCAGGACCTCCAGGCGGGCGCGGCCCGCGCCGCTTTTCCCATCGTGAAAAGCCTCGCCCAGCGAGAAGTCCAGCGGCTTCTTCCGGCCTTCCAGCTTGACCGAGAGCGTGGCGTCCTCCGCGCCGAAGGCCTCGACGAGGTCCTCGCCGCCGCGCTCGGGCTCCTCGGCGCGCAGGCCCGCGTAGGGCGACTCCAGCCACTCCTCGCCCCGCGGGCCGGAGGTGCGCTCGATGCGGGTGACCCCGCCGAGGTCGACGTCGGCCTTCCTGACGCGCGGCGGCTTCTTGCCGGCCTGGACCCGGTAGGCCCTCCTGGGCATGTGCCGCAGGGGGTGGGCCGCGCCGCGGTAGAGGGTCAAGCCCGCGACCAGGAGCGGCGAGCGCGCCAGCCCGCGGACGAGGAGCGCGCGGATCTTCCTGTCGGGGTGCGGGTTGGGCATGGCGTAGACCAGCGGCCGGCCCCCGCCGCCGCGCACCCCGGTCTGGGCGCGGCCCCAGGAGGTGTCTCCGTGCGGCACGGCGGGGTCCACCGACTCCCACATCTCGTAGAAGCGGGCCAGCCAGGGCGGGCCGGGGCTCTCGGCCATGGCCACCTCGAAGCGCGCGCGCACCGGCTGGACGTGGCCGGGACCGTCCGCGTAGAGGAGCTCGTACTCCCCGGCCACCAGGCCCTCGGCCGGGTCCTCGCGGCGGACGGTCTCGGGGATCTGCTCCCAGGCGTGCAGGAAACACAGGTAGTCGGCCCGGGCGCCGAGCTTGATCGTCGCCTCCGGGCGCCCGGCGGAGACCCGCAGCACCCGCGCGCCGCGCGAGCTGGCCAGGCTGAAGGGAATCCCCCAGGGCTTCTGCCGGCCGCAGGGGTAGGCGCGGACCTTCTCGGCCAGCTCCTTCCACCACTTGCCGGCCGGCTTCCCGCGCGGCCAGTTGAAGTGCCGGGCCAGGTTCACGGCCCGGAAAGATGCCCCGAAGCCGCTCGGCTTCTTGCGCGTCTTGGACACGGGTGACCTCCCTGTGGCTGACGGCTCACGGTTGATGGCGGTCCTGCTCCGGCCCCCACCGCCGCGGCGGGCAGGCTCAGACGATCTTGTCGCGCTCGATGTGGGGGAACACCTTCTGGAGGTAGACGGCCAGCTTCTCGTTGGTCGGGCCCCACTTGTCGTGGTACATGAAGTACTCCAGCGAGTTGCCGAAGTCCCTGGCGCTCTGGAAGCGGTACAGGGGGTCGTGCTGCAGGGCCTTCATGCATATCTTGGAGAGCTCCCCGGGGACGTTGTCGTTGAGCTCGTGCGGCGGGCGCAGGTGCTTCTTCATCTGGTCGCGGACCTCGGCCACGCTGCGCGCGCTGTAGACCCGCTGGCCGGTCAAGAGCTCGTAGAGCACCAGCCCCAGCGAGTAGATGTCCGAGCGGTAGTCGGTCGGCTCGCCGCGGGCCTGCTCCGGGCTCATGTAGCAGATCTTGCCGGTGACCACGCCGGGCTGGTCCAGCCCCTGGATGGTCACCGCCAGGGCGATGCCGAAGTCGGTGAGCTTCACGAAGCCGCGGAAGTCCAGGATGACGTTGCTGGGGGTCACGTCGCGGTGGACCACGCCGAGGTGCTTCCCGTCGCGGCTCTTCTTGGTGTGGGCGTACTCCAGCCCGCGGGTCACCCGGCTGGCGATGAAGGCGGAGTACTCCGGCGGCGGCAGGTAGCCGGACTCCTGGTGGGCGGCCAGGAACCTGCCCAGGGAGAGGCCGTGGAGGTACTCCATCACGATGAAGAGCTGCCCGCGGTGGCGGGAGAGCGAGTAGACCTGGCAGATGTTCTGGTGCACCAGGTCCGCCACGAGGCGCGCCTCGCCGATGAACAGGCCCAGCGCGCGCTTGTCGCGCAGCCACTCGCGCTTGATGACCTTCAAGGCCACCGTCTTGCTGAAGCCGGCGGTGCCCAGCTGCTCGGCGAGGTACACCGTGCCCATCCCGCCCTCGGCCAGCCTGCGGATGATGCGGAGGCCCTGGACCAGCTCCATGGTCTCCTCGGCGTGGCCGGAGTGCCCGCCCTCCCGCCCGTCCAGCGCCTCCTC
>CAZONU010000060.1:0-3058 GCA_964581145.1 uncultured Planctomycetia bacterium
GCTCCACCACCACCCGGTCGGGAAACTGGCGGCGGACGGCCACCACCTCCTCTACCCAGGCGTTCTCCGCGTAGCGGGCGGCCACCCGGTCGCAGATGTCCCGGTCGTAGAGCGTGGCCCGGCCTCCGAAGCGCACCGCGCTGTTGATCTCGGCCACGTCGCGGGGCTCCAGCCACGAGCATTCCGCCGCGTCGATCTGCGGGTCGGTGGGCCGGACCGCCTCCCGCGCCGCGTACTGCCAGAGGCACCACACCCCGGCGACGTAGATGGCCGCGGCCAGGAGCGGCACGGCGGCCCGCCTCGCGCACCACTTCAGGCCGCGCCCCGTCGCAGAGGCGCCGCGCCCCAGCGCGCCCGGTTCGTCCCACTTTTTCTTCCTCGATCGAGAGGCCATGATCATTCGCTCCCCTCACTGCGGCTCCGGCCCCCGCCCTCACCGGCCAGGGCCATCTCCGCAATGCTCTCCACCAGTTGAGTGAAGGTGATTCCCCGGGCGGCGGCCGCCTTGGGCAGCAGGCTGTGGCTGGTGAAGCCCGGGATGGTGTTGACCTCCAGCACGTAGGGGCGGCCGGCCTCGGAGAGGCGCATGTCCACCCGGCTGAAGCCCCGGCAGCCCAGCGCCCGGTGGGCGGCCAGCGCCTCGGCCTGCACCGCCTGGGCGGTCCCGGCCTCCAGCGGCGCCGGGCAGAGGTACTCGGTGCCGGCCCCGTCGCTGTACTTGGCTTCGTAATCGTAGAAGCCGCGCCGGGGCACCAGCTCGACCACCGGCAGCGCCTCGGGGCCCAGTATCCCCACGGTGACCTCGCGGCCGGCGATGAACTTCTCGGCCAGCGTCGCGCCGCGGTGGCGGCCGGCCTCGGCCAGCGCGGCGGGAACGTCCGCTTTCCTCGTTACGATCGACACCCCGAGGCTCGAGCCCGAGGCGGCCGGCTTGATCACCAGCGGCAGCCCGAACCCGGCGGCCAGCTCGTCGGGGTCGGCGCCCTGCTCGCAGGCCCGCCACCGCGGAGTGGTGATGCCCTTGCGCTCGAAGACGCCCTTGCTCTGCACCTTGTCCATGGCCGCGCGGCTGGCCTCCGGGCCGCTGCCGGTGTAGGCCACGCCCCAGCCATCCAGCAGCCGCTGGACCTCACCGTCCTCGCCGAACTCCCCGTGGAGCATGACGAAGGCCAGGCCGCTCCCCGCCAGGAGCTCCGCGCCCCCGGAGGCGAAGCCCTCCCCCACGTCCACGCGGCGCACCGCGTGCCCGGCGGCCTCCAGCGCCCCGGCCACCGCGCCGCCGGACATCAGTGACACCTCGCGCTCGCTGCTGAAGCCGCCGAGCAGCACGTCTACCGGCCGGCCGGCCAGCTTCTCGCGCAGCAGCTCGCTCGCCATTCTAGCTCCAGACCTCTATCTCGAGTTCGAGCGCGACGCCCTGCTCCCGTGCCGCGGCCTCGCGGATCCCGTCGACCAGCTCGAGGACGTCGCTGCAGCGCGCCCCGCCCCGGTTCACGATGTAGTTGGCGTGGAGCTCGCTCACCGCCGCGCCGCCGGCGCGCCGGCCCTTGAAGCCCAGCTCGTCGATCAGCTCGCCGGCCAGCGGCCCGCCCTCCGGATTGCGAAAGACGCAGCCGGCCGAGGCGGCCTTGAGCGGCTGGGCCGCGCGCTTCTCGGCGAGCACCTGGCGGGTACGTTCGGCGACCAGCTTGGGCTCCTCGGCGGTGAGCTTCAGCCGGCAGCCGGTGAGCACCAGGCCCTTGAGAGTAGACGTGCGATAGCCGAAGCCGGCCTGGTGGCGCCTCACCGTCACCTCTGCCCCGCCGAGGTCCAGGGCCTCGATCTCCTCGACGACGTCGCCGATCGCCCCGTAGCGGCCGCCGGCGTTGCCGACCAGCGCCCCGCCGACCGTGCCGGGGATGCCGGCCAGGCCCTCCAGGCCGGAGAGCCCCGCCGAGGCCGCCTCGCGGACCAGGCGCGCCAGAGTCAGCCCCGCCCCGCAGCGCAGCGCTGCGGGCAGGTGCTCCAGCGACGCGAATTCCCTGCCGGCCAGCTTCACCACCAGACAGTCCACCCCCTCGTCGGCGACCAGGACGTTGCTGCCCCCGCCCAGAATCCGGACGGGGATGCCCTCCCCGGCCGCCCGAGACAACATGCGGGCCAGCTCCCCGCGCGAGCGCGGCCGGGCCAGCATGCGGGCCGGCCCGCCGATGCCTATGGTGGTGGCTCCGGCGAGCACGAGGCCCTTCTCTAATATATCGTCAAATTCGCTCGATAAGCTCATCGTGAAGTTTCCACACGTCGCCCGCGCCCAGGAGCAGGACCAGGTCCCCAGGCCCCACTACGGAAAGGAGATGCGGCACGATGCTCTTCCAGGCCGGGACGTACTGCACGCTGGGGTGCCCGCTCGCCGAGACCGCCTCCACGATCTGCGCGGCGCTGACCCCGGCGATGGGCGGCTCGTTGGCCGAGTAGATGCTGGTCACCACCAGGTGGTCGGCGTCGCCGAAGCAGCCCCCGAACTCCCTGCCCAGGTGCTTGGTCCGCGAGTAGCGGTGGGGCTGGAAGACCACCACCAGCCGGCCGCGGCCCTCGACCAGCAGCTTGGCGGCGCGCAGGGTGGCCTCGATCTCCGTGGGGTGGTGCCCGTAGTCGTCGTAGACGGAGACGCCGCCGGCCTCGCCTTTCTTCTCCAGGCGGCGCTTCACCGAGCCGGCCCCGGCCAGCGCGCGCCGGAGCACCTCCTCGTCGAGGCCCAGGCGTTCGGCCAGGGCCACCACCGCCAGCGCGTTGAGGACGTTGTGCTCGCCCAGCAGGGTGAGGCGCAGGTCGCGGAGCTCCCGGTCGCCGGCGAAGGCGTCGAAGGTCGAGCCGGTCCCGTCCAGGCGCACGTTGAAGCCGCGCACCTGGGCGCCATTGCCCAGGCCGTAGGTCACGGCCTCGCGGCCGGCGCCGTCGAGGACCCGCCTGACCCGCGGGTCGTCGCCGCAGCCGATGATGCAGCCGCCCGGCCGGGTGTTGGCCGCGTAGGTCGCGAAGGTCCTCTCGATCTCCCGGATGCCCCCGTAGTGCTCCAGGT
>CAZONU010000060.1:3068-8989 GCA_964581145.1 uncultured Planctomycetia bacterium
GTCTCTGGGATGGATGGGCACCACCTGCTTCAGGACGACCGGACCCTCGTCTACACCCTCGTCGGGGACCCTGTGAACCATGACCCCCGTGTGGTCGATCTCGCCTCTTTGGAAGGCCTGGTAAGCGCGCTCGATGGCATGCGTGCCCGGGAAGGCGCCGGGGAGCGCGGGGTGTATGTTGAGCATGCGGCCGCGATAATGCCGCAAGAAGGCCAGGCTGAGGACATGCATCCACCCGGCCATGATGACCAGGTCCCCGTACTCCGGCGAGAGGCCGGGCAGGGGATTGACCTCGAGGAAGTAGGGCTCCCCGTCGCGGAGACGGATATCGACTCTGGAGACGTCCCGGCAGCCCAGTGCCTGGTAGGCCCCGAGGGCCAGCTCTTCGATCTCCAGGAGCAGGCCGTCGCTCTCGTCCACCTCGGTGACGAACCACTCGCCGCCGCCGGGGCGGAAGTTGGAGCCCAGCTCCGGCACCACCCCGCCGACCATCACCACCGGGTCGAGCCCGCCCTCCAGGAGCAGCTTGGCGGCCAGCCAGGTGGTGGTGGTCTTCCCGTGGGTCCCGGCCACGCCGATGCTGCGGCGGTCGGCCATCAGCCGGGCCAGCATGTTGCTGCGCGAGATGGTCTCCACCCCCGCGGCGCGCGCGGCGGCCAGCTCGGGGTTGTCCCCGGGTATCGCCGAGGAGTAGACCAGGACGTCGGGCTTCTCGGCGAGGTGCTCGGGGCTGTGCCCCAGGGTGAAGCGTATCCCCGCGGCCAGGAGCCGCGCGCTGTTCTCGTTGGCCTCCAGGTCGCAGCCGGAGACCAGCGCCCCGCGTCCGGCGGCCATCTCGGCGATGGCGCTCATGCCGATGCCCGCGGCGCCCATGAAGTGGATGCGCTTGCCGGCCGGGCTCACCGTCACGCCCTCCCGCCGGCCAGGGCCAGCACCCGCCCGGCGATCTCCGCGCCCGCCGCGGGGCGGCCGCGGGCCTTCATCCGCGCGGCCATCTCCGCGCGCTGCTCATCGTTCTCCATGAGACCGCGGAGCTCGGCGGCCAGCCGCTCCCCGCTGAGACTGCCTTCCAGCAGCACCCGGGCGGCGCCGGCGCGCTCGAAGGCCCGGGCGTTGGCCTCCTGGTGATTGTCCTTGGCGAAGGGGAAAGGCACGAGGATTGCAGGCAGGCCGCAGACCGCTATCTCCGCCAGGCCGGTGGCCCCCGCGCGCGAGAGGATCAGGTCGGCATCGGCGTAGCGCGCGGCCATGTCCTTCTCAAAGGCAACCAGTTCCACCTCCAGCGGCAAGCCGCCCGCGGCCTTGACCGCGGCCCCGTGATGCGCGGAGCCGGTGAGGTGTACGACTCTCAGGCCCCCGGCCTGCGGGGCCAGCTTCGCGACCGCCTCTATGAAAAGCTCGTTGAGCCGCCTGGCCCCCTGGCTGCCGCCGGCTACGAGCAGAGAGAGCCTCCCGCCTCCCCCCCGCGCCGCGCGCCGCCCGGCGGCTTCGATGATCGACCGGCGCACCGGGTTGCCGCTGACCGCCACCTTGCCCGGCCGCGGGAAGCGGGGCGCCGACTCCTCGTAGGCGGCGTGCACCTCGGCGGCGAAGCGGGACAGGAATCGGCTGACCCGCCCGGGGATCGCGTTCTGCTCCAGGACGGCAACGGGCAGGCCGCGGCGCCGGGCGGCCAGCGCGGGCGCCAGCGCCGCGTAGCCGCCCAGGGCCACCACGGCGTGCGGCCTGAAGGCCCTGAGCAGCTTTGACGCCGCGCGCACCGCCTTGAGCAGCGCGAAGGGCAGACGCAGATAGTCCAGCTTGCCGCGGACCTTGACGGACTCCACCAGCTCCAGCCGCCAGCCGGCCTCGGGAACCAGCTTCTCCTCGATACCCCCCGGCGCGCCCACGAAAAGCACCTCGACGCCGGACTCTTTGCGCCTCAACTCCTCGGCCAGGGCCAGCCCCGGGAAAACATGCCCCCCGGTGCCCCCGCCGGCCAGGACGACGCGGGGAGAATCGGTGGGGCGCTCCGGGGCCACGGGCGCTCCTATCCGGACAGCTCGTTGCGACCGTCCGGCTCGGCGGGGAGGATCATCATCTCCTCGAATTCCCGGTCGCGCTGCTCCACGCTGTCGCCGGCCCGGGCCACGTTGAGGATAATTCCCAAACTCAGCATGGTGGCCAGCAGGCTGGAGCCTCCGTAGCTGACCAGCGGCAGGCTAATCCCCTTGGTGGGCACCGAGGCGGTGACCACCGCGACGTTGATGGCCGCCTGCAGCCCGATGAAGACCGTCAGCCCGAAGACCAGCAGGAAGCCGAAGCGATCCGGGGCGGTCTGGGCGATCTTCATGCCGTGGTAAACCAGCCCCACGAAGAGGCCCACCACCGCCAGGGTCCCGATCAGGCCCAGCTCCTCGCCGATGATGGCCAGCACGAAGTCGGTGTGGGCCTCGGGCAGGAAGTGCAGCTTGATCTGGCCGTTGCCCAATCCCTTGCCGAAGAAGCCCCCCGAGCCCAGGGCCAGCACCGACTGGCGGGCCTGGTAACCCGCGCCCAGGGGATCGATCTCCGGGTGCAGGAAGGCCACGATGCGCCGCTCGACGTAGTCGTGCTTGATGAAGATGGCCAGGACCACCACCGGCGCGACGACCAGCACCACCGGCAGGAGGTGCTTCATGCGGATCCCGCCGACCATCAGCATCAGGAAGGCCACGGCCCCGACCAGCAGCGCGGTGCCCGCGTCCGGCTCCAGGACGATGAGCAGGAATATCCCGGCCACTCCCGCGGTCACCGGCAGGAAGCCCTTCACGAAGCTGCCCAGGTTGCGGTGATACTTGCAGAGGAAGGCGGCCACGAAGATCACCAGCCCGATCTTGGCGAACTCCGAGGGCTGCACCGAATAGCCCATTGCCAGTATCCAGCGCCGGGCGCCGTTGAGCCTGCTGCCCAGCCCGGGAATGAGCACGGCCGCCAGCATAGCCACGGTCAGGCCCAGGACGATCTTCCAGTGCCGCGCGTAGAGGTGATAGTCCACCCGCCAGGCGACGAGCATGGCCGCCAGGCCCAGCCCCAGCCAGAGGGCCTGCTTGACCAGCAGCCGGACGGGCGAGCCGAACTTCTCGGCGTGCACCGCGCTGGTGCTGAAGACCATGACCAGTCCCAGCCCCACCAGCGAGGCGGCGATGACCAGCAGCCAGGAGCGGCTCTGCTTCACGGGGCGCCTACCTTATCTTCAGCGTGGCGATGCTGGCCAGGGCCAGGACTATCGCCACTATCCAGAAGCGGACCACCACCTTGTTCTCCTGCCAGTCCTTGAACTCGAAGTGGTGGTGGAGCGGAGCGATCCTGAATATCCTCCTCCCGAACAGCCGGAAGGAAGCAATCTGCAAGAGAACGCTGCCGGCCTCGGCCACGAAGATGCCCCCGACCAGCACCAGCAGGAACTCGTGCTTGATGGTCAGCGCGGTGTAGCCCATCAGCGCCCCGATGGGCAGCGAGCCGGTGTCGCCCATGAAGACCTCCGCCGGGTGGCAGTTGTACCACAGGAAGCCCATGCAGGCCCCGGCCAGCGCCGCCGAGCACACCGCCAGCTCCCCGCCGCCCTGCACGAAGGGCAGCAGCAGGTGGTCGCAGAGCACCCGGTTCCCGGCCACGTAGCTCAGCGCCGCGTAGCAGCCGGCCACCACCGCCGCGCAGCCGCCGGCCAGCCCGTCGAGCCCGTCGGCCAGGTTGACCGCGTTGGAGCTGCCCACCACCACCAGCACCGCGAAGAGGGCTATCCCCAGGCCCAGCGGCAGGTACACGCTGCTTACAGCTTCGAAGCCGCCCCCCGGAAGGTTCACGTTCCTGACGCTGACGAAGGGTAAGTACACGTTGCCGCGGTGGGGGTCCTTGATGGGCAGCAGGTAGTAGACCGCCACCGCGGCGGCCAGGGCCACCGCCACCTGCCAGAAGAGCTTGGTCCAGAGGCGCATGCCCTTGCGGCCGCGGAGCTTGATGTAGTCGTCGATGAAGCCCAGCACGGCCATGCCCGCCACCACCGCCATGCCCACCAGGACGTAGAAGCCGCCGGCCTTGACCGCCTCGTACCGGGCGAAGGCCCGGGCGAACTGCTCGGCGCCGGCGGCTCCGGAGGGTTCGGGCGCCGCGGCCATCACCCCCGGCCAGTTGGCCCAGAGCAGGCAGGCCAGCAGCGTGCCCCCGACGATCAGCAGCCCGCCCATGGTGGGGGTGTCCTTCTTGCGGCTGTGCAGCTCGTCGAGCTTCTCGCTGTCCTTCTTGGTGATCGAGTCGGTGACCTTGAGGCGCCGCAGCCAGGCGATGATCCGCGGACCCATCAGCACGGCGACCACGAAGGCGGTGAAGCCCGCCGCCGCCGCGCGGAAGGTCACGTAGCGGAAGAGGTTCATGGCCGAGAACCAGTTCGAGAGCAGGTGCAGGTAGTAAAGCACGGTCAGGCGCCCTTCCCCGCTCCGAATGCCCGGGCGACGGCCGCGACCACCGCCTCCAGGCCCACGCTGCGCGAGCCCTTGACCAGCACGGCGTCGCCGGGCCTGAGCATCCCCGGCACCTCCGCTGCGGCCGCGGCCGCGTCCAGGAAGTAGTGGCTCTGGACCCGCGCGGTGCTCCGCGAGGCGGCCTCCGAGATGCGCCGGGCCTCCGGGCCCACCGTGACCAGCAACTCCACCCCGCGCCCGGCGATCTCCTCGCCGAGGGCGTGGTGGTGCTCCTCGGAGTAGCCGCCCAGCTCGGCCATGTCGCCGGCCACCACCACCTTGCGGCCGTCGCCCAGGCCGTCGAGGGCCTCCAGCGCCGCCAGGAAGCTGGCCGGGTTGGCGTTGTAGCAGTCCTCCAGGAGCAATACCTCCCCCAAGCGGACCAGGCGGCTGCGCATGTGCATGGGCCGCGCCGCCGCCAGGCGCTCGGCGATTTCCCCGAACTCCATCCCCTGACCGCGGGCCACCGCCGCGGCGGCCAGGGCGTTGCGAACGTTGTGGACCCCCGGCAGGGGCAGCCGCACCCGCGCGCCGCCGGGCAGCGAGAACTCGGTGCCCTCGGGATCGAGCTCCACGCCGCCGGCGCGGACGTCCGCATCCGCGCCCAGCCCGAAGCTGATCACATCGGCGGGCGCGCGTCCGCGGAAGAACTCGAAGTACTTGTCGTCGGCGTTGAGCACCGCCAGCCCCCCGGCCCCCATCCCGTCGAGGATCGCCGACTTCTCCTCGGCCACGCCGGCGAGGTTCCCGAAGCCCGCCAGGTGCGCGGGGGCCACGCAGGTTATCACCGCGACGTCCGGCGCGACCATCCGCGCCAGGGGGGCCAGCTCCCCGCTGTGGTTGGAGCCCAGCTCCACCACCGCGAAGCGGTGCTCGGGGCCGGCGCCGAGCAGGGTCAGGGGCACGCCCACGCGGTTGTTGAAGCTGGCCTGGGCCTTGAGCACCTCGCCGCGCGCGCCCAGCGCCAGGGCGATCAGCTCCTTGGTGGTGCTCTTTCCGCAGGAGCCGGTCACCGCCACCCAGGGAATCCCGAAGTCCCGCCGGTGAGCGACGGCCAGGCGGCCCAGGCCCGCGTAGGTATCGTCCACGCGGACCAGCGCCCCGCCGGGGGGAACCTGGCCCTCGCGCAGCTGGTCCGCGACCATCGCCGCCGCCGCGCCCGCCGCGAAGGCCCGCCAGACGAAGTCGTGGCCGTCGAAGCGCTCGCCGGGCAGGGCGGCGAAGAGCTCGCCGCCGCGCACCCCGCGGCTGTCGACGGTCACCCCGCGCACCGCGACCTCCCCGGAGCCGGAGACCACTTCCCCGCCGGCCATGCGGGCCACCTCGGCGACGCTGCGCTCAAGCACGGCCGCCTCCCGCCAGCAGGCGCTCGAGCGCGGCGCGGGCCACGCTGCGGTCGTCGAAGTCTATGCGCTTCGAGCCCAGTATCTGGTAGGTCTCGTG
>CAZONU010000060.1:8999-16910 GCA_964581145.1 uncultured Planctomycetia bacterium
GCCGCGGCGCGGTCGGGCTCCACGCCCGCCTCCCCCGGCGCGGCCAGGCCCCCGAGGATCTCGGCGATTATGGCCCCGGGCTCCTCGCTGCGGGGGTTGTCGCTGGTGACCACGGCCACGTCGGAAAGCTCCTCGGCGGCGCGGCCCATCCGCGGGCGCTTGCCGCGGTCGCGGTCGCCCCCGCAGCCGAAAACGGTGATCACCCGCCGGGGGTAGAGGTCGCGGATGCTGGCCAGCACCGAGCGCAGCGCGTCGTCGGTGTGCGCGTAGTCCACCAGCACGCGGAAGTCCTGGCCGCAGTCCACCGACTCCAGCCGGCCGGGCACGCCTTCGAAGCTGCTCAGGCCCTCGGCGATGCCGGGCATCGCCAGCCCCAGGGCGAAGGCCGCCGCCGCCGCGGCCAGGGCGTTGTGGACGTTGTGGGCGCCGAGCAGGTTCATGTGCACCTCGGCCTCGATGCCCCCGCGGGCCAGGCGGAAAACCGTGCCCACCGTGGAGAGGTTCATCACCCGGCCGCGCACCTCGGCCGACTCGGACAAGCCGTAGGTCAGCGTCCGCGCCCGGGTCATCTCCGCCAGGCGCGGGGCGTACTCGTCGTCGGCGTTGAGCACGGCGACGGCGTCCTCCGCCAGCCCCTCGAAAAGCAGGGCCTTGGCCCGGAAGTAGTTCGCCATGTCCCCGTGAAAATCGAGGTGGTCGCGGGTCAGGTTGGTGAAGGCCGCCGCCGCGAAGCGGATGCCGGCCACCCGCCGCTTGACCAGCGCGTGGCTGGAGACCTCGCTGACCGCCGCGACGCAGCCGGCCGCGCGCATCTCGGCGTAGAAGCGGTAGAGGTCCAGGCTCTCCGGGGTGGTCATCCGCGCGCTCCGCGCTCCGGAGCCCAGGTCGTACTCCACCGTGCCGGTCATGCCGCACCTCTGGCCGGCCTGGCCCAGCACGTGGCGCAACAGGTACGCGGTGGTGGTCTTCCCGTTGGTGCCGGTGATGGCGATCAGCTTGAGAGACTCGGCCGGGTCGCCGATGAGCGCGCGGGCGGCCTCGGCTATCGCCGCGCGCGCGTCGGGCACTACGATCTGGGGCAGCTCGGTGAGAGGTTCCTCTCTCTGGGTGGCTATCGCCGCGGCCCCGGCCTTCGCGGCGCGCCCCGCGAAGTCGGCCCCGTCGAGCTTCTCGCCGGGCAGGGCCAGGAAGAGCGCCCCGGGACCGACCTGGCGGGAGTCGTAGGCCAGGTCGGTGACCTCGACCCCGCCGGCGCCCAGCAGCCGGGCGCCGTCGATTCGGCCGACCAACTCCTGCAGACGCATCAGCGTCTCCTCTTCCGGCGCCGGCTCCGCGGCGTCCGGGTCGTTTGGCTCGAAGCCAGGGCCCGCTGCGGCTTCTTGGGCACGCCCATGTGGGTCAGGGTGCGCTCCAGCAGCGCGGCCACCGCCGGCCCGGCCACGATGCCCCCGTAGTGGGCGCCCTTGGGCTCGTCGACGATGATCAGGGCCAGGGCCCGGGGCCGGTCCGCGGGGGCGAAACCCACGAAGGAGGCGAAGTGCTTCTCCTCGGAGTAGCGCCCGCCGACCAGCTTGCGGGCCGTGCCGGTCTTGCCGGCCACGGCGCGGCCCTTGAGCCGCGCGCGCCTGCCCGTGCCCCGCTCCACCACCTGTCTGAGTATTTCCCGCATGGTCCGGCTGGTCTTTTGAGAAATCACCCGCGCGACCGGCGCGGGCGGGAACTCCTGGACGGTCCGGCCCCGGGGGTCCTCGATGCGCCGGACGATCTGGGGGCGGTAGAGCACGCCCCCGTTGGCCAGGGCCGCGTAGGCGACGGCCAGCTGCAGGGGGGTGACCGATACCTCGTGGCCGAAGGGCACGGAGAGCACCGAGTCCCGGTTCCAGCGGGCCAGCGGCCGGAGAATGCCGCGGCTCTCCCCGGGCAGCCCCAGGCCGGTGGCGCGCCCGAAGCCGAAGGCCCGGCAGCAGCGCTCCAGGCGCCGGGCGCCCATCTTGCGGCCCACCTTGGCCATGCCGATGTTGCTGCTCTTGACCACCGCGTCGGTGAGCGTCAGCCAGCCGTAGCCGTGGACGTCGGTGATGGTCCGCCCGCGGTGCGGGCTCCAGGCGCCCCTCTCGCAGTAGACCTTGCTGGTCGGCTTGAAGACGCCCTCCTCCAGGGCCGCGGCGGCGACCAGCGGCTTCATGGCCGAGCCCGGCTCGAACACCGTGGCCAGGATGCGGTTGAGCCGCCCGCCCGGGGGACAGTCGCCGGGCCGGTTGGGGTCGAACTTCGGCCAGCTGGCCATGGCCAGCACCTGGCCGCTGGCCGGGTCGATCACCAGTCCGAAGGCGCCGGCCGGCTTGTACTTCCCGGCGACCTTCTCGAGCTCCGCCTCCAGGGCCCGCTGGACCGCCAGGTCGATGGTCAGCACCACCCGGTAGCCGGGCACCGGCTCGGTGAGCTGCTCGTCGACGATGCCGATGGCCCGGGCCCGGCCGTCGCGGCGGAGCCTCCACCTGCCGGGCTGCCCGCGGAGGGCCCCGTCCAGGGCCCGCTCCACGCCCTCCTGGCCGGTGTCGCCCAGGTCCGGCCGCCAGCGGGTGAAGCCCAGCGGGTGGCAGGCCGAGGTGCCGCACAGGTAGGCGCGCCGGCTGTCGGGCAACAGGTGCACTCCATGGAGCGGCCGCGGCCCCTTCCCCCCGGCCTCGGCCTTCTGCTCCCGCTCGATGCGCCGGGCCACCTCCACCGAGACCTTGCGCTTGAGGTAGACGAAGCGTATCGGCTCGGGCCGGCCGAGGCGGCGCAGCAGGTAGTCCCGGCTCACCCCCATGATGGGGGCCAGCTTCCCGGCGGTGCGCGCCGGGTCGGCCACGTCCGGCAGGCTGGCCGCCACTGTGTAGGCCGGAACGCTGAAGGCCAGGCACTTGCCCTCGCGGTCCAGGATCTGCCCGCGGGGCGCCGGCAGGTCGATCTCCACCCTGGTCTGCGCCTCGACGGCGGCCAGGTGCTCCTGGTGGCAAGCGACTTGCAGGTAGTAGAGGCGGCCGCCCAGCACCACGAACAGCGCGCAGATGCCGAAGAGAATCAGGTTGTGCTTGAATCTCTCGGCTCGGTTGGCCGTCACCGCTCTTCCCCCTTCCCTGGGGCCCGGGGCAAAAGGTGCCGGCCTCAACGCGAGGCCGGCGCCCCCTGCCGGCTCGGATCAGAAGGGGGGGGATCCTCCCGTCCGGCCAGAGACTCTTGCGCTAGGCGTCTAGCGTACTAAGCTCCTCCCCGGCAACTCATCGTCCGCGCACCATGGTCACGGACCGCCTCCTGGCGTCCCCCCGGCGGCCCCTCGGCGCGACGATCACCCGTCCCTGTAAACTCAGCTTCAGCTTGAGCTCCTTGACCTTCTCCTGGACCCGCTCCGGCGAGGTCAGCCCGGACAGCAGCGAGTCCTCCAGGCGTTCCTCCTCCTCGGCGCGCTCCCGCGCCCTTTCCAGGCGCACCGCCTCGTAGCCCATGCCCAGCGTCTGGGTCTTCCACCACACGGTCCCCAGGCCCATGGCCACCAGGGCCCCGACCAGCACCAGGTAGCGCCTGATGCCCACGGTCAGGCCCTCGCCCCCGGGCCGGCCTCGATCCGCGCGGCGCGCAGCTTGGCGCTCCGCGCCCGCGGATTGGCAGCGACCTCCGCGCGGCTCGGCCGCAGCGGGCGCTTGGTCAGAAGCCGCGCGCCCCCGCGATGAGCCAGGTCGCGCAGGAAGCGCTTGACGATGCGGTCCTCCAGCGAGTGGAAGCTGATCGCCGCCAGGCGCCCGCCGGGCGCCATGTGCGCGGCCGCGGCTTCCACTCCCTTCTCCAGCTCGCTCAGCTCGTCGTTCACGGCTATCCTCAGTGCCTGAAAGCTCCTGGTGGCCGGGTCAATCCTGCCCCGCCGGCCGCCGGCCGCCCGCCGGACGACCTCGGCCAGGCGGGCGGTTGTGGTGATCGCTGCCCTGCTTCGTTCTCGAACGATGGCCGCGGCGATCCGCCGGGAGCGGCGTTCCCCGCCGTAGTCCCAGAGCACGCCTGCCAGGGCCTCGGCGTCCAGCTCGGCAACCAGGTCCGCCGCGCTGGGGCCGGCGCCCGGATTCATGCGCATGTCCAGCGGCCCCTCCAGCCGAAAGCTGAAGCCCCGGCCGGCGTCTTCCAACTGGAGGCTGCTTACCCCCAGGTCGAAGAGGACGGCGTCCGCAGCCCCGCATCCCAATCCCTCCAGCAGCTCCCCCAGTCGCCCGAACTCACCCTGCACCGGCCGGAAGCGCTCCGCGTAGGTCTTCAGCCTCTCGGCCGCGGCTTCCAGCGCCGCCGGGTCGCGGTCGATGCCCAGGACCCGCCCGGCGAAACCCTCGCGCTCCAGGACCGCCTCGGCGTGACCGCCCAGCCCCACGGTGCAGTCGACCACCAGCTGCGCCCCGCGGGGGTCGAGGAGCTCCAGCACCTCCCGGACCATGACCGGCCGGTGCCGGGGCTCGGCGGCCGGCTCGTCAGGCTCCGGCCGCGTTGAGCACACCCTCGCCGGCCGACGGCTCCGCACCGCCCGCGGCCCCCAGCAGGTCCAGCACGTAGGGGCTCAGCTCCACCGGGGCCATCATCCCGGTCAGCGCCCGGACCCGCTTAGCCCGCTTCTCCAGCTCCTCGAGGTCGCGGACGATGCCCGGCGGCACGGCGTCCGCGCTCTCGGGGGCCCCCTGCACGTAGCGCAGGAACTCCTTTACGTTCTCGAACGAGCCTGCCCCCCCCACCTGGATCATCGGCGCTGCCACTGACCACCTCCGCCCTCTTGAAACGCCCGGGGCTAAAGCCCGAAAACCTCCTCGACCACCAAGCCGAGCTTCTGACCGTACTCCTGCCGGTGGGACTTCTCGTAGTCCGCCCACTTCGCCGGGTTCCAGAGCTCCACCCGGCGGTGCGCCCCGACGAAGACCACGTCCTTCTCGATGCCCACCGCCTCCTTCATTCCCGCGGGGATCACCACGCGCCCCTGCGCGTCGCACTCCACCGGCGCGACATTGGCGTAGAACATGCGCAGGAAATCCTGCTTGCCGCCGGCCCACTTGCTGCGGGCGCGCTCCACGACCTCCTCGATTCCCCGGGGAGTGAAAAGATACAGGCAGTTCTTCTCGGCGACGAAGAGATAGAAGCCCCTGCCCTCCTTCTCTTCGTCGACCGCTTCCCGCAAACGGGAGGGCACCGTCACCTGGTTCTTGCTGTTCAGCCGGTGATGGTAAGTACCGAAGAACACTACCCGCCCCCTCTTGCTACTTCTCACTATTATTTGCTATCGCGCGCACTTTAGTTAATGATTAGGTCAAGTCAAGGAAAAAACCGCTCAAAACAGGCGACTTACACCAGATTCTGTGATGCCTTGAAACGCCACCCCCAATATATTGGGTGTTGCACTTGTGCACACGACTACCGATGGCCTCCCCTTTCCGGGGAGCTGAGCCCGAAAATTCTCCCCCTCCGGGCGGTTTTTTTCGGCGCGCCGCACCGGGACCGGCGCCGGGGCGCAAGCCGCCGGCGCTGTGCTTACTGATTCAGCATAGCGGCGGGAAAACCGCGCCGGCATCCGCAAGCGCCGTTGACGCCGGCGCGCCCCTCAGGCTATACTGTTCGCGCTCTCGAACGCGAAAAGGAGACCCGCGTTGACTGCGCCTCCGACACTGCAGAAGCTGGGCGGCTCGTACATGCTGGTGGTCGAGAAGCCCGGGGACCTGGCCCACCTGGAGTACTTCGACGAAGCCCTCTGGATGGCCACCGGCATACCCATCGACACGCTGACCTGCGACCGCGCCTTCCTCGAATACATGGACAGCGACGAGAACGGCCGCATTCGCACCGACGAGATCCGCGGGGCCTACCACTGGCTGGTCCGCATGCTGGCCGACCGGGGCCGGCTCGCGGAGAAGACCTCCGTGCTGCGCCTGGAGGCTATCGACGGCTCTCACGATGAGGGCGAGAAGCTGCGCGCCGCCGCCAAGCGCATCCTGGCCAACTTGGGCAAGGCCGAAGCGGAAGAGATATCTCTGGAAGAGGTCCGCAACCGCCAGGCGATCATGTCCGGGGCCACCACCAACGGCGACGGGGTCATCCCCCCCGAGGCGGTCGGTGACGCGGACCTCGCCGGCTTCACCCGCGACGTCCTGGAGGTCCTGGGCTGCGCCGCCGACGCGGGCGGCTCGGCGGGGGTGAGCGCCGAGCTGCTGCGGGCCTTCCGCGAACAGGGCCGGGCCTACCTCGACTGGCTCCAACGCGGCCGCATCCCCCAGGGAGCGAGCCAGACCGAGATCATGATCTGGGGCCCGGAGACCCCCCCGGCCTACGAGGCGGCTGACGCGCTGTGGGACAAGATTGAGGAGTTCTTCTCGCTCTCGGCGCTGGCCCGGCTTGACGCGCGCGTGGCCGAGAAGTTCAGTCTCGCCGAGGAGGAGCTCGCGGCGCTGGACGTCACCGACCGCGCGGCGCTGGACGGGCGCTTGCGGGCCGCGCCGCTGGGACGGCCCGGGGCCGCCGAGGTCCTGGACCTCGACGGTGAGACCAACCCCGCCTATCGCCGGGAGCTCGAGGCCCTGGGCGAGCTGGTCCTGGTGCGGGTTTCGGGGCGCGGGGGGCGCCGCCTGCCGCGCGACGGATGGGAGGAGATCAAGCGCCTCTTCGGCCCCTACCGCGCCTGGCAGGAAGCCAAGGGCAACTCCCCGGTGGGGCAGCTCGGCGAGGAGAAGCTGCGCTGTTATCTGGACGGGCCGCTGCCCGACCGCCTCGGGGAGCTCATCGACGCGGACCTGGCCGTGGCCGAGCAGCTGGCCCAGGCCAAGGGCCTCGAGAAGCTGATCCTCTATCAGCAGTGGTTCATGGAGTTGGTCAACAACTCGGTGAGCTTCCCGCGCTTCTACGACCCGACCCAGCGCTCCATGGCGGAGCTGGGCACGCTGGTCATGGACGGCCGCCAGTTCAAGCTCAACGTCAAGGTCTCCGACCGCGCCGCCCACAAGAAGGTCGCGGCCCACAGCCACATCTTTCTGATGTACGTGCAGGTCAGCGCCCGCGACGAGAAGGACACCTTCGAGGTGGTCACCGCGGTGACCGCCGGCTCCACCGCCAACCTGTGCCTGGGCAAGAAGGGGGTCTTCTTCACCACCGACGGCCGGGAGTGGGACGCCGAGGTGGTCGACCTCCTGTCCAATCCGGTGGACCTCTGGGAGGCGGCCAAGCTGCCCTTCAAGCGCCTGAGCGAGTTCGTCGGCAAGCAGTGGGAAAAGCTGACCTCCAGCTTCTACACTGAGACGGAGACGGGCCTGGCCAAGGGCCTCGCGTCGGCCCAGAAGGGCGCGACTCCGGCAGCCAGCAAGAGCGGGGCGGCCCGCGATCTGCTGCTGGGCGGCGGCGTGGCCTTCGCCGCTCTCGGCGGCGTGTTCGCCTACCTGGCCAAGACCGTCAATGAGGTCGGCGCCCTGGGCATCCTCAAGGTAGTGGGCATCTTAGTTCTCGTCCTGGTGATCTCCGCGGTGACCGTCGCTCTGGTCAAGCTGCGCCGCCGCAACCTGAGCATGCTGCTGGAGGCCTGCGGCTGGTCGGTCAACGCGCCCATGCGCCTTACCGCCAGGATCGGCCGGCTGTTCACGGTGGTCCCCCAGCCCCCGGAGGGCACCCGCCGGCGGCGGGGCGACATGGTCGGGAAGCTGCTCCGCAAGGCCCCGGGCGGGGGACACAGCTGGGGTGCGAGGCTGGGCGGCGTGCTCCTGGCCGCCGCGCTGGGGACCGGGATCGGGCTGCTGCTGGCCGGCCCGCTGGCGCCGATCATTGCCCGGGCAGTGCTGAAGTATCTAGGGCTCTGATTTCCGGCGGTTTTCCAGGAAATCCCGCGGGGTGGTCTCCTCGGCGAGCTGCCCCCCGCGGATCACC
>CAZONU010000061.1:0-12402 GCA_964581145.1 uncultured Planctomycetia bacterium
GGCCAAGGGCGGCGCCGAGAAGAACCCCAACCTGTCGCGGGGCTTCGACTTCTAGGCGGTCCCCGGCGCCGGCCCGGCGCTTTTTCTCAGTTTCAGCCGATTGGGCACGATCACTGTGCGCATCTCCGGGCGGCGCCGGCCGCAGAGGGCCTCCAGCGCGGCGACCTCGCCCATCCGCCGGTAGTGGACCCGCACGCTGGACAGCGTCCGGCATAATCCCCGCCGGTGGGCCTGGTCGCCGGAGCCGACCACGCTGAGGTCCTTCCCGGCCTCCAGCCCGCGCGCCTTCATCCACTCCAGGACCAGCAGCGCCGCCGCGTCGCGGAAAGAGATCACCGCCGTCGGCGGCTCGGGCAGCGCCAGGAGCTCGTCCATGACCCGGTTCACCGCGCCGGGCGTCGGCGAGGTCGGTACGGTGCGGAAGAGCTCGCGGCCGCAGGCCAGCCCGGCGTCCTCCAGGGCCGCCAGGTACCCGTCGCTCTTGGCAGGGTTGGCCTGCTGCCAGTCGTCGCGGTCCAGGAACGCGATCCGCCGGTGGCCGAGGCCCAGCAGCGCGTTGGTCGCGTCAAAGGTGCCCAGGAAGGAGCCGTCGGCCACGCTGGTGATCGCCAGGTCGCGGATGTTGTGCTCCACCACCACCACCCGCCAGTCGGAGACTCCCAGCAGCCGCGCCGCCCAGTGGGCCCCCGGCGGGTCGATCAGGACCACACCCCGGAAACGCTCGACGAAGCCGCGCCGTCGCGAGCTCTCCTCCCAGGCGGCGGGGTCGAGCTCGGCCAGCCGCGCGCTCGCCGAGGCGACCGCCAGGTCGAGGCCCGCGGCCATCTCCCGGAACATGTAGGCCTCCGCGGGCGGCTCGCCCGCGCCCCAGGGCGCGACCACCAGCAGCTCCCAGCCGGGCGCGGGCAGCTCACGCCAGCGGGGCTCGGGCTCCGGGAAGTTGCCGCGGCCGTGCTCGCTGCGGACCACGGCGCAGGCCTCCAGAATGTGCAGGGCCTGCTGGAGCGTGCGCCGGCTGACCGCCAGCCGCGCGGCCAGCTCGCGCTCGCCGGGCAGGGGCGAGCGGCCGCCGGAAGCCAGGACCTCACGGGCCAGCTCGCGGAGGCGCCCGGCGGCCAGCAGGGCCTTGCTGCGCCACTCAAGCGGCCTCATTTCAGGGTTCTTGGCGGCCGTCAAGACGTCCCTCCCAAGAGCTCTTTAGTAGTCCAGTTGGCCTATACACCGCCAGAGACTGTTTGTTTGAGCCAAATTCGCGAGACATGAGTGTTACGGCGGTGTAGGCTATTAGTAGTCCAGTGTCAATAACGGAGAGCCGAACGTGAGAGCCGCGGTCATTTCAAACACATTCCTCCTGGTGCTCGGCCTGGGGCTGCCGGGCACGGCCTCGCTGGCCGCGCAGTCCTTCACCAGGAAGCCATCGGCGGTCAGGACGGGGGACAAGGTGAAGATCGAGTTCGCCGTGAGCCGCGAGACCGACGTGGCCGTCTACGTCCTCGACGCCAAGGGCAAAGTGGTCCGCCACCTGGCCGCGGGGGTTCTCAGGAAGAACGCGCCCGGGCCGCTCAAGCCCGGCTTGTCGCAGAGCGTCGAGTGGAACATGAAGGACGACTTCGGGAAGCCCGCCGCCGGAGGCCCGTTCAAGGTCCGCATCGCGCTGGGCCTGGGCGCGAAGTACGACCGGATCGTCATGGACGACCCGCTCAGCTTCGGCTCCATTCGCAGCCTGGCCGTCGGGCCCGGCGGCACGCTTTACATCCGCATGTCCACGGGCACGAACTGGCCCAATGGAACAGGCGAGGTCATGGTCGCGCTCAATCGCGACGGCAGCTACCGGCGAACGATCATGCCGTTCCCGGCGAACCTGCCGGCCGCACGGCTGGGCGACGCGGCACCGCTGATCCTGGACGGCCGGCCGGCCCCGGTCGTCCGGCGCGTCAACCTGCGCGACTTCTACGGCGCAGTCGGTCCGGCGGCGTCGGGCATGGCGGTCACAAGGAACGGGCGGATACTCTTTCCCCTGCCCGGGATGCGCCTGGCGGCGGTGGACCGCGATGGCGGCATTCCCTTCAAGACTTTCTCCGGGCTGCCGCTGTTCGGCAAGCTTCTCAGCACCCATCCTCTCCAGCGGATATTCGTAGCAATCTCGACTGACGGCAAGACGGCCTACATGACCGGCCTGGGGCATCGCTCCAAGACTCACAGCTCGGCCCCGCTGGACAATCTTTACCCGGCGGTCTTCAAAGTCCCTCTGCCGCAGCGAGGTCCGGCCGCCGTGCTCTTCGGCGACATGAAGAATACCGGCAACGACCGGACGCACCTCGGCGGCCTGCCCTCCGGCATCGTCCTTGACGGCAAGGGCAACCTGCTGGTGGGCGACCCGGCCAACGAGCGCGTCGTGGTCCTGTCCGGGAAAACCGGCCGTTTCGTTGCATCGCTGGCCGTCGAGGGCGTTGACTGCGTGGCGGCCGATCCGAAAAATGGCGCGATCTACGTGACACGCCGCCTGGCCCGCGGCGCCGTGGAACTGGTGAAGTTCAAGGGCATCGAGTCTTCGGTCCCCGCGGCCAAGTTGGAGTTCCGCAGAGAGGGCAGCCCGAACCGGCCGTGGCTGATGGCGCTGGACGCCTCGGCCAGGCCGCCGGTTATCTGGATGGGCGGTAGCCGCGGAAGCCTGCTGCGCATCGAGGACGCCAGCGGCAAGTTCGGCAAGCCGCGAAAGGTCGGCACCGGCCGACTGGCCATGGGCGATTTCAACGACCTTTCCGTGGACCGGCGGCGGGGCGATGTCTATTTCCGGCTTCTCAAGTACAACTACTGGCGATTCTCGGAAGCCACGGGCAAGGTCGAGCCTTTCCGTTTCAAGCGGCACGGCTCGTTCAGCCAGCAGCTTGTGCCTGGTTTCGACGGGTTCGTCTACGTGCACGGCTACCGCGGCTGGATCGCTCGGTACGACCACGCCGGCAAGCCGGCCCCCTGGCCTGGCAGCGACAGCCACATCGTTCCCGCCCGCACCGACATGTACATCAACACCGGGCACCAGCTGGGGGCGGCCTGGGACGGATCGCTCGCACTGCTGGTCAACGCCGACAGGAAGAGGCCGCGGTATCGACGGACACTGAACCGGCTCACCCCCGGCGGCAAGCCGGGCCGCTGGGGGCCGATCTGGCAGGTTTCCGAGGTTGCCGTCGGCCCCAAGTTCGATCCCCAGGGCAACATCTACATCGCCGAGCAGGTCCGCCCCAAGGGCTGGCGCAGCCCGCCGGGCATGAAGCAATCGGCCTATCTCTACGGCAGCATCATCAAGTTTTCGCCCAAGGGAGGTCAGGTGCTCTTCAGTCGTGGGGGATACAAGCCGGTCTATCCGCCGGGCGTCAAGCCCGACCTGGACCCTGCGCTCAAGACCGTCGACGCCGACTACATTTATCGCTTCGACTACAAGAAGTTGCTGGGGGCCAAACTCACCGGGGCGCTCTGGATTCATCCCGGCATCAGCCATATTGAGCACGCCGGTTGCACCTGTGAGAACATCCGCTTCGACGTGGACGGGTTTGGACGGGTATTCTACCCAGACACCTGCCGCTTTCGGGTGGGCGTGCTGGATACAAACGGGAACGAGATCACCCACTTCGGCGGCTACGGCAACGCGGATGGCAAGGGGCCTCAGAGCCGGGATAAGTCGCTGGCGAAGCCGGACATCGCCCTGGCCTGGCTGGTTGGCGTCGGTGCCACCGATGACTACGCCTACATGGGCGACGTGCTGAATCGTCGGCTGTTGCGGGTCAAGCTGACCTACGCGGCGGAAGAGGTCTGCGAGGTCAAGTGAAAAAAACGGAGGTGACGCGGATGAAAAGGACCCTTGCCGCAGTGACGTTCGTTACACTCCTTTGCCTTGCCGGCCGGCCGGCGCGTGCCGCGGCGACCTGGAAGAAACTCGCCGACGCGCCGGCGGACATTGCCGGCCGGGAGATGCCCCCGGGCATGGACGGCGCCTGGTGCTGGGTGCCGGAGCTCAAGGGCTTTCTGCTCTACGGGAGCTACTCGCCGCGCCTGACCAATGAGGGCTGGCTGTTTGACCCGGCTAGGTGCGAGATGAAGCTGCTCTGGGCCGACGACTCGCTGGGTTACGACGAGAAGACGAAGAAGTGGCGGGCGCTCATGCCCCGTGAGATTCACTGGTCGCTGGGCCGCCCCGGGCCGGCGCGCGGGCGCGCGGCGGTCTACTCGCCCGCGACAAAGAAGGTTTACCTGTTCGGCGGGCACCCCGGCGGCGCCAAATCCCGCGCGTGGTTCGGAGGCACCCAGCTGGGCACCTGGGAGCTGGACCCGGCGACAATGAAGTTCAAACACCTGGGAGACTCCGGCCCCAAGGGCTTCGTCAAGGCGGTTTACGACAGCGACAGGCAACTGATAGTGGTTGCCCCCATGCGGCTGCCGTACGGCAAGAAGGGCATTCCGCCGACATGGGTGTTCGACCCCGCCAAGGGCGCGTGGGACAAACGCACTCCGGCCGGGCCGCGGCCCGGCCCGCATCCGGGCTTCGCCTATGACCCTAAGGTCAGGAAATGTGTCTACTTCTCCGGTTACGGCGAGACCTGGACCTACGACGCGGCCAGGAACGGGTGGAAGAACATGAAGCCCGCAAAGTCTCCTCCGCCGCGCTGGCACGCGGCCATGGCTTTCGCGCCCAAGTTGGGGGTCACCGTGCTGCACGGCGGCGTCGGCAAGAAGAAAGACAGCAAGAATCCCTGGAGCAAGACGGTCCAGGCCTTCCATTCGAGAGATGGCACGTTCTTCGGCGACACGTGGACCTACGATGGGACCAAGAACGAGTGGAAGGAACTCAAGGCGGGCGGTCCCGGCAAGAGCGCCTCGGCCCGCGACCTGTGTGCCCTCGACACCAGAACCGGCGCGCTGGTCTTCTACGACCCGGCAACGGGCATCTGGGCGCTGAACGCGCCGGAGGAATACAAGAAGCTTGCCGGGGCGCCCAGGAAAGCAATACCGGAAGCGGTGCTCAAGATCGCCGCGAATCGCCTGGCCAAGCTCCCCGAGCCCGACGCGGCCGCCAAAACCTGGCAGCAGAAGGTCCGCGCCATGCCCGATGACTCCTGGCTGGACCCCAAGGTGCGCAAACCCACCCAGGGCTGCATAAGCTTCGGCTACAATCCCAAGGCGGAGTTCATCTACTGGGTGGCGGGTTGCCGCGGAGCCAGCTTCGCCACCCACGACGACTACAGCTACAACAACCAGGTAATCCTTTTCGACATGGTTGCCGGCAAATGGTTCCAGCGGCGAAGCAATCATCCGTGGATGCCCAAGAGCTCGCTCACCCATCGCCAGGGTAACGGCTGCGGCCGGGCGGTCTGCTACGACGGGAAGCGGGACGTCATCTGGACGGTGGGCGGAGTGACCGGCTTCGCGTTGCCGGGCGTACACCGGATGCAGACCTACGACTTCGCCGCAGACCGCATGGGCCCCGCGGCAAAGCAGGGATTGGGTTGGGGCGCGGACTGCGGCATGGTCTACGACACGAAGAACGACCTCATCGTTCTGGTCAAGGGGCAATACCGTCCGCTGGACACTTACGTCTTTTCTCCCGCGACCGAGAAGTGGCGCAAGGGAGCGGATCACCCGCCCAAGTTCTCGCTGTACACCCGGGTCGTTTACGACCCGAAGACCGGGGTCATCCTGGTGGGGGCGGTGCCCAAGGCCTGGGAGCTGGGGGGGCGCCTGCCGGGCGACCGCAAGAGATGGTCGAAGATGCCGCTGGTCACCCGCGCCTACGCCTATGATGCCGCGGCGGACAAGTGGCGCGACCTGGCGCCCGCCGGTGCGGAGAAGGTGTCGGCCAGCAGGGGTTCTCTCGGCGTGGCCTACGATCCGAGGCGTCGACTCCTCTACGCAATTACCAATAACACCGGCGGCGGGTACGGAGCGCCCCGAAAACCCGTGAACGTGGCGGTGCTGGACCTGAAGGCCAACCGCTGGGAGCGCGGCAAGGACAGCCCGCCGCTGCCGGCGATGAACAAGAGCTCGGCGGTTTACGACGCGCGACGAAACGTGGTGGTGGTCGGAGCGGGGAGCGGCCTGTACCTTTACCGCCCGAAGGACGGCTGTCCGGAGGACGCGTTCAAAGCGAAGAAGTAGTCTCGGATCGGGAGCGGCCGGCGCCGCCCGCTCCCGCTTTTTTCATTTTTATCGCGCTCGTGACTTGACACCGGCGCGCAAGTTCCGTTAAATAGGCGCGGAAAGACACAGGGCCCGGGGGGGCACAAGGTGTACGACTATATGGGTCCCACCAAGAAGTACCCCTCGCGGCGCCTGCGGGCGTATGCGGGACCCCGCAGTCTGCTCTGCGGGGTGGACCTCAAGGACTTCTACTTCCAGAGCCAGGCCAAGAAGATCTTCAACAAGCTGCCTACCCGCCATCCCTCGGGCGCGCTCTTCGAGAAGGACTTCTACGAGAGCATCCTGGCCAAGCGCCCCGAGCACGTCGGCGTCCTGGAGGCCCTGGGACACCTCTACACCGAGCTCGGCGAGAACGAGAAGGGCCTGGCCATCGACAAGCGCCTGGTCAAGCTCAAGCCGGGGAGCGCGGTGGCCCACTACAACCTGGCCTGCAGCTGCTCGCTGCTCCAGATCCTCGGCAAGGCCTTCGCCGCGCTGCGCCGCGCCGCCGAGCTGGGCTACGCCGACTGGGAGCACCTCGAGGCCGACAAGGACCTCGCCAACCTCCGCGCCGACCCGCGCTACGAGGAGTTCATGCGGGAGGTCCGCGCCGACCAGCCGGCGGTGTAGCCGGGAGCGTTTTCCCCCGTCAGCTCAAGTCTGTTCGAGGAAATAGCTCGCGCGCCGCGCGGCCGCTCAGTTGCTGGCGGCCAGCTTCTCGAAGACCTGCTCCTCGACGAAGATGGGCACCTCCAGGCGCACCGCCAGGGCCACCGCGTCCGAGGGCCGGCAGTCGATGCGGTGGTCCTGCTTGCCCTGGTGCACGCAGAGCCGCGCGTAGAAGGTGCCGCCCTCCAGGTCGGTGACCACCACGCGCTGGACCTCCCCGCCCATCTCGCGGATGGTGTTGGCCAAGAGGTCGTGGGTCATCGGCCGGGGGATGTTGGCGTCCTTGACCTTCCGCTCGATGGCCCAGGCCTCGAAGATGCCGATGACGATGGGGAACTGGCGGTCGCCGTCCCGCTCTTTGAGAACGATAACCTGCTCGGGGCTCTGCTCGTTGATGATTATCCGCGAGAGATCCACCGGGACTTCGGTGCCGGCCATCAGCGCCTCCTCGCCTGGAAATCGTAGGTGCCGCCGGGCAGGTGTCAAGCGGAGTTGACCCGGCCGGGAGCGCGCGGCCCCGGCATGGTTCCGCCTTTCCGGCCCTGGGCGGGAATAGGCGGCGGCGGCGGCGAGTTCAGGAAAACAACACGCCGGGGACCGGAGGGCGAAAGAGGACGGCAATGGAGCATTTCGATTTCCTTGACAGGGTGGAGGCGCACCCGGACCTCGAAGGCGTGGGGACCGAGGATGAGAGCTCCGAGGGCGGGGCGGCCTTCCTGGTGCGCCACGCGCCCAGCGGCAGCAAGTATCGGGTGGAGCTGGCCACCATCGCCCGGCACCCCTGGGAAACCCTGGAAGCCGTGCTCACCGGCCGGCGCGAGCCCAGAGTGCTCAGCCACATGACCCGGGTGGTTGGCTACTTCAGCCGCACCGAGAACTGGAATCGCTCCAAGCTGGGGGAGTTGGAGGCCCGCCAGGGCGGCGAGTACTCGCTGGACGCCGGGAAGTAACTTTCACCATTCACCGCCATCCGCCATCAGGCCGGTGATGGCCGGGGCGAAGGCAATCAGGAACCCGGCGCACGGCGCGCTTCAATTGAGCGGACTTGTTTGGCGGGCCGGACGCGCCTAGAATGGCCGCCGGTGAGACCTCGAAGGGGCTCGGGCCTGTAGGCTCCGGTGACACGGAAGGAAATTCATGCGGTACTTGGCTCTTGCGTTTTGCGGGATTGCGGTTTTGCTCACGTCTTGTCGGACTGTAACTGATACGCCAGCGGCCACTGCGCCGGCCATCCCGGTTGACCTCTCCAAGAGCGGCGTCTACCGGTCCGGCCGGTGGGAGTACAGGTGCCTCGTCCAGAACGCGGGCACGCGCCGCCAGGACTACTTCGGCAAACTGCTGTTCGACGGCAAGGAGGTGCCCGCCGCCGGCCTTAACGATTACTACCGGACGCCATGGGGCAAGCTGTACTGGGTGGGCGAGCTGAAAGTCATGTTCGGCGGCCACGGCTGGACGCCCAGAGCCATGCCCAGCAGGCCGGCGGGCAGGCAACTGTCGGATCCTGCTGCCGCTGCCGCCGCCGACCGGCCGGTAGTCATGGCACAGGTTCTGGCGGGGGCCGATTCGCCGGCAGGGAAGCGGCCCAAAATCGAGAAATGGGTTCGCGAGGAACTCAAGAAGCTCAACGTCAAGCAGGTCCGCATCCAAAGGGACTGGTTCCGCCTCAGCGATCAGGCCGTCACCATCCACAACACCAAGCGGTGGGGCATACTCACGATGCGGCTGGCCGAGCCCAGAGGCGGCAAGGCGCTGACGGTGGTGTTTGACGGCACGCAGGCCGCGAAGGTCCGGATCCCCCGCAAGGACGGGTCCACGAGGCTGGTCCGCCAATCCCTGCCCAGCTCCATCAGCGAGACGAAGAACTTCTACGTTGCTTTCCGCGTGGCGCGTGCCGCGCGCGGAGCGCCTGAAGTCAAAGAAATCGGGCCTGAGTCCAACGGGAAAACCGTCAGGGTCAAGGGCGCCTCGCGGGTAATAATAAAGCTGCCCGGCAACAGGAGCACCGGCTTCGCCTGGGCAGTGACCTCAATTGAGGGCAAATCCGTACGGGCCGACGGCCGGCCGCAATATACGCCCAGGACTCTGTCGGGTTACAGCCCGGGCGCCGGCGGAACGTACGAGGCGGCCTTCCGCGTGGTCGGCAAGGGCAAAGCGACGGTGAAAATGGCCTACCGCCGGCCATGGCAGACGGGGAAGCCGCCCGAGAAGGCCTTCCGAGTAATCCTGGACGTGCGAGACGTACCCGCCGCCGGCACCGGAAAATAATCGGCCGAAGGGCCCGTAATTCCCCGCCGCCCGGTTTTCGCTGGGGCGCAGGCTTGATCTCGTAGACGGCCCGGGCTATGCTGAGCGCCGTGCGGTGGAGCGCTCCGCCGCCGAGCGCCGGCACGGGCTCCTAAGGAGTAGATCGCGGGGAGTCTGCCCCACGGGCGGGCTGAGTTCGAATGACCAACTGGGAAGAGGCGGATCTGCCTGACCTGCGCCAGGTGGCGCGAGAAGGGAGCACACAGGCTCAGTTTGAACTGGCCTGCCGCTATGACTTTTGTCCGCCCAAGCGTCGCCGACTGGCGGTCAAGTGGTACCGCCGAGCCGCCGAGCAAGGACATGCCGAAGCGCAGAAATGGTGACCGGGACACCAAGAAAGCCTCGGCTGAACTGAGCTAGCTCCGCCACTTGCAGCAGCCCCCTCCGGCGCCTAGAATCTCTCTTTCCCAAAAGGAACCAGGAGAGGATCCGGGACATGCGCTGGACCAAGTCTTTCATCCCCACGCTCAAGGAGGTCCCCGCCGAGGCGGAGATGGCCAGCCACCGGCTGATGCTCCGCGCGGGCCTGATCCGCAAGCTGGCCGCCGGGACCTACTCCTACCTGCCGCTGGGCTGGCGCGCGCTACAGAAGGCCACCGCCATCGTCCGCCGGGAAATGGACCGCGCCGGGGCCATCGAGCTGTTCATGCCCGCGCTGCACCCCATCGACCTCTGGAAGGAGACCGGCCGCGCCGAGATCATGGGCGAGGTTCTGTTACGTGTTATCGACCGTCACGGCCGCGAGAACTGCCTGGGCCCCACCCACGAGGAGGTCATCACCGACATCGTCCGCGGGGTGCTGCAGAGCTACAAGCAGCTGCCGGTGAACCTCTACCAGATCCAGACCAAGTTCCGCGACGAGCCGCGCCCGCGCTCCGGGGTGCTGCGCAGCCGCGAGTTCCTCATGAAGGACGCCTACTCCTTCGACGCCGACGAGGCCAGTCTCGCGAAGAGCTACGAGATCATGTTCAAGGCCTACCGGCGCATCTTCGCCCTGGCCGGGGTGGACTCCGTCGCGGTGGAGGCCGACAGCGGGGCCATCGGCGGGGCGGTCTCCGCGGAGTTCATGGCCCTCACCGAGGCCGGCGAGGACAAGGTGGCCCGCTGCCTCTCCTGCGGCTACGCGGCCAACACCGAGCGCTGCGAGTGCCCCCCGCCGGCGGAGAAGCCCCTTCCCGAATCCGAAGAGATGCGCGAGGTCGAAACCCCCGGTGCGACCACCATCGAGCAGGTCGCCGGCTTCCTGAAAATCTCGCCGAAGAAGCTGGTCAAGACGCTGATCTACAGCGCCGGCGGCAAGGAGGGGACCAAGCGGACGATCGCAGTGCTGATCCGCGGCGACCACGAGGTCAACGAGGTCAAGCTCGCCAACCTCTTCCCCGGCGAGACCGTCGAGCTGGCCGACGCCGAAACCATCGAGCGGGTCACCGGCGCGCCGGTAGGCTTCGCCGGGCCGGTGGGCCTGGACGTCGACATCTTCGCCGACAGCGCCGTCCTGGCGATGGGCAACTTCGCCACCGGGGCCAACAAGGCCGACGCCCACCTGACCGGCGTCAACTGGGGGCGCGACCTCCCGCGCCCGGAGCGGAGCCTCGACCTGCGCCTGGCCCGGCCCGGCGACCCCTGTCCCAAGTGCGGGCGAAAGCTGAAGCTGGCCGCGGGCATCGAGCTGGGCCACGTCTTTCAGCTGGGAACCAAGTACTCCCAAGCCATGGGCGCCTCCTACCTGGGGGAGGACGGGGTGGCCCGGCCGATGCTCATGGGCTGCTACGGTATCGGGGTCAACCGCATCCTGGCCGCGGCCATCGAGCTGCATCACGACAAGGACGGGATATCCTGGCCGGTGTCAATCGCGCCCTACGAGGTGCTGGTGTTGACCGCCAGCCCCAAACCCCAAGCCATAGAGACCGCGGCCAATATCTACGAGGAGCTCCGCGCCGCCGGCGCCGACGTGCTCTTTGATGACCGCGAGGACGTCCGCCCCGGGGTCAAGTTCAAGGACGCCGACTTGGTCGGCTTTCCGCTGCGCATCGTGGTCGGCGACCGCGGGCTCAAGGAGGGCGTCGTCGAGCTGGTCAGGCGCGCGGACAAGGAGATGCGCAAGCTTCCGCCGGGCGAGGTGGCCAGGGCCGCCCTGGAGGAGATCGAGAGGATGCGCGCGGAACTGGAGGCCGCCGCCGCGGGGGGCGGCTGAAGGGGCTTGCCCCCACTGGCCGTCTGTCGGTAGAATGTCAACCTCATGATAGCCTATCTGCTCTACCAGCTGATCACCTTCGTGGCCAATACCGTGTCCCGCTCCTTCGGCAACTGGCTGTCGCTGCGCATCGCCGACTGCAACTACTTCCTGAACAGGCGCAGCCGCGACGGCGCGCGCGCCAACCTGCACGTCATCCTGGGGCCGGAGGCCTCCGCGGAACATCTCCAGTACTCGCTGCGCTGGACCTTCCGCTGCTTCGGGAAGTACATGTTCGAGTTCGTGGGCTACAAGCGCTTCAACGCCCGGTTCCTGGATCGCTGCGTGATCTTCATGGGCCTGGAGCACGTCGAGGAGGCCCGCGCGGCCGGCCGCGGCGCGGTGGTGGTCAGCGCGCACCTCGGCAACTGGGAGCTGGGCGCGGCGGCCATGAGCTACCGGGGCATCCCCATGCTGAGCATCATCCAGCCGCATCCCAACCCGCGCATTCACGAGCTGTACATGCAGCGCCGCGCCAGCCACAACTACCAGGTGGTCAACGTCGGCGAGGCGGCCCGGCCCACCCTGCGCCACCTCAAGGACAACGGGCTGGTGGCGGTGCTCGGCGACCGGCCCTACGGCGAGGAGGGCATCCGCGTGGAGTTCTTCGGCCGCCAGGTGGTCTTCCCCACCGGGCCCGCGCGCCTGGCGCTGGCCGCCCGCGCGCCGCTGATCCCCGGGTTCGTCCTGCGCCGCTGGGACGACAGCTTCCGGATATTTTTCCAGAGCCCCATCGTGCCTCCGGCGGGCGCCTCGCGGGGCGAGCAGGTGCGCCACATGGTCCAGGAGTTCGCCCGCCAGCTCGAGGGCCTGGTCCGCGAGAACCCCACCCAGTGGCCCACTTTCTATCCGGTGTTCGAGGGCAGCGGCCTGCCCGAGGATCGCGGCATTTGAAGATCGCCTGCGTGGTCCCCGCCCTGAACGAAGAGAAGGCCGTCGGCAGGGTGGTCGCCGGCTGCCGCGAGCACGTCGAGGCCGTCTACGTGGTCGACGACGGCTCGGGCGACGCCACCGCCGAGCGGGCCCGC
>CAZONU010000061.1:12412-16842 GCA_964581145.1 uncultured Planctomycetia bacterium
TCCCGGAGGGATTTCGTTACCATCGCTGGCTGACCGGCGCGGAGGTGCTCCGCCACGAGACCAACCTCGGCAAGGGCCGCTCGCTGGACGACGGGATGGAGCTCGCCGCGGCCGACGGCTTCGAGGCGGTGATCTTCCTGGACGCCGACGGCCAGCACGACCCCGCGGAGCTGCCCGCCTTCCTGGCCGCGGCCGAAGAGGGCGCCGACCTGGTCCTGGGCTGCCGCAGCTTTGATGCGAAGAAGATGCCCTTCGTCCGGCGCACCACCAACCGGTTCACCAGCTGGGCGCTCTCGCGCCTGGCCGGCCGGGAGCTGGGCGACACCCAGTCGGGCTACCGGCTGGTCCGCGCCGGCCTGTGGCCCAGGATACGTCCCCGGAGCGGGCGCTTCGCCGCCGAGAGCGAGATGCTGGTCCGCGCCGCGCGCGCCGGGGCCAATATGGTCAGCGTGCCCATTAAGACCATTTACCTCGAGGACCAGCGCAGCCACATCCGCCCGGTGCGCGACACCTGGCGGTTTCTGGCCCTGGTGCTGCGCCTGATGTTTTCAAAGTGAGCGAGGCGATGCCGGACTTCCCCGATCTGGACTTCGGCGCCGCGCGGGAGGAGATGCTCCGCCTGGACATCGCCCGGCGGGGAGTCAGGGACCGCCGCGTCCTGGAGGCCGTGGGGCGCGTGCCCCGCGAGCGCTTCGTCAGCCCCGTGGACGTTGAGGAGGCCTACGCGGACCGTCCCCTGGGCATCGGCTGCGGGCAGACCATCAGCCAGCCCTACATCGTCGCGCTGATGACCGAGACGCTGAAGCTGGCCGGCTCCGAGCGCGTTCTGGAAATAGGCACCGGCAGCGGCTACCAGACCGCGCTGCTGGCCGAGCTGGCCGGGTCGGTCTACACCGTCGAACGCCACGCGGAGCTATCCGAACGCGCCCGGAAAACTCTGGCCGAGTTGGGCTACGGGAACGTCGAGTTCCTGGTCGGCGACGGCTCGCTGGGCTGGGCCGAGCACGCGCCCTACGACGCGATCATGGTCACCGCCGGCGCGCCGCGCGTCCCGGAGAGCTTGAAGGCCCAGCTGGCCGATGGCGGCCGGCTGGTCGCCCCGGTGGGCCAGCACGGGCGCCAGACGCTGGTCACCGTCACGCGCAAGGGCCATAAGTTCAAAGAGAAGCAGGGAATCGACTGCATCTTCGTGCGGCTTATCGGCGAGGAAGGGCACGGGGAGTAGCCCCGCGGCCGGTGCGGGTAGAATCCGCCGCCCGGCGCGCTATCATATAGCCATGTCGTTAATCATAGCCGAGGGCGTCGCTCAGGAGTTCAGCGCGCAGGTGGTCTTTAAGAACGTGTCCTTTCGCATCGGCGAGGGCGACCGCATCGGCCTGGTCGGCCCCAACGGGGAGGGCAAGACCACCCTGCTGCGCCTCGCTGTCGGCCGGCTGGAGCCGACCCTCGGCGAGGTCCACCGCCGCCGGCGCCTCTCAATCGGCTACCTGCCCCAGGACCCCTCGCCGCTGGCGGGCACGACGGTCCACGAGGCCATGCTGGAGGTCTTCGCTGATCTCAGAGTCAAGGAGGCCGGGCTGGCCGAGCTCGAAAAGCAGGTGACCGGCGGCGGCGAGGCGGAGTTGAAACGCTACGGCGCGGCCCAGGCGGAGTTCGAGCACCTGGGGGGCTACGAGTACAACCTGCGCATCGAGCAGGTGCTGGCCGGCCTCAAGTTCCCCCGCCAGATGTGGTCGCGGCCCCTGGCCGGGCTCAGCGGCGGCGAGCGCACCCGCGCGTACCTGGCCAGGCTGCTCCTGGCCGCGCCGGGCGTCCTCTTGCTCGACGAGCCCACCAATCACCTGGACCTCGACTCCGTGGAGTGGCTGGAGCACTGGCTGGACTCCTTCGAGGGCGCGCTGGTGGCGGTGAGCCACGACCGCTACTTCCTGGACCGGGTCACCGAACGCACCTGGGAGATGGCCTCCGGCGGGCTGGAGGCCTACCGCGGAAACTACAGCGCGTACCTGGCCCAGCGCGCCGAGCGCCACAAGGCGCGCCTGCGCGTATGGCAGGAGCAGCAGGAGTACATTTGCAGGACCAGAGACTTCATCGCCCGGCACCACGCCGGCCAGCGCGGCAAGGAGGCCCGCGGTCGCCAGGCGCACCTCGACAAGTTCCTGCGCCGGGAGGCCGTCGAGAAGCCGCGCTTCCAGGACGTCATTCACCTCCGCCTGCCCGAGCCGGAGCGCGCCGGCGACTTCGTCCTGCGCGCCGAGAACCTGGCCGTCGGCTTCGACGCGCCGCTTCTTAACGTGAAAAAACTGGAGGTGGAGCGCGGCCAGCGCGTGGCCGTCGTGGGAGCGAACGGCAGCGGCAAGACCACCCTGCTGCGCACCCTGCTGGGCGAACTGCCCCCGCTCGGGGGCGAAGTCCGCCCCGGGGCCAGGGTCAAAACCGGCTACCTCTCCCAGACCCACGCGGAGCTCGACCCGGATCTGAGCGCCCTCGACGCCGTGCTGGCCGCCGCGCCCCCGGCCACCCGGCCGGAGCGGGCCCGGGCGCTCTTGGGCAGCCTGCTGATCTCCGGCGACGAGGCCCTCAAGCGCGTCTCGGAGCTGAGCGGCGGGCAGCGGAGCCGGGTGCTCCTGGCCCGGCTGGTCATGCAGAGCGTCAACGTGCTGGTGCTCGACGAGCCCACCAACCACCTGGACATCCCCTCGACGGAGATCATCCAGAAGGCCCTGGAGGGCTTCGGCGGCACGGTGATCCTGGTCAGCCACGACCGCTACCTGGTCGGGGCGGTGGCCACCCACGTCTGGGCCATCGACGGCGGCGAGCTGCGCGCGGTGCGCGGCGGCTGGGAGGAGTACCTGGCCTGGCGCGAGGAGCGCCGCGGCCGCGCGGTGGGGGAGGAGAAGAAAGAGCCCCGCGGGGCGGCCTACCGCCGGGCGCGCCGGCGGGAGGGTCGCCTGCGGGGCCTGCGCCGCAGGCACGAGCGCCTGGAGAACGAGATCGGCGCGGTCGAGGCCGAGTTGGCGAAGCTCTACAAGGAAATCACCGCCGCGGGCGAGGCCGGGGACCTCGCTCGCGTGGAGAGCCTGGGCAAGGAGTACGCCGGGAAGGACGCGCGCCTCAAGGAAATGTGGGAGGAGTGGGCCCGCACCGGCGAGGAATTGGGGTAGAAAGCGCTATTTGCCGATCTTCGCGGCTTCCCTCAGCGGAGTCGGGAGGCGCTCGACCAGCCCGGCGAGGAACTCCAGCGCGCTTCGGAACTCGTCCATGGTCCATTCGCCCTTGCCGGAGACCACCAGGCCGGCGCTGCACAGCTCAACGGTCCAACCGCGGTTCTCGACCAGGTAGTCGCACATCTCCTTGCTGAGGAGCGATCTCAACAGCTCCCGGTCGCGGCAGTCCACGCTGTATTCCCTGTTGAAGGACCGGGGCGCGAAATCGAGCCGCTCATCCGTCATCCCGCTGAGGGCGCGGCTGACCATCCCCCGGGACTTGATGACCGCGCCGGCACCCTCCCACTCGAAGGGAACCGCCGCCCCCGAGGACACGAAGGTGAGGAAGGACCTGATCTCGCCGACGGGAGCGCGGTACCAGTCGCCCATTTCGTGGCGGCTGCTGTATCCGAAGTCGAAAGCCAGAAGGTGCCTCCCGCGCGAATTTCCGTAGAGGACGTTATAGCCCACTGCGAACTCGACTCTCACCAGGCTGGCGGCCTTGTCGATAATCTTGGAGACGCCCAGCGTGCCCTGCGTGGAATACTGCAGTCCGAGCTGCACCGCCAGGGATTCCAAGTCGTCCTGGCGTTCGTCCGCTTCGCTTCTGCCGAAGAGCCTCCAGGCTATCCCGACGACCACCACGATTCCGGCGACAATGCAGACCGCCCAGATGAATTCGTCGAGATGCTCCCACTCGGGCTTGCTGTAGGGATTGTAGGTCAGGAGCAGGAACCGGACTTTCATTTACGCCCCTAAGAAAGCGGCCGGCCCGTCCGGACCGGCCGCCGCTGGTGTTGAGATCGCGGCTACTTCCTGGCTCCCGGCTTGGGGGCCTTCTTCAGCGCGGCCAGCTTCTCCCGGGCCTCCTTGGCGTAGTCCGAGTCCGGGTACTTCCTGATGATCTTCTGGTAGAGCGCGCGGGCCTGGGCGGGCAGCGCGTTCATGGCGTAGTTGCGGGCCATGACCATGATCTTGGGGCACTCCCCGTCGGCGGCCGCGGTGGCGCCCTCCTCGATGGGGCTGCCCCGGGAGCGCCAGTGGCCGCCGCTGGTGGCGTAGACGACGAGGCCGGGCTTGGTGGCGCGGATGGTGCAGTAGTCGACCTGTTTCTGGAGCTTCTCGAGGCGGGACTTCTGCACGCGGTAGGTGGCCTCGTTGCTCTTGACCTTGGCCTGGGCCTGGGCGAGGGCTGTGGGGAAGTCCTCGTCCCTGCCGGTCATG
>CAZONU010000062.1:0-16795 GCA_964581145.1 uncultured Planctomycetia bacterium
CGGTGGAAGAGGTCGACGATGAGCTTGAGCTCGTGGAGGCACTCGAAGTAGGCGATCTCCGGCTGGTAGCCGGCGGCCACCAGGGTGTTGAAGCTGCTCTTGACCAGCTCGGAGACGCCGCCGCAGAGGACGACCTGCTCGCCGAACAGGTCGGTTTCGGTTTCTTCGGCAAACGTAGTGCGGATCACCCCGGCGCGGGTGCCGCCTACGCCCCAGGCGTAAGCCAGGGCCAGGTCGCGGGCCTTGCGGCTGGCGTTCTGCTCCACGGCCAGGAGGCAGGGCACCCCGCCGCCCTTCTGGTACTCGCTGCGCACCAGGTGCCCGGGGCCCTTGGGGGCGACCATCACCACGTCGACGTCCTTGGGCGGCTTGATGCCCCCGAAGCGGATGTTGAAACCGTGGCTGAAGCCCAGGGCCTTGCCCTTGGAAAGATGCGGCTCGATCTCCTTCTTGTAGACCGCCGGCTGCGCGGTGTCGGGAATCAGTATCTGGATGTAGTCGGCCTTCTTCGCGGCCTGGGCGGCGCTGGTGGGCCTGAAGCCGTGCTTCCTGGCGGTCTTCCAGTTGAGCGTGCCCTTCAGCTCGCCGACCACCACCTCCAAGCCGCTGTCGCGCAGGTTCTGGGCCTGGGCGTGGCCCTGCGAGCCGTAGCCGATGATGGCGATGGTCTTCTTCTTGAGCAGGGCCGGCTTGGCGTCCTTGGAGTAGTAGACCTTTGCTGCCATGTGTGGCTCCCTTTCGTTCTCAGCGGGCCGCGGTGCGACGACCGCGCGGCGCGGGAATTATAGGCTCATACACGCGACGGGGCAAGCGCAGGGCGCCGCGTTGCTCAGAACCCCAGGTAGTGGCGCAGCTCGGCCAGCTCCTCCTCCACCTCGCGGTCGGAGTTCACCGAGTTGCGCAGCTCCGCGCGCAGCGCCGCGTCGTACAGGCGCCGGCCGCGGTGCAGGAAGTTGGTCACGTCGGTTTCGGACAGGTCGAATCGCTCGCCGAGCTGGGCGTAGCTGGCCGGGCTCCCGCCGCCGGCCGATTCCACCTGGACCAGGAAGACCTCGACGTAGCGCTGGCGCTTGGTGCCGCGGTGCTCCTCCCGGAGCCTGCCCAGCGCGGCGGCCACCAGCGCCCGGGCCCACTCCCGGCAGTAGAGCTCCTCGGGGTCGGCCGAGCCCTCGATGTCCCGCGCCAGCCGCGCGCTCTCGGCCAGTTCGTCGGGGGCCACCAGGTCGATGGAGCGCTCGCGCCGCACGCGCCGGGCCGGCTTGTGCCCGTAGAGGAAGCGCCGCAGGGTGGCCAGCACGTAGGTGCGGAACTTGCCGCGCTCGCGCTCGGCGCCCGCGAAGTAGTCCTTGCGCAGCGCCTCGGCGAAGTAGTCCTGGACCAAGTCGGCGGCCTCCTCGGGGCGGCGGCCCTTGCGGCGCAGGAAGGCGTAGACCGGCTTCCAGTACTTGCTGCAGAGCTCCTCCACGGCCCTGGCGCTCTTCTCGGTGGAGGTGCCCCGCGCGGCCAGGACGTCGGTCCAGGCCGTGGTCGAGAAGCGCGCGTGGGTCCAGCGGTCTTCGCCCATCAGGGGCTGATACTAGCACCGCCTCAGCACGGCGGCAAGGGAAAAGCGCGGTTACGCGGACCTCCTCTACGGCGCCTTCGGACTCGCGATCCAGGCTCGCACCACCATCGAGACAAAGCCCCTCAGAATCTCACGGTCGCAGGTCACCCTCTTCCCGGCGACCTCGATCTTCTCTCCCAGCGGGGGGACGTGAAAGAAGGCGCAGTCGAAGCCGCCGCGCGCGTGACGGAGGTGCTCCAGAACGTAGGTGGCCTCCTCGCAGAGGTACCCGCCGGCGTCCTCGGAAATCTTGAAGGGCAAACCCGCGCGGTCTATCGCCGGCTTGAGCTTGTCGATCGGGAACTTCGAAACGTACTTCTCACGCCCGCCCTCAATGATTTCCTGCCTGGCCGGAAGCCTGCCGCGATTGTCCCGGAGCGAAGCCCCGCGCCTGTTGCGGGCGATCTTCTCGAAACGGAAAACACCCTCGAACTCCTGGCCGAATGCGAAGACCGCGACGGGCTTGTGCTTCTCAAGGAGCGGCTGGAGCCGCTTCATCGGCGCGTCCCAGACCACCGGAATGCGTCCGGCGACAATCCTGTGGCCTTCAATAACTCTGCCGTCGAGGCCCTTGATGGCCTCCCAGGAGGAGTTGGTGCTTCCTTCTCCGAAAGGCTCAAAGCCGGTCAGCAGAATGGTCTTCAAGTTTGTCCTCCGGGGCGCCTCCGCGCGCCGGGCGCAGGCCGGAAGGAGCAGCGCCGCTCCGGCAAGAAGAGTCGCCAGCGACGCCCGTCGCGTCAACCTCCGCCCTCCCCTCCCCCGCCCTTCTCCCCGGGCGCGCCGGCCGGCTCCAGGAAGTCGAGTTCCAGGCCGGCCAGAAGGTGCTCGGTGAAGCCCAACCGGCCCATCAGCCGGCAGGCTTCCAGAAGATGCTTGGCTTCCACCAGCCGCCCGCGGGCCAGCTGGGCAGCACCGAGGTAGTAGAAGCTCTCGCAGAGGGCGCCCAGGCCTTCGGCCTCCTCCAGAACCTCCAACTCGGAGGCCTCGCCCAGGCAGAAGCGCGCCGCGACGCGCAGGTGGGGCTTCTCCCGCTCATCGCCGGCCAGCTTGCCGAGCAGCTCGCCGGCCTCCTTCTCCTTGCCGGTCTCGACCAGGACGCGCCAGAGCAGCAGCCCGGTGTAGAGCCGCTTGCCCGCCGGGCGCGCCGCGACGTCCGTCTTCCAGGTCCGGGCGGCATCCTCGAGGCGTCCGGCGTAGTAGGCGGCCAGGCCGCGCTGGCGGCGGACAACGTGCCGGGCCTTGGGAGGCGAAAGCTCCAGGGCCTCCTCGTAGAGCCGCAGAGCGGTCTCGAACTCGCCGGCACCGAGCTCCATGAAGGCCCGGCGGCGATAGGCCACGGGGTTCCCGGGCTCCAGGCCGGTGGCGGTGACGTAGTCCTCGCGGGCCTTCTCCAGCGCGCCGAGCCGCTTGTAGACCGTGCCGCGGTTGAGGTACACCCAGACGTATCCGGGGTTCTGCTTCTGCGCGCGGTCCAGGTCGCGGAGCGCCCCGGGCAGGTCCCCCCGGGTGGTGCGCAGGTAGCCGCGCTGGGTGAGCGCGTAGAGGTAGTCGGGGTCCAGCCCCAGCGCGCGGTCCAGGTCGCGCTCGGCCTCGGCCATGCGCCCCAGCCTGATCAGCGCGTAGGCCCGGTTGTTGAGCGCGGTGACGTTGTGGGGCAGCACCACCAGGTAGCGGGTGTAAGCGGCCACCGCCTTGCCGTCGTCGCGCAGGGGCGAGCGGCCGCTGCTGTAGACGTAGCCGCGCAGGTTGTCGACCTCGGCCAGGCGCGCGGCGCGGTCGGCCAGGGCCAGGGCGTCGCTCCACTTCCCGGCCACCGTGGCCAGCCACGCCTCGCCCAGCAGGGAGTATTCGTTGTCGGGGTCGACCTCGCGCATGGCCACGAATTGCTCGCCGGCCTTCTCGAAGGCGTTCTCGAACTCGCGGCGGTGCTCCATGTAGATCTTGCCGGCGTGATAGCGGGCCATGATCAGCGAGGGGTCCAGCCGGGCGGCCTGCAACAAGTCCCCCAGCGCCTTTTCGAACCGGCCCAGCGACTGCCGGCAACGGCCCCGCGCGTAATAGGCCTCGGCGAAGCCGGGGTCGATCTTCAGTGCCCGCGAGAAGTGCCCCTCGGCCGCGCCGTGGTCGGGGGGCATGCGCAGGGCCAGCTCCCAGCCCTTGTCGAAGGGCACCCGGGCCCTGGCCCGCAGGCGGTTGGCCGCCGCCAGGCGGCGGCGCTCGTCGCGGTTGAGCTTCTCCTTCCACAGAAAGGCGCCGCTGACCGTCGCCAGCACGAGCGCCACCGCCGCGTAGGCCAGCGCCCGGCGGTGGCGGGCCGCCCACTTGGCGGCCAGCTCCGGCCAGGGGGCCTGCCGGGCGCTGACCGGGCGGCCGTCGAGCGCCGCCTCCACGTCAGCGACCAGCTCGCGGACCTTGCGGTAGCGCTTCTGGCGGTCGAGGTCGCAGGCCTTGTCGACCACCGCGGCCAGGTCGGGGTCCAGGTCCGCGGCGCGCTCGGCCAGCGGCACCCGCTGCAGGCGCTCCAGCGCCGAGCGGTAGTTCTCGGTGGTGGAGACGTCCGCGTCGTAGGGCAGCGCCCCGCCGGAGAGCATGCGGTACAGGGTGACGCCCAGTGAATACACGTCGGCGCGCTCGTCGGGGCTCAGGCCTTCGAACATCTCCGGGGCCATGTATGGGGGGGTGCCGCCCACCGGGGCGGCCGAGTCGGTGATTCGCCGGGCCAGGCCCCAGTCCATCACGAAGACCTCGCCGTACTCGCCCACGCGCACGTTGGCGGGCTTGAGGTCCAGGTGCAGCACGCCCCGGGAGTGCGCGTAGCTGATGGCCTCGGCCAGTTGCAGAAACACGCGCAGCCGCGCGGCGCGGCCGGAAAGCCCGGAGAGCGCTCCGGTGGCCACGCCGGTGGGCCGCTCGCAGGCTCGCAAAACCTCCTCCAGGCTGCGGCCCGGCGCCCGGCGCATGAGCAGCAGCGGCGCGCCGTCGGGCGCCTCGGCCAGGTCGTAGGTGGGCAGGATGTTGGGGTGCTCCAGCGAGGCGGCCAGCTTGGCCTCGCGCTCCAGGTGGATTTCGGCCCCGGGCAGGCCCTTGCGGGGCACCTTGGCGGCGATCTCGCGGTCGAGCCGCCGGTCGCGCACGGCCAGGACCACGCCCTGGCCGCCCTCGCCCAGGAGGCCGCGCACCTCGTAGCGCTCGCCCATGGTCGCGGGCAGCTCCTGGGGGGAGATGCCGGTGGGCGCCGGCGAGAGCAGGTCCGCCAGGGTGTCGGGCGGCAGGGCGTCGGCGGGATCGGGCCTGGTTTCCGAAGCCATTACGGAGTCAATTTAGCCCCGCGCGGCGGCGGGAGCAAGGGAAAAGCGCGCCGCTTCCCGGGCAGTCAGCAGAAAACCCGATTTTCGCGGGGACGCGAGCCTCGAAGAACGTCTTAATATTCGGGGAGGCGAAACCGTGAGCACGGAGAAAGAGCCCCCTAGAGCTGAGGCCAAACCCTCGGGCCTCACCGGGCGCAGGATATGGGTCATTTCCGGCGCGATGTTCCTGGCGCTGGTGCTGGCCGTGTTAATCGGGTGCCTGGTGGTCCCGGTAATCCAGACCCGGCGTGCCGTCGATATGGTCAAGGCCGAGAGCCTGTTGGAATCCAGTGCCATCCGCGACCTGGGTGGGCCCGAGCACGCGGCGCGCCGGTTGACGCTCTACATCCGCCTGCCGGAGTGCATCGCCCCGCACAAGCACACCGCATTTGTGATACTGCGGGAGTGCGAAGCCGAGGGGGTTTCCCCGCTGATAGAGTTCGCCGAGGGCGAGGACATCGAACTGGCCCGTCTCGCCGTCAAGAACCTTTTGCCATGGGGCAGCAAGAAGAAGCCCGTGATACTCGCCCTGGCGCGGGCGCTGGGTCACCCGGACGCAGAAGTGCGCGTCTCCGCCGCATCCAATCTGTATGAAACCAGCAGCAACCTCCAACTCTCGTCAACGAAAGAAGCTGAGGCGATAAGGGCCGCGCTGTCGGAGGCGACGCCCGCATTGGTCGCTGCCCTGGATGACGAGTCGGCCGACGTCCGCGCCGGGATTGCGGACACAATCGGGTACGCCAACCTGGGGGCCCGCGCGGCGGTGCCCAAGCTTATCGCACTCCTGGAAGATCCCGACAGCCGGGTGCGCTACGCGGCCATCAAGGGCATCGAGGGGATAGGCCCGCCAGCGCGCAGGGCGGCGCCCGCCCTGGGCAGGCTGCTGCGGCGCAATAAGGATTTCACCGGGCAGCTCGAACACCTCAAACCCACGTGCGCCCAAGCCCTGGGCAAGCTGGGCGCCGCGGGCGTAAAGGAGCTGGCCCCGGCGCTGGAGCACAAGGACCCGGAGGTCCGCAAGCTGGCCGCCAGGGCCTTGGGCATGGCCGGCAGGAACACGCCGGAGGCCATCCCGCCGCTGGCTCGCGCGCTGGGCTCGCCTCATGCCAAGCTGCGCGGCCACGCGGCCAATGCGCTGGGTCTGGCCGGCCCCGCAGCCCGGAGGGCCGTGCCCGCGCTGATCAAAGCGACCAAGGACAAGAAATGGCGCGTGCGCAGCCGGGCCATCGGAGCGCTGGGCATGACCCGGGCGACGGACGCGGCCGTGGTCAAGGCCCTGATGGCCGCGCTCGTGGACGGGGGGGACAGAAGCGGAGGCGGAAGCTTCGAGGGCGAGGAGTACGATGCGCCGCCTTATAATATCGCCTCCAAAGCGCTGGTGGAGATGGGGTCAGCCGCTGTCCCCGTTCTCCTGTCGGAGATGAAAAAGGCCGGCCCCAAATCGCATGTTACCTACGCGGTCCTGCACGCCCTCACTGAGATGGGGCCATCGGCGGTGGAGGCCGTCCCCACCCTGATCGAAATGCTGGGCGAGCCCGACCGGGAGTCCATGGTTACCGGCCTCGTCCCCCGCGTCCTGACAGCCATCGGCGCGGCGGCGGTCCCCGCACTGGAAAAGGCTCTCAACTCAAAGAACGAGCGTGTGCGCCTCCTGGCCGCCCACGCGCTGGTCGAGATGCGCTCCGCGACGGGGTACACCCCGGAGTCCTGGGCGCCTCCCCCGCAAGCGGTGCCCGCTCTGCTTTCACTGCTGACCGGTCCCGACGGATCGATCCGCAGGAAGGCGGCGGACAAGCTGAGCGCCCTCAAGACCGCCGACCGGCGGACCGTCACCGAACTAACCAAGATGCTCGCGCACCGCTCCGGGCCCGCGCGCGCCTCGGCGGCCAGGATCCTGGGCAGTCTGGGCGAGCAGGCCGAAAGTGCCGTTCCAGGAGTCAGGAAACTCCTGCGCGACCCGGACCCCCGAACCAGGATGGCCGCCGCCCGCGCGCTAAGGAAGATGACCGGCAAGGCCGAAGAGGCAATTCCAGTGCTCGTCGCCGCCCTGAAGGACCCCAAGACGCGCGCGGCCGCGGCCGAGATGCTATCCGAGTTTGGAGAGCAGGGCGCAGCAGCCGTACCCGCTCTGTGCGAACGGTTGGCCGACGAGCAGGACTATGTCCGGCGCTGGGCGGCCAACTGGCTGGGCCGGATCGGCCCGGCCGCCAAGAACGCAGTCCCCGCCCTGCTGAGCCGGCTGGATGATAAGGACTGGCAGGTGCGCAGTGCGGCGGCCAGGGCCCTCGGCAAGGTCGGCCGCGGCTCACCGGAGGCCGTCCAGGGACTGATCAAGGCCCTCGCCGACACGGACCACTACACGAAATCCAGCGCCGCCCACGCGCTGGGAACACTCGGCCCAGCGGCCAGGGACGCGGTTCCCGCGCTCATCAAGGCCTTGGGCGATAAGGAGGGCGTCCAAAGCTGCGCCATAATCGCCTTGGGGAAGATGGGGCCCGAGGCCAGGGTGGCGATCCCCGCGCTGGTCAAGCTGCTCCAAGACGGCTCCTGCACCGTGGGCGGCGAGGCCGCTAAGTCTCTGGCGGCCATCGGTCCCGAGGCGGTTCCTGCACTGGCGGAGGCTCTGCAGGACCCCAGCTACGTGGCCCGCTCCTGGGCCGCCAGCGCCCTGGGAATGATGGGCCCGAGGGCCAAGAGTGCGATCCGCGCACTGAGGAAGGCGCTCAAGGACAAGAAGGAAGTCGTCCGCGAGGAAGCGGCCAAAGCGCTGGAGAAGATACTCGAGAAGAAGCACTGAGGGCCGCTCCGCCCTTCCCTACTCCTGGAACCCCTCCGGCGGCTGAAGAGGATAAGCGCCGTGTTCCCGGACCGTCTCCCGGAGCGCCTCGAGGTGTCCCTCGGGGAAAGGCATGCCCTGGTCGGGAGAACAGAAGTAGCCGCCCTCGCGGCCCAGCAGCCACATGCAGCGGCGGGTCTCCGCCCTGATGCGCTCCGGCGGCCCCTCCATGATCAGCTTGGTGGACACCCCGCCGGCCAGCGCCAGCCGCCCCCCGGTGACCTCCCTGACCTTCTCCAGATTGTTGGCGGTGGCCTGTATGGGGTTGAGGACGTCGATGCCCAGGTCGATGAACATCTCCAGAATGGGCTCCACGTGGCCGCAGCAGTGCCGGGTGATGATCGCCTCGCGTTCCTTGTAGAAGGCGATGAGCCGGCGCCACTCCGGGACCAGGAACTCCTCCATGATCCCGGGGCTGACCAGCAGGCCCACCTGGGTCCCCAGGTCCCCGCCGGTCCGGGCCGCCTCGATGCCGCACTTGGCGTAGTGCCCGGCGATGCCCATCTGGAAGTCGGTGATGCGCCTGAATATCTCCCTGACCGCGTCGGGCGCGTCGTAGAAGGCGGTCATCAGCCGGTCCATGCCCACCAGGTTGTAGGCCCGCTCCCAGAGGGTCTCGCGGTGCGAGCCGCCGGTGAAGGCGCCTTCCCGGTCAATGTCGGGGTCCTTGGATTTCTCGTAGACCTGCGCGATCAGGCGCTCGTCGTCTGGGTCCGGCCAGTCGTACTTCTCGACGTCGAGGTCGGCCAGCGGGTGATGCACCGCGTAGCCCATCACCCCTTCCATTTCCTTGCGCCAGCCGACGTCCCAGATGTCCCGCCACTGGGTGCCCACCGGCGAATCATGACCTCCGGGCCCCTCGAAGGGCTCGTGGTTGACGCCGAAATAGGATATGTCGTGCAGGGGCAGGCCGCCGACAATCCGCTCCGGACTGTCGAAGCGGATTATCCGCAGCGCGTTTTCCTTGGGATTCATCGCGGTTCTCCCGGGTCGGCAGAAGGCCGGCTACTCCCCGGCCACCAGTTCGACGGCCAGCTGGCAGGCCTTGAGGAACTCGGGCACGCTGAGCCACTCGTCGGGAGTGTGCGCCCGGCGTCCCCCGAAGCCCAGGCTCACCGAGGGGATGCCCTTGGCCACGATGTTGTTGGAGTCCACGCCGCCGGGGTCCTTGCACAACCGGGGTTCCAGCCCGCAGGCTTCCACCGCCGCCTGCGCCTCGCGGACCACCGGCGCGTCCTCGGGCAGCGCGTAGGGCTGGTAGACCGGGCCGGGAGTGAAGGAGACCGAGGCGCGGCCCTTGGCCTCCGGATTTTCCTCGTTGGCCCGCTCGACGGCTTCCGTGAAGGCGCGCTTCCACTCCTCGATGATCCGCTTCATGAAGGCGCCGTCGAAGGAGCGCCCCTCGGCCAGCCCGTAGAGATCGGGCATTATCACGTTGCTGCCCGAGCCGCCGCGGATGACGCCGAGGTTGGCCGTCCCCCGCCCCTCCGGCCTCTCGATCACCCCGTTCCAGCCCTCTTGCTGGAGTTGGGCGAGCGCCTCGGCGGCGATGAGCACCGCGGAGATGCCCGCCCTGGTGTGCTGGGTGTGGGCGGCCACGCCCTCGATGCGGATGTTCAGCCGCTCCGCACCGGTGACCTCGTTGACTATCTCGTGGGGCCCGGCCCCGTCGAAGTTGAAGCACATGGCCGGGAGCGGCTCGCCGAGCAGCCCCACGTCCAGCCCGCGCGAGCCGACCAGGCCGACCTCCTCCTGGATGAAGAACACAAAGGTCCACGGAGGGTGCTCGCCCGCCTTCTCTGTCAACGCGCGAGCCGCGGCCAGGAGGGCCGCGCAGCCGGCCCGGGCGTCAGCGCCCAGAGCCTTGCCGGCCGCATCGTTGACGATCTTCTGCCCCTCGATCCTGGGCTGCGAGCCCACCGCTATGGGCACGGTGTCCATGTGCGTGGAGAGCATGCGCCGCTGGCCCTGCCCGCGGCCGTCCAGCCGGACTATCAGGTTGCCGACCTCGCCGCCGCACTCGGACTGTTCCTGGGCCGCGTCGTGCCGGATGCAGTCCTCGGGCACGCCCATCTCCAGGAGCTTCCCGCGAAGGCGCTCGGCGATACGCCCCTCTTTGCCGGGCTCGCCGGGCACGGCCAGCAGTTCAAGGACGGTTTGCAAGTTGGCATCCAAGGTGCTTCCCCCTGTGCCTGGGCCGCGCGGCGCCTCAGAGGCCCTGCAGCGCGCCCTTCAGGTCGGCTATCAGGTCCGCGGTGTCCTCGATGCCCACCGAGTAGCGGATCAGGCCCTGAGGAATGCCCAGCGTTTCCATCTCTTCCGCAGTGCACTCCACGTGGCTGGTGGTGGCCGGCGGGCCGGCGATGGTCTCCACCGCTCCCAGGTTGGCGGCCAAGTGGGCGCACTTCAGGCGCGGCAGGAAAGTCCGCACCGCCTCGAAGCCGCCCTCCAGGGCGAAGCTCAGCACCCCGCCGAAACCCCGCATCTGCCGCTTGGCGATCTCGTGGCCCGGGTGGGACGCCAGCCCGGGATAGAACACCCCGGCGACCCCGGGCTGGGACTGCAGGAACTCGGCGATGAGCTGGGCGCTGGCGCTTTGCTGACGGACCCGCAGTGGCAGGGTCTTGATTCCCCGGAGGAGCAGGTAGGCGGACATGGGGTGCAGCGTCGCCCCGTTGATCTCCGGGAAGTGGTACACCCGTTTCACGAGCTCCTCCGGCCCGCAGAGGACGCCGCCCAGCGCGTCGGCGTGGCCGCCCAGGAACTTGGTGGCGCTGTAGACCACCAGGTCGGCACCCAGCTCCAGGGGGCTTTGATTGATGGGGGTGGCGAAGGTGTTGTCGACCACCACCTTGGCGCCGGCGCGGTGCGCGGCTTCGGCCAGGCGGGCGATGTCCACCACTTTCAGCGTGGGGTTGGTGGGGCTTTCCAGATAGAGCACCGCGCACCCGCGCGCGACCTCGGCCTCAATGGCCCCGTGGTCGGTGGTGTCGCAGAGCTTCACGTCCACCTTGAAGCGCGGCAGGAACTCCAGGAAGAGCTTGCTGGCGCCGCCGTAGCTGTCCTTGATGGACACGGCCCGGTCCCCCGGGGAGAGCAGCGTGAACAGCGTGTTGCTGATGGCCGCCATGCCCGTGGCGAAGCTGGTCGACGCTTCGGCACCCTCCAGGCACCTCACCTTCTCCTCGAAGACTGCCACGGTCGGATTGGTGTTCCGGCTGTAGATGTGGCCCTCGCGCTGCTCCCTGGCCACCGCCAGCCACTCGTCCACGTCGCGATAGCCGAAGGACACGCTGTGCACCACCGGCACCTGGGTGGAGCCCTCGCACAGATAGCCGTCCTCGCCGGCCCACACTGCCTGCGTCTGTTTATGGGTCTCGCGCTCAGTCATGGGGGATCTCCGACCCTCTCCTTGGCCTCGACCGGATACATTATGCCGAGTCCCGGGAGTTCGCGCAACCCTTCCGCGGGGGGCGGCCATCGGGGCCGCGTATCTTCCGGGCGCATCGGGCGCTGGTGGCCTGTGCCGCCAGCGCCTTGCTCCCGAGCCGCCCGGCACTTAGAATAACGCCTCTCGGTCCGCAGGAGACGACGCATGGCCAAGCGCAAGGCCCGGAAGAAACCCGCTCCCGCCAGGAAGACCTCCAAGCGCGGCCGGGCTCCCGCGCCCGCCGGGCCGGAGACCGCCCAGGGGATGACCCCCGAGGACTTCAAGCGGGCCGTCGCCGACCACGTCAAGTTCTCGCTGGCCAAGAGCGAGCACACCGCCACCGACTACGACCGCTACTACGCCACGGCGCTGGCCGTGCGCGACCGGCTGGTCGAGCGCTGGATGCGCACCCAGGACGTCTACTACGACCGGGACGTCAAGCGGGTCTACTACTTCTCCATGGAGTTCCTCATCGGCCGGACCCTGGGCAACAGCCTGGTCAACCTCGAAGCCTATGACGCCTGTCACCACGCCCTCCGCGCGCTGGGCGTTGACCTCGAGGAGCTCCGCGAACACGAGTGCGACGCGGGCCTGGGCAACGGCGGCCTGGGGCGCCTGGCGGCCTGCTTCATGGATTCCATGGCCACCCTGGGCCTGCCCGGCTACGGCTGCGGCATCCGCTACGAGTACGGGATGTTCAACCAGCGCATCATCGACGGCCAGCAGCGCGAGGAACCCGACCCCTGGCTGCGCCTGGGCAATCCCTGGGAGCTGCCCCGGCCGGAGTACACCTTCCCGGTCGGCTTCTACGGGCACACCGAGCGCTGGACGGGGGCGGACGGGCGCACCCGCTCCCGCTGGAGGGCCGGCGAAACCGTCCTGGCCATGGCCTACGACACGCCCGTGCCCGGCTACGGCAACCGGACCTGCAACACGCTGCGGCTGTATGCCGCGCAGAGCCCCCGGGAGTTCGACCTGGAGTACTTCAACGACGGCGACTACGTGCGCGCGGCGGACACCCAGGTGCGCAGCGAGAACATCTCCAAGGTCCTCTATCCCAGCGACTCCAACACCCAGGGCAAGGAGCTGCGCCTCAAGCAGGAGTACTTCCTGGCCGCGGCCGCATTGGGGGATATCATCCGCCGCCACCGCAAGCACCACAGCGGCCTGGACGACCTGCCGGACAAGGTGGCCGTCCAGCTCAACGAGACCCACCTGGCCATAGCCATCCCCGAGCTGATGCGCGTGCTCATTGACGAGTACGACTACGAGTGGGACCCGGCCTGGGACATCGTCACCCGGGTCTTCGGCTACACCAACCACACCATCCTTCCCGAGGCGCTGGAGATGTGGCCCAGCCGGCTGGTCGAGCGCCTCCTGCCCCGGCACCTGGAAATCATTTTCGAGATCAATCACCGCTTCCTGCGCCAAGTGGGCCTCAAGCACCCCGGCGACCACGACCGCCTGCGGCGCATGTCCGTGGTCCGTGAGGGCCGCGAGCGCATGATCCGCATGGCCCACCTTGCGATCATCGGCAGCCATTCAGTGAACGGCGTCGCCGCGCTGCATACCGAGATCATCAAGAGCCGCGTGTTCCGCGACTTCCACGACTTCTGGCCGGAGAAGTTCAACAATAAGACCAACGGGGTCACCCCGCGGCGCTGGGTGCGCAAGGCCAACCGCGCGCTGTCCACGCTGATCAGCGCGCACATCGGCACGGAATGGACTCGGGACCTGGAAAAGCTCCGCGACATCGAGCCCCTGGCTGACGACGCCGAGTTCCGCCGCCACTTCCGGGAGGTCAAGCTGGCCAACAAGCGGCGGATGGCCGCGCTGGTCCGTGATGAAACCGGGATAGAGCTTTCCGCCGACGCTATCTTCGACGTGCAGGTCAAGCGCATCCACGAGTACAAGCGGCAACTGCTCAAGGTCCTGCACGTTATCGCGCTCTACAACCGCCTGAAGTCCGGCCGGCGCGAGGGTTTCGTGCCCCGCGCGGTGATGATCGGCGGCAAGGCCGCGCCGGCCTACCACGTCGCCAAGCTGATAATCCGGCTGGCCTGCGCGGTCTTCTCGACGGTGAACCGCGACCGCGACACCAACGACCTGCTCCGCGCGGTCTTCCTGCCCAACTACCGGGTGTCGCTGGCCGAGCTGGTCATCCCCGCCGCGGACATCTCCGAGCAGCTTTCCACCGCCGGCTACGAAGCCTCCGGCACCGGCAACATGAAGTTCGCGCTCAACGGCGCGCTGACCGTGGGGACCCTCGACGGCGCCAATATCGAAATCCGCGAGGCGGTCGGCGCGGAGAACTTCTTCCTCTTCGGGCTCACCGCCGAGGAGGTGATCGCGCTGCGCGAGTCCGGCTACAAGCCCTTCGACTACTACCGGAAGAACGCCGAACTGAAGATGGCCGTGGACATGATCAGCTCCGGGCACTTCCTGCCCGAGGAGCCGGGGCTCTTCCGCCCGCTGACCGACGAGCTCCTGGGCCGGGACCAGTTCATGCTCATGGCCGACTTCGAGTCCTACTGCGAATGTCAGAAACGCGCCGCCCAGGCGTACCTGGACCCTGAGAACTGGTCGCGCATGGCCATTCTCAACGCGGCCCGCATGGGCCGCTTCTCCAGCGACAGGACCGTCGCCGAGTACGCCCGGGAGATCTGGGGCGCCCGGCCGGTGGAGGTCTGAGCGGGGAACATGGCCCAAGAACGTCCCAACGTCCTGGTCTTGATGTCCGACCAGCACAGCCCGCACCTGCTGGGCTGCTACGGCAACGGGATCGTGCGCACGCCGAACCTCGACCGCCTGGCCGCGGGCGGGATGCGCTTCACGAACGCCTACTGCCCCGCCCCGCTCTGCGTTCCCAGCCGGATGAGCTTCATGACCGCGCGGCTCCCTTCCCGCAACAGAGTCTGGGACAACGCCCACGTGCTCTCCTCGGCGAGCCCCTGCTGGACGCACTACCTGGGCGCGGCCGGCTACGAGACCGCGCTGATCGGCCGGATGCACTTCGTGGGCGCCGACCAGCGCCACGGATTCGAGAGGCGCCCGCTGGGCGAACTCTGCGCCTGTCACCCGGGTTCTCCAATACCCGACGGGGCGGCCTGGAAGGTGATCCCCACCGTCACCTGCGGACGGACCAGGGGGGCCGTCGAAATCACCGGCACGGGCACCACTCTCAACCAGTGGTTCGACCGTCAGGTGACCGACGCAACGGTGCAGTACCTCCGGGAGAAGGCCGGGGACCGGGACGAGCGCCCCTTCGCTGCCGCGGCCGGATTCCTCCTGCCGCACAATCCCTATGTCGCTCCCCGGGAGCTCTTCGAGTACTACCGCGATAAAGTGGACACCCCCACTATCGAGGGGAATCAGCCGGCCTCGGTGCTGCGCCAGCGGCGCAAGTGCGGCGTGCTGGAACCGGAGATCCCCGAGGAGCGCGTCCGCCTGGCCCGCGCGGCCTACTTCGCGCTCTGCGATCATTTCGACTCGCTCGTGGGCGAGGTGCTCGACTGTCTCGATGAAACCGGTTTGGCCGGGAACACGCTGGTAGTCTATACCTCCGACCACGGGGATATGGCCGGCGAACACGGCCTGTGGGCCAAGAGCGTCTACTACCAGGCCTCGGCGGGCGCGTCCTTGATCGCCCGGCTGCCCGGAGTTATCCAGGCGGGAAACGCTTCCGATGCGGTCTGTAATCTCATGGACATCGGCCCCACCCTCGTGGACCTCGCCGGCGCCGGGCCCATGAACGACGCCGACGGCCGGTCGCTCTGGCCCACGCTCCAGGGCAATCATCCTGATAACTGGTCGGATGAGACTTATTCGGAGCTGGCCGACCTCCAGCAGTGGCCCAGAAGCCGCAACGCTCCGGACGCGCCCTACTACCCCTCGCGGATGATCCGCTCGGGCAAGTGGAAGCTGTGGCTGGACGCCGATGAGGAGAATCTGCCTCCCGTGCTTTTCGACTTGGAGGCGGACCCCGGGGAAGTCAACGACCTGGGAGAGAGCGAGGAGCACCGCGCCGTCCGCGGGGAGCTGCTCGCCAAGCTGCGCACCGGCTGGGACCCGGAGGAGGTCCGGCGAACCTCCACCGAGAAAAACGCTTCCCGCGAGGTGCTCAAGGCCTGGGCGCGGGCGGTGCGACCGGACAACCCGGACGTCCTGCTGCCCCCAGAAAGCGGAATCGAGGAAGACGTGGAGTTATCTTGATGGGCGTGCTCCGAAAGGGCGAGAACATGACCAAGCTAATCGTGTCCTTTGCGCTGTTTGTGTCCGTGTCGGCCGCGATGTTGGGCTGTTCAAAGAAGAGACAACAATCCGTCAGTGCTCCGCCCAAACCCACCAGCTCTGTATCCAAGATCACGACGAAGCGCTTCGTCTGGCATGGTTGCACAATCACGGCCGGTATGACCAAAGAGGAAGTAGTGCGCCAGATAGAGAAAGGCAGTGTCCCAAAGGGATGGGACCCTGCTTGGAAACTGAGACCCCTATCTAAAGACACCTACACCAAGGATGAGTGGCGCCTCATTTTGGGAGGCGGAGGCGGTGCTTGGCCGGGCGCAACCATAGTGATCGTCAAGTTCACCAACGGCAAAGTTACCTCGATCAGTTCCTACTCTGCTCCCATTGCCTAGCAGAGGCCTGCTTCCCGGTCCTTCAATCTCGGCTACTTGAATCCCCTACCCTCCCCCATTAGAATCCACTGACAATGTGGCTGCAGGGAGTGCGGCCGAGCCTTTTCATCGCGTGGGGAGCGGACATGTCGCAGACGTTCAAGATCGCGGTGCTGCCCGGCGACGGCACCGGGCCGGAGGTCACCCGAGAGGCCGTCAAGGTGCTGGACGCCGCCGCCGCCAGGTACGGCTTCAAGACGGAGAAGACCGAGTACGACCTGGGCGGCGAGCGCTACAAGAAGACCGGGGAGGTCTGCCCGGACTCCTGCGTCGAGGAGCTCAGAAGCTTCGACGCCATCATGCTGGGGGCCATCGGGCACCCCGACGTCAAGCCCGGCATCCTCGAGAAGGGGCTGCTGCTCAAGCTCAGGTTCGAGCTCGACCAGTACATCAACCTGCGCCCGGTGAAGCTCTACCCCGGGGTGCCCTGCCCGCTGGTCGGCAAGGGCCCGGAGGACGTCGACTACGTGGTGGTCCGCGAGAACACCGGCGGGCTTTACACCGGAATCGGCGGCTTCGCCATGAAGGGCACGGCCCACGAGGTCGCCGTCCAGAACATGGTCTACACCCAACATCAAGTCCAGAGGTGCCTGCGCTATGCCTTCGAGTACGCCCGCAAGCACGGCAAAAAGTCGCGTGGCCGGGGCGAGAAGAACGCCCTGGCGCTCTGCGGCAAGACCAACGTGCTCACCTACGTCTACGACCTCTGGGAGCGCGCCTTCCACGAGCTGGGCGCCGCCGAGTACCCCGACGTCGAGCGCGAGTACTACCACGTCGACGCCACCTGCATGTGGATGGTCAAAAACCCCGAGTGGTTCGACGTGATCGTGACCGGCAACATGTTCGGGGACATCATCACCGACCTGGGCGCGATGATCCAGGGCGGCATGGGCATCGCCGCCG
>CAZONU010000063.1:0-15830 GCA_964581145.1 uncultured Planctomycetia bacterium
CCTGCTGCCGCGGGGAGCCGGGCTACGTGTGGGTTTCGGAGGCGGAGGTCGCGGCGCTGGCCGCCGCGCTGGGCCAGCCCGCGGAGGACTTCCGGCGCGAGTGCTGCCGGAAAGTCCGTGGACGGACCTCCCTCCGCGAGCGTCCTGATGGTGACTGCGTCCTGCTGGGGCCGGCCGGCTGCCGGGCCTACGCGGCCCGGCCGACCCAGTGCCGGACGTTCCCCTTCTGGCCGGAGCACCTGGCCCGGCCGGCCGGCTGGGAGCGCCTGGGGCGCGAGTGCCCGGGGGTGGGCCGCGGCCGGCGCTGGACGCTGGCCGAGATCCGCGCGGCGCTGGCCCGGGAGAAGGGCGGGGAGTAGCGGCTTGTACAAGCCTCGCGAAACCGATCTCCAATACGCGCGCATGGCGCTCCTGGAGCGCCTGGCCACCCCCGCCGAGGTCCAGCGCGCCCTGGGGCTTCTCCGGCGCATCGCCGAGGCGGGGGGCACCGCGCCGCACATCGGCGAGGTGCTGGTCGGCCAGGGCACCATCAACGACGAGCAGAACCAGAAGCTCCTCGACCGCATGACCGAGGTCGAGGGCGCCATCAGCGACGCGCAGAGCGGGTTGCACGAGGTCCCCCGGCGGCTGGGCCGCTACGAGGTCCTGGAGCGGATCGGCCGGGGGGGCATGGGCGTGGTCTACAAGGCCAGGCAGCTCAACATGGACCGGGTGGTGGCCCTCAAGATCCTCGCCGCGCACCTGACCCGCGACCGCAAGTACATCAAGCAGTTCATCCGCGAGGCCCGCGCGGCCGGGCAGATCAACCACCCCAACATCGTCGGGGTGCACGAGGTCGGCCAGGCCGAGGGGCACTTCTTCATCTGCATGGAGTACGTCGAGGGCCGGGCGCTCAGCCGGGAGCTCCTGGCCCGGGGGCGCCTGCCCGCCCTCGAGGCCCTGGACATCGCCCGGCAGGTGGCCTCCGGGCTGAGCGCCGCGGAGAGGCGCAAGATCGTCCACCGGGACATCAAGCCGGACAACATCATCCTGACCCCCCGCGGGGACATCAAGGTCACCGACCTGGGCCTGGCCAAGCGCCTGGCCGACGTGACCAGCGCCGGCCAGTCGAACTGGGGCTGCGGGACCCCCTACTACATGGCCCCCGAGCAGGCCCGCAACTCCAGCCGGGTGGACATCCGCTCGGACATCTACGCGCTGGGCTCCACGCTCTACCACCTGACCACCGGCAAGCTGCCCTTCGAGGGGCCCAGCTCGGTGGAGGTGCTGATGCGCGCGGCCAGCGACAGGCTGATCCCGCCCGCGGTGCTCTGCCCCGACGTGCCGGTGGCGCTCAGCGACCTCATCGAGCGGATGATGTCCCGCGACCCCGACGGCCGCCCGCCGAGCGCGCTGGCCCTGCTGGGGGAGATCGACGCGGTCCGCAGGGAGATGGAGTCCAGCCGCGGCGGCCGGCGGCGCTCGCGCCGGAGCGTGCGGGCCCGCGCCGGCGGGGGCCTGCTGGGCGGGTCGGGCCCGGCCGCGCTGGTCCAGACCGCGGCCTGGTCGCTGGCCGCTCTGGCGGTGATCGGCTTCGCCGTGCAGCTGGCCGGCCGCAAGAAGCCGCCGCCGGAACCGGCCCCCAGACTGACCGCCAACGGCTCCACCAACGGCGAAACCGGTCCGGAGCCCCCCGCCGCCAACGGCGGGGCGGCCAGGCCCGAGAACGGCGGGGGCCGGGACGAGGCCGAAATCCGCGGGCTGCTCGGGCGGCTGCGCAAGGTGCTGGCCTCCGAGGAGCCCGCGGCCTATGCCCGGGCCCTGGCCCAGTGCGACGCCCGCGCGGAGAAGGCCGGCAAGCTGGCGCCCGTGCTCAGGCAGCTGCGCTCGGAGCTGGCCGCCCGCATGGAGCTGCTGGCCGGGAGGGAGCTTGCCAGGCACCGGCACCTGGCGGACGATGCCCTGGCCTGGGGCCGGCCGGGCCGGGCGCTGGAGTTCATGGAGGAAACCGCCAGGCGCTGGCCGGGGACCGCCGCGGCCGGGAGCCTCGCCGATCTCCGCGCGGCGCTGGCCAGGCGCGCGGCCCGCCAGGTCCGGGAGCTTGAGGGGCGCTTCGGGGAGCTCACCGCCGCCGAGAGCCTGGACCGCGCCGGGGAGCTCCTGGGGCAGGTCCGCGGCGGGAGCTTCGCCCCCTGCCGGGAGTGGCAGGCGGCCGCCGCCAGGAGGCTGGCCGCCGCCCGGAAGGCCGCGGCCGGGCGGACCGCTGCGCTCGGCGCCGAGTCGCGGCTGGTCGGCGCCGAACTGGCCAGGGCCGAAGCCAAGATGGCCCGCTGGGACTTCCGCGGCGCGACGGGCGACCTCGACGCGGCGGTGAAGAAGGCCCCGGCGGGCAGCCGCGCCCGGCTGCGGCTGGAGCTGGCCGCCAGGCGCGCCCGGAACCTGCTGCGCTTCCAGCGCCAGATGTTCAAGCGCCTCAAGGAGAAGAAGCCGCCGCTGGCGGACAGCGCCTTCCGGGACAACCCCCTGGGGCTGGTGATCACCAACGCCCACTACGGCGGGCTGGTGATGGTCGACCAGCGGGGCGAAGGGGTGCTGACCCTGATCGCGTGGGGCCGGTTCAAGCCCTCGGAGCTCCTCAGCCTGGCCAGGCAGGTGGTCAGCCGGCGGAGCGGCGAGGACCAGCTGGCCATGGCCCTGCTGTACATGACCGCCCGGGAGACGGCCCAGGCGGAAACCTACCTGGCCGCCGCCGAGAAGAAGTCCGGCATGAAGGCCAAGACCGCCGTGCACCGCCAGGAGCTCGACTTCCTGGCCTCCCCGGACGAGGAGTCCGCCGCCGAGGAGCTGGAGAGCGCGGTCCGGACCCTGCTGGGGGCGGGCCGCCCGGCGGAAGCCTCGGCCCGCCTGGGCCGCCTGCTGGTCGACCGCCGGCGGACCGCCTACGTCTCGGCGCGCCGGGACGTCCTCCTCAAGCTGGTGGGCGAGGCCGAGCGCGACTGCGTCCTGGGCGGCCCGTTCTCGGCGCGGGTCCGCGAGACGCTGCCCGGCTGCCTGCGCCTCGACTACGACTTCTCGAAAGCGGGCTCCGGGCGCGACTGGAAGATCACCGAGAAGGGCCAGACCGCCCGCCTCAGCTGGCTCCCGGTCTTCCCGGGGAACTTCCGGGCGGCCTTCGAGATCTCCGGGGCCGCCCAGAAGACCGCGCTGACCATCACCCCGGTCATGCGCGGCGGCGCGAAGCGCGCTCTCGGCCCCCTGCGCCTGGAAGCCAAGGGGCCGAAATGGGCCGGCCGCGCGCTGTCCAAAGCCAAGGGCACCGAGCCGTCCGCGCGGACGGCGGACAAGATGGAGTTGGAACTCCGCGACGGCGAGGTCCGCTGGGGCACGCAGAGCCGGGCGGGCCGGTCGGCGCTGCCCCGCGAGCTGCTCGACGGGCTGGCCTCCGGCCGGGTCACTGGCTGGCGGCTGTCGCTGGAGCTGGCGCTCACCACCGGGCGGGTGACCGCCGCGCGCATCGACTGCCGCCCGGGCGCCGCCGAGCTCAAGGCCATCCGCAGCGCGCGGGAGAAGGCCGCCGCCGACCGCCTGGAGCGGGCCATGAAGGTGGTCCCCGAGCTGCGCGGCGGCGACCTGGACAGGTTCATCGCCGAGTACCGCGACGTGGGCGCGAAGGCCGCCGAGGCCGAGCTGGAGCGCGCGCGGCTGCTCAAGAAGGCCGGCAGGTTCAAGGAGGCCCGGGCGCGGCTGGAACGTTTCATGGTCACCTATCCGAGCCAGTCGTCGATATTCCCCCAGGCCCGGAGCATGCTGGAGGGTATCAGCAGGGCGGGAAGCAGGCGGTAGACTTTTCTTCGAAACCGGCGCGGCCTGGCGGCGTCTAAGTGGTTGGTGGAGTGTGTCCTGAGTTCGGCGATGGTTAGGAGAAAAGGACCATGCCGCAGCGCGTAACCGACCTGTTCTATGCGCTTATGGGCCTCCTGGCGGTCGCGGGGCTCTTCCTTCTGGGGCTCAACGTCTATGCGGCCACGAGCCGCGGACCGCGCTGGAAGCGCCGGCTGCTGGGCGCCGGGCTGGCCCTGCTGGCCGCGCTGGGGATGGTCTCCTGCTCCGACGACCCCCAGCCGCCGCCGCCTCCGGCCGGCGGGGGAGGTGAGGGAACCGGCGTCGCGCCGGCGGGCAAGGATCTGGAAGGCTCGGCCGAGTGGCGTGCGCTGTCGAAAACGTGGAAAGAGGCTGAGGAGGTAGCCTCGGGCAAGCGCGGGGCGTATCCCTTCAACGCGGCGGGCAGGAAGAAGCTGCTGGCCTCGCTCGAGAAAGCGACCAAGGACGCCGACAAGCTGGCCGCCGCGAAGCTGCTCTCTGATGCCGAAGCCGGGCTGCTCAAGAAGGACCTGGCAATCCTGACCCGCCGCGTGCGCCGCTATCGGGCCACCGAAGACCGCATGGCCATGTGCTACGCGCCCCGGCCGATACCCGTTCCGGCGCGTGACAGTGCCAAGCGCCTGGCCGACCGCCTGCCGCTCCTGGAGAAGCTGGCCGCCGCAGGCAAGCTCCACAAGGCCGCGGTCGAAAAAGTGCTGGTGAGTATCGAGAAAGACCTCTCTACGCTGGACGATGAGAAGAGGCTCAAGCAGCTTAAGGCCACCGACCGCGCGAAGGCCGAGAAGACCCGCGAGGCGGTCAAGGCCCAGGTGAAGAAGATCAAGGCCAGGCTCTCCGGTGGGAAGAAAGGCGCGAGCCTGGAAAACTCCAAAGACTGGAAGACCGTCCTGGCCGCCTGGAAGTTCGCCAAGCCCCTGGCGACCAGCGGCAAGAGCACCACCAAACAGCGCAAACGCGCCACCAAGGAACTGCAGGCTGCGGCGGCCGCGGCCACGCGCCTGGCCGCCGCGGGACTCCTGACCGCCGCCGAGGCCGGGCTCCTGACAGAAGAGGCCGCCAAGGTCAAGGCGGACATCTACCGCAGCCCGCCGACTGACAGCATGGCCAAGTGCTACGAAGCGATGGCCTTCCGGCCGGCCCAGGCGAGCTTCGCGCGGCTCAAGAAGCGCTTGCCGCTGCTCCGGAAGCTCGTGGCGGGCGGCAAGGTTAACAAAGCTGCGCTGGACAAGGTGCTGGCCACCATCGAAAAAGACGTCGAGCTGCTCAGCCGGGACAAGCACTTCGCCCAGTTGCCCGACGAGCAGCGCCCCGAAGCCTGGCAGACCCGCCATGCGGTCAAGGGCCACCTGGAGATGGTCAAGGTCCTGCTGGGGGACCGGCCCCGGCCCGCGGCCAAGCTCGAAGTCTCAAAGGAATGGAAAACGGTCCTCGACGCCTGGAAGTTCGCGGAACCCCTGGCGACGAGCGGCAAGAGCACCGTCAAGCAGCGCGCGCAGGCGAACCGCAAGCTCCAGGCGGCCCGGGACGCGGCGCACTTCCTGGCCGCCGCGGGGCTGCTGGCCTCGGCGGAGGCCCGCCTGCTGACCATCAAGGCCGACAGGATCAACGGCGACATATACAGGACCGCGCCGACCGATGCGCCGCCGCTCAAGGTCCGCGGCCCCACCTGCTACTCGGCCGCTCCCATGGTCTACACTCCTCCAGCCGGGGCGAGCTTCGTGCGCCTCCAGAAGCGCCTGCCCCTGCTCCAGAAGCTCGTGGCGGGCGGCAAGGTCAACAAGGCTGCACTCGACAAGATATTGGCCACCATCGAGAGCGACGTGAAAACGCTCTCCGACAAGAAACAGCTCGGCAAGCTGTCGGCGGCCGGGCGCGCCAAGGCGAAGAGAACCCGCGACGCGGTCAAGGCCGAGATCGCGAAGCTCAAGCCGCTGATGAAGGAGTAGAACGGCCATGCCCCAACGCGCCGCCGGAATCCTGATGGCCCTCTTCGGCCTGGTGGCCGTGGCCGGACTGGTGCTGGTGGGCATCGACGTCTACGCGGCCACGAAAAGAGGCCCGCGCTGGAAGCGCCGGCTCATCGGCGCGGGGCTGGCGCTGCTGGGCGCGTTCGGGGTCTGGTTCTCGCGGCCGAAGCCGGCGGTGGCGATCTGCTATGCGCCAATGCCGGTGGAGTGCAGCATCGGCTACAACCTGGGGCAGCAACTCCCGCTCCTTGAGAAGCTGGCCGCTCAGGAGAAGCTCGACCCCAGAGTCGTCCGCAAAGTGCTGCTCAAGGCCGAGCAGGACCTCAACCGGATTTCGGACCCCCAGGTCAGCATGCCCGGCCCAGAACGCGCCAGGCTCGAGGAGGTCCGCCGGGCGGCAGCCCCCATCATCAAGCGCCTCAGGGAGCGCCTGGGCGACGACGCGGGCGGCCTGGAGAACTCCCCCGACTGGAAGACTCTGGTCGAGTCCTGGAAGCTGGCCGCCCGGAGCCGCGACCCGCAGGAGAAGCGCAAGGGGCTCGACGCCGCCTCCAAAGCCATCAAGGACCTGACCGACGCCGGCCTGCTGACGGTTCAGGAATCAAAGCTGCTGGCCATGGAGCTGGGCAGGCTCGAGAAAGATCACCTCGCAGCGACCACCGGCGACGACCCGAAACCGGTGCCCCCCTCGAAGGAGAGCCTGGAGCGGCTCACCAGGCGCCTGCCGCTGCTTACCGAGCTGGCCAGGGGGCGCAAGCTGCATCCCAAGGCCATGAAGAAGATCATCGCCGCCGTCGAGGCCGACCTGGCCGTCCTCGCCGACCCCAAGTCGACCATGCTCCCGCCGGAAAAGGTCCGGCAGGCCAAGGCCACCTGCCGGCGCGTCAAGGCCGAACTCGAGGAGCTCAAGAAGCTGATTAGGGAGGCTGAGTGAGCGCCGCCGAGATCCCCCCGCTCTCTGAGCGCTTCCGGCAGCAGGACTCCTTCGTCTTTGAAGTGACCACCCGCTGCAACCACGACTGCCAGCACTGCTACAACGCCTGGAAGAACCCGGTGGACTACCCGCTGGGCGAGCTGCCGACTGACGCAACCTTGGCCATGCTCGGAAAAATGCTGGAAGAAACTGGCGCGTCGCTGGTGTCGCTCTCCGGCGGCGAGCCCATGCTCCGCCCGGACATATTCGACATCGTGGACTTCCTGGTCGAGCGGGGCATCACCATCAACCTGATCACCAACGGGGGGCTGCTCAGCGACGAGGCCATCGCCGGACTGGTCCCCGAGAAGATCAGCATCTTCGAGCTGCCGCTGCTATCTTCGGAGCGCGAGATCCACGACCGGATGAGCGGCTCGCAGGGCGCGTTCGACAAGGTCACCGCGGCGGCCGCCGAGCTCAAGCTCCAGGGCCAGCGCGTGGTCACGGTGTTCGTAGCCACCCGGCTCAACATCGCGACGTTGAAGGAAACCGTTGAACTGGCCGTGGCCCTGGGCGTCGACGGGATAATGTTCAACCGCTTCAACCCCGGCGGCCGGGGGCGCGAGAACGTCGAGATGCTCCAACTCACGCCGGAGGAACTCCAGGCGGCCATGGATCTGGCGGAAGAGCTCAGCGCTGAGTACGAGATGCCGGTAAGCTGCTCCATCGCCATGCCCCCCTGCCTGTTCGACGTGAAGAAATACGAGCGGCTCAGCTTCGGCTTCTGCGCCGCGGGCACCGAGCGGGCCTACTACACGCTGGACCCCCTTGGAAGTGTGAGGCCCTGCAACCACTCGACGACCATCCTGGGCAACATCCGCGAGACCAGCTTCCGCCGGATCGCCGAGAGCGCGGCCATGCAGGACTTCAAGACCGCCCGCCCGGAGTTCTGCTCCGGCTGCAAGCTGGAGGACGAATGCCTGGGCGGCTGCAAGGCCGCGGCGGAAGCGTGCTCGGGCTCCGCCTGGAAGTGCGACCCGTTCCTGGAAGCCTTCAGGGACCGGGCGGTGAAGGTTACTTAGGCGGGGAATGGTTTCTAGTAGTGTGTGTGACGGAGAATGCCCCAATGCGCGCAGGTTCACAGATGTCTCCAAGGCCATCTGCCGCGCCTGAACGAGGCTTGCGCCATCATATGAGGAGGCGCATGCGGATTCTGCCCTCGTGCATGTGTGTATTCATGTGCATCGGGAGTAGTGCCTATTCCGCTTCGGTCAAACTGTCACTCGCAAGCCGCTCCCTGCACGTCGGCGAGAAGATGCATCTCTCGGTCACCGTATCTAACGATACGAAGAAGGTCATAGTCATCAGCTATCCTCGTGTACCGCGTGACAGCGGTGCTTGGGCAGCGCGCTACGTGAAGACTGCGAGCCTTATTAAAGACGGGAAGACTCGGGTGGGGGGGCTGCCTGCCTCACGCTATACGAAAGAACCGCTTTACCAGGCCGCAGCCAAGAAATTGAGGCCGGCAGAAAAGTCTACGTTCACAGTCGACCTCAGGCGTATATTCTATCTCCCGGTGCCTGAAACGGGGAAGTACAAGCTGGCGATGCTCGGCGCCGAACTTGACTTCCAAATCAAGCCCGTCAGCAAGGCAATTCGTGGCGCTTACCTCGCAACTGATCCCAAGTGGCACCGTTGCCTCGAATACGTTGTTGTCCCCGCAGGGCTAAAGAAGGATGAGTGGCTGCTGCTGGGACGTCGCCGCAACGACCCGTTCTATGCGGGCACCTATCTTTCGTTCAAACCCACGTTTATGCGGTGTGCCCGAGTCAAGATGCCTCACACTGATCGTTCCATTAACGGGATCTTGCTCTTACTGGGCGCTGAGGACAGGCTCTACTACATCGATCCGCGATTCACCCACTACGACCAGCGCGTGGAGGCGGACGTTCACAAGATGCACTACAAACAGAACATTGCATCGACCGCAGTGCCAGGGGTCTCAGCGGTTGAGAAGGTCGTGATCTTCCCGAACGAGTTCACTGAGCATATGGATTATCAAATCACCGTGCGCACAGCCAAGAAGAAGACCATCTTCTTGAGGCAGATCCGCTCCAAGATGGAGGTCATTGACAAGGCCAAGTTCAACCAAGGACAGAAGAACTTGGAGCAGCGTCGAATAGAAGCCGAGAGGCGCCGGAAGGAAGAAGAGAAGGAGGAAGCAGAGAAGCAACGTATCGAGAGAGAGCGCAAGTTGGCCGAGGCGACCCCTACTCCCGCAGAACTGCGAGCCGCCGAGAGAAAGGCTCTTGATAAGGAGCGTGCCTACAAACAGAAGCAGATTAGCGAGAGAGCCGCTGGTTTATTGATGAAAGAAGCCGAAAGCGCAAGGAAGAAGGGACAGTTGGTCATGGCCCTGGTGCGATACATGAAGGTGGTGGAGGAGTACCCCGAAACGACACACGCCAAGAAGGCAGGGGAACTCGTGAAGAGAATCAAAACGGAGATTGTACTGCGCAACAAGGAGACCCGGACAAGGGCACGGCTCTCAATGGCCACGCTCAAACGTGCACTGGAGCGGATCGGGCGAGATGATGGCATGGCGGTTGAGATGATCATGAAGAGACTCCGCACCCAGGCAACAGACCCTGAAGGGCTCAAGAACGCGCAGAAACTGTTGGTCAAAGCCGTACCTCTTGCCCTGAAGAAGATACGAGACAAAGACGCTCAGGTGCGCATGAGCGCAGCAATCATACTCGGAGAAGTCGGACCCGACGCAGCCAAAGCCGTTCCGGCGCTCGCTAAAGCCCTCAAGGACAAGGACATCTGGGTGCGTGTAGCCGCTGCCATAGCTCTGGGCAAGATCGGCCCCACCGCCAAAGCCGCTATCCCCTCGCTCAAGGAAGCATCCAAGGATGGCGAAGCACGCGTGCGCAAGGCTGTCGCCAAAGCCCTGGAAGAGATTGAGAAGCGGTGAAAGGGGCCAGCGAAGTCGAATGTCCCCTTTTCCGAAATCCTCGACGCTGAAATGCAGGAAATGGGGGGAGCAATTCGCCCGCCTGGAAGTGCGACCCGTTCCTGGCGGCCTTCAGGGACCGGGCGGTGAAGGTTACTTAGGCGGCGCGGCGCTCGTCCCCGGCGGGGGCGGAGAGGTGCAACTCATGCGGGGTCCGCAATAGAGATGAGGCTTGAGGAGAATGAGGATGCGCTGCTTCAGGAATAGAACGCTGCTGCTGCTGGGCTGCTTCCTGCCGGCTTGCTCGGTATCTCTGCGCGCCGCTGCCGCTGGAGAGCACGTATCCACCATCGCCGGCAACGATGATGTCCGGGTGCTGTTCGGCGTCAATCCCGTCGGCCAGCGGCTTGTGCTGGAAGTGCGGGACGCCGCGGCGGGCAAGACGCTGTGGAGGACCCAGCCGAGTTCCTCGAAGATAAGGGTCAACCTGCGACACCGCCGCATAGTGATCTTCACCAAGACCCGGAATCCGGGCCGCCTCGATTTCGACAAGTCAGGTCCGACGCGCGGGGGAAAGATGTACACTTTGCGCGGTAAGCAGGTGGGTGAGATTTCCGGCAAGAGCTACAGGGGCGTGTTCGTGGGCTCCACGTTCCTGGCTGTGCAGGCGGGTGGCGGGATCGCGGCCTACCGCTGCGAGGACGCCAAGCAGTTGTGGTTCAAGAAGGAGCTGAGCGCGGACTTCATCACGCCTCTGGGAAGCGGCCTCGTGAACTTTCGCAAGGCCAAGAGCACGGGCTGGTACAATAGCGTCGTTGACGTGTCGACGGGCAAGCTGCTCTTCGAAACCAGGGGCACTGGGGGCGAGAACCCCGACATCCTCCTGGCCGACAGGTCGCGGTACGTGACCCTGAAAACCTGTTACGACGGCGCGGACGGAGTCTCCTGGCGTTCTGAGGTGCTCACTGCGAAGGGTGGAAATGCGAAGACGATTCAGTGGACCGGGATGCCGTACAAGGCGGTCTTTTCTCGCGACGGGAAGAAGATCGCGGCGGTGTGCGTCCTGCCCGAGAGCAAGAAGGACAAGAAGCCGCCGCGGTTGATCGCGGTGCTCTGCAATCTTGAAGGAGAAGTCCTCGCCAGGCGCGAACTCGTGGACCTGCTCCCCAAGCAGGCGTACACGGACTACGTGCCTCAGCTGGCCTGCGATTCGCACTCGCTGGTCGTCACTCTCAAGCGCAAGTATCCACCGATTACCTGGCGTGAGGCGGCGAAGAAACTCGATCCGGCTGCTCTCAATCGGCGGCTGCCGCGAAACGGGAAAGGAATCGTGAAGCTCCAGCAGGGAAATGACGCAAGCGGCGCCGGGAACTCGGACCAGGGCTTCGCGAAGTTCATCTGGGGCGCCGCTGGCCTCGTTGCGGGCGCCGTAATCGGGGCTATTGGAAGCCTCTTGGTTCGGCGACGGAGGGTGTCCGCCGCGGTTGAACCGAAGAAGTGAGCAGTTTGGAGGCGGTTTTCAAGGGAATGGAAAGGGAGGCCGGGCGATGGTGACTTACTCCAGCAGTTTCCGCCGGAAAGGTGTCAAAGGTTACGTGGGGGCTACAACTGCCATTCTGCCCTATGAGCCCTATACGCGGAGGTCGCGACCATGATGCTTCGAAAGCAATTGGCGATCACAGCAAGCTTTGCGCTTCTGTTGGTAGCCAACGATGTTGTCGATGCATCAGAAAGGAATCGCGGCCCCGGCCCACTTCTCTTGTTGATGGCCCAGTCCGACGTCATCGCCGTAGCCGCGTTCGAAGCGCAAGAGCCTCCCCCCAAGGGGATAGTGCTTCTGAATAGCAGGACCAACCTTCGCTTTCGCCTGGTACGTACGTTAGCGGGCACCACCAAGGCCAAGACCGTGCTGTTGCCGGTACGTGTCGGACGGACCAAGTATAGCATTCTGCACGGTGCCAAGCGGGCTCTTCTGTTCCTCAAGAAGGGCAAAGACGGCGATCTAGATCTGCCCAGTCTGCCCGGTTACCACACCTGCTTCCGCCTGGAAGGGGATAACGCGGGCCTTGCCAAAGAACTGGAACAGTACCTGACTGTACGCTGCGATCGCCCTAAAGGTGCAAAGGGGCGACAGGCGTTGCGGACGTTCCTGATCGGCAAGGTTGCCACGAGCAAGAGCGAGTACTTCAGAAGGAATATGGCATATGATCTTTGGGCGATGGTCGACCGCGTACGTAAGCCCGGATTCAGCAAGGAGGATACCGAGGCCATCGCCAAGGTTGCTCTCAGTGAGAAGTCATATTCCGTCGCGGTGCCGCTCTGTCTCACCCTGGATCAGCTTGGCTCGGACAAGACGGACGACTGTATCCTGCACGCTCTACTGGATACGTCGCCTGGAACGACCTCCGTTCAGCTCGCCGAGGTCATCGCCAAGCGGAAGCAGCTCGTTCAGAAGCTGCTGGCAAGGCTGAAGGATGTGAAGGATCCAGACAAGCTCTCCAGGGTCGTGCTACACTTCCTGCGCCAGGCGCCCGACGCGAAGGCGCACGCATTCTATCGCGACCTATGGCAGAGGAACCCGGCGGCGCGTCCGGTCCTCAAGACTCACTTGGCCCGCTACGAACGGGAGAGAGCGCTGCTCCGTGAGCTGGAGAGCGGGACACCCGTCGCGCCCAGCAGTGAGGGAGGCAAGAAGAAAGCCCTTCCCGAAACTCTTGACTGATTAAGGCAAGAAAGGGATGGAGTAATTCGCCCGCCTGCAAGTGCGAACCGTTCCTGGCGGCCCTTCAGGGACCGGGCGGTGAAGGTTACCTAATCAGCGCACCACACGCCCTCAATACCATTTCAACGGGGGATCGTCCGGCTTCGGCGGCGGCCGGCGCTTCCAGCGGATCGGCGAGCGGGGGACCAGGAGAGGGCCCTTCCCGTCGCGCACCTGGCAGAACTCCACGTCGTAGACGACCCTGACCGCCTTGCCGGCGCGGTCCTTGAGCCCGCCGATATTCACGCGGTAGGAGTCGCCGGCCCGGGGCTTGAGCCCCTCCGGCCGGAAGATCACGCAGTAGCGCACGCTCTTGGCCTTGGCGGCCAGCCCGTGATGGTCCAGCTTCAGGGGGGCGCCGGGCGCCAGCGATACGGGGTCCAGGCGGCAGAGCGAGACTTTCACGGCTTTCGCCTCCGGCCGGCGGTAGCGCTTGGGGCTGAGCCGCACGCTCCAGGCCCAGCCCGCCCCGAAGTACTCCACCGGGTGGGGCCCGCTGGTCGGGAAGGGGATGAAGTCGTAGGCCGGCTTCCCGCCCGAGCGGTCCAGCGCCCACATGGAGATGTAGCCGCCCGAGATCCCGAAGCCGGTGCGGGCCAGGCCGGGCTCCAGGCACCAGCGGCGGTGCCCGAGCATGGCGATGTTCCGCGCGTCGGAGTCGAACATGAAGCTGCTCACCGCCCGCCGCAGGGAGGTGCGCGTGCCGAAGTGCAGGTTGCACTTGGAGGTCCCCTCCCGGGCCAGCTTGTAGAAGGCCTCGTCCATTCCCGCCGGCCGGGGCGGCGTGTGGCTGAAGACCTTGCCGACGCTGAGCAGGACCACGGCGTGCTGGGCGCGCTGCTGGCAGGGCGCGTGAATGGCCAGGCCCCTGTAGGGCACCCGGGCGATATAGCGGTAGGCCTTGAGGTGGCCCAGGGTCGCTGAGAGGTGCTTGCCGGCCACCTTGCCGGCCTTGAGCTCTCCGTCCGTGACCGGCTTCTCCTCGTGGAGGTCTCCCTCCGGCGCCTTGGCGGGGTCGAGTTTGGCGAGCTCCTTGCGAAGCTCCTCCACGGAGCGCTCCGGCCAGGCCGGCGAGCGGATCTCCTCCCGGCGCAGCACCCGGCCGCCGGGCCCCTGCTCCACCAGGCGGCCGACCAGGCGCCCGCCGCGGTAGTGGGTCAGGAGCTTGACCCGCCCGTTGGGGTGGAGCTCGTAGCGCGGGCCGCTGAGCCGGCCATCGACGTAGTTCGAGCGCAGCAGGCAGCGGCCTTCTTTATCGTAGCGGCTGTAGGCCCCCTGCCGCTTGCCGCCCCGGTAGCCGGCCCGCACCCTCAGCTTGCCGTCCGCGCCGTACTCCTCGTAGCTGCCCTCGAGCCGTCCCTTCCGATAGTTGGCCACCACCTTCTTCTTGCCGTCGGGCCACTTCTCGACGCGGGTGCCGTCGGCGGGGGGCTCTCCCGCCGCGGCCAGCCCGGCGGCCAGCAGGCAGGCCAGCGCCAGCGGGGGCGCCGCGCGCAGAAGATTCCTCGAGTCGGGCATCATGGCGGACACGCGCCGCGGTTACTCCTTGTCCGGCAGTTCGTTGATTATTTTCTCGAGCAGGCCGACGCAGTCCGTGCCAGCACGCAGGTTGATGTGCTCGTTGGCCACGTGCGACTGGCCGATCAGCCCCGGGCCGACCGTCAGGGTGTCCATGCCCTTCAAGGCGTAAATCACCGCGTCGGTGCGCCCGCGCTGCCAGGTGACCCGCTCTTCGCCGAAGAGCTCCGCGCAGGCCTTCTTCGCCGTGGCGAAGAGCGGCCCCTCGAAGTCCACCACCGCGCAGGGCCCGTCGCCGAAGAGCTCATATTCGGCGTCGGCTCCGGCCAGCAGGGCCTCCAGCTCGGCCTCGAAGTCCTCGCGCGTTTCTCCGGGAGAGAGCCGGCGGCTGACGGTCACCTCGCAGCCGTCGGGGATGATGTTCGAGAGCCTCCCGCCCTTGATGACCGTGGCGGCCACCGAGGGCCGGGCGAAGACCTCGTTGTAGACCTGGACCTCCTTGAACTCCCCGTTGAGCTTCTCGAGCTCCAGGCAGAAGCGGCCCGCCGCGTAGATCGCGTTCTCCCCCAGGTCCGGGCGCGAGCTGTGCGCGGCACGGCCGGCGAACTTCACGACCGCGCGGGCGTGGCCCTGGGTGCCCAGGCTGATGCCCGGCCCTTCGAGGCTGCAGCTGGGCTCGGCGGTGATGGCCCAGTCGCCGCCCCGCTCGGCCATGCGCTTCGAGCCGTTGGTCTTGGAGTTCCTGATGCCCTCCTCGCAGACCGTCCAGCTGAACAGCACGCGCACGTTGGGTTTGACCCGTGGAGCCAGGTACAGCAGGGCGGCCAGCCCCCCGCCGCAGTCGGTGGCGCCCAGACCGTGGAGGTTGTCCCCGTCAAGGTGCGGCTTGTGCGGGTCGGTCTTCCAGCCGTCGACGGGCACCACCGTGTCCAGGTGCGCGTTGACGTGCAGCAGCCCCTTGCCCGAGCCGACCTCCACCCAGACGTTGCTGTCCTCGTCGCGCTGGGGCGAGAGGCCGGCCTCCTGGAGGCGCTCGCACACGTAATCGGCGGCGCCCTCCTCCTGCCCGCTGGGGCTGGGGATGGCGATGAGGTCGGAGATGGCCTTCTGGAGGAAGTCGCGGATCATGAGGCCCTCCCTGCGGGCGCTACTTCTGGGGGGCGGCCAGGGCTCGGAAGACGCACCTGGCGCCCATGTCCCCGGGCATCTTCTTGAGCTTCTCGGCGGCCGCCTTCGGGGCGCGCGGGTCGGCCAGGACCACCACCGCCAGCGAGGAGTCGCCCAGCGGGTTGCGGTACCTGGCCGCCCCGATGGCCAGCGCATCCTCGAGCTTGCGCCAGCCGATGGGCTTGCCGTCCAGGCGCAGCGCGCCGCCGGCGGCCAGCTCGACCACCGGGCGGCTCCAGACCTCGGGGCCGTGGAGCTCCTTGAGGGGCAGCCTGCCGGGTCCGAGCTTGGTGCGGGCCAGTTTCCCGGCCTCCGGGCCGGCCAGTTTCGTGACGGAATGCGCGGCCAGCAGGGGCATAACTATGTAGTCCTTGCCCCTGGCGTCCATGGCCACCCAGCGCTTGAGGAAGCGCCCGTGGACCGCGACCGGCGTGCCCACCTTGGGCAGCTTCACCGGGATCGTCATATCAGGGGTAAGCTCGGTGGCCGGTTTGGAGGGGTCCAGTTTTACCGCCCGGCAGCGGAAGGCCACCATGCCGCCGTCAGCCAGGAGGATGACTCCCTTGTAGAGCTTGCCCAGGAGCCTGCAATCCTCGCCCGGCGCGTGCTTCTCTGCGGCGACCAGCTTGCCGTTGAAAAGCACCGGCGCGCCCCGGTGCTTCGCCGGGCTCTTGCGCAACTCGTCGC
>CAZONU010000063.1:15840-16713 GCA_964581145.1 uncultured Planctomycetia bacterium
TTCGCGCCGGCCTCTATCCGGCGGTCGAGGAGGAGCGCCAGCGCCGCGCCCTCCACCTGTCCGCTCCAGGCCAGGGCGTCGGCCTCGTCGACCACCCCGGCCAGCGTCAGGCGCCGGCGCTCGGCCGCGGCGTCTCCCCTGGAAGGGGGCGTGCAGCCGGCGGCAATGAGCAGCGCAACTGCCGCCCAGACCCCGAACCCCGTACCCTGAACCCCGTGCTTCATCCCGCCCCCTTGGCCATGGCCGCGTCCACCAGGTCGGTGGTCTGCCGGGCGAGCCCGGCGCACTCGCCCAGGGCGTTCTCGATCTCGGCGCCGACCTGCTCGGAGGTCTCGCTGTCGTTTATGGAAGGCAGGTTGACGCGCACGTTGAGCGCCGCGCCGCGGGCCGCGGCCTCCAGCAGCAGCGCGGCCACGCCCACGTCGGTGATCAGGTTGGGGTTGGCGATCTCCCCCAGGCGGCGCGCGGCGACCAGCGCCTCGCGGCAGGCGCGCACCGCGTCCAGCGGGACGGCCATGGCCCCCCGGCAGGCGGCGGCCACCGCCGACTTGCGAGCGGCCTTCTCCTCGTCGCTCTTGCGGGGCATCCTGAAGGCCTCGCTGACCGCAGCGTAGGCCTCGGTGTCCTTCTGGGCCAGGTCCTGCAGCCGGTGGCGCGCGCCGGAAAGCGCCTCGAGCAGCTCGTTGACCTCGGCCTCCACGCCGGCGAACTTCTTCTTGCCGGTGGTGAAGTTGCCGGCCATCGCGGCCATCGACGCGCCCAGCGCCCCGGCCAGCGCGGAGACCGATCCGCCGCCCGGCGTGGGCTGCCCCGCCGCCGAGGCGTCCAGGTAATCCTCCACTGAGCCCTTCAGGTAATCGGTCATGCTCGAAA
>CAZONU010000064.1:0-16550 GCA_964581145.1 uncultured Planctomycetia bacterium
GTACCACGGTGACCGCTTCGGGGCCGTCGGCATTCAATACGTTGCTTCGCCATCTCTTGATTAGGCCTGCCCGGCGTGATATACTGTACTGCAAGTTACCGAAGCGTGAGGGATGCGAGGAGCAGCCGAAACGTGAGCAGGGCCTATGACGAAAGTGACCTGGTGCGCATAGCCGGGCCGGACCTGCAGCGCGCGCTGCTCAAGGTCCCCGACGACCTGATCGCCCAGGCGCTGGTCGGCGCGGGGAGCGCGGTGCGCTCCGCGGTCCTGGGCAACCTCTCGCGGCGCAGGAAGTCCGACTTGCTTCGCCGCACCGCGCGGCTGGAGGAGGAGCTTTCCGACCGCGCCAAACGGGCTGCGCTGAAAAACTTGGTCCGCAAGGTCTTCGACGTGGCCGGCGCGCAGATGGACGCCGTTGACGAGTCCACGAAAGCGGCGAAGACCCGCCGGCGCAGACAGGCCGGGGAGGCGCCTCCCGAAGACGAGAAGGCCAGGAAGCCGGACCTCACCCCGGGGGCTTTCACCAGGCTGGGCGAGGCCCGCGGGGTGGTCTCCGCGTTCGAAGGGGTCAGCGGCTACTCCAAGCACCTCAAGAGGTGCCGGGCGGGCATGGGCGGTGCCGTGCTGGTGAAATCGTGGCTGGGCAGGAAGCCGGCCGTCTCGCGGGAGAATATCTACAAGACGATCTGTGGCAGCGACCAGTAACTGCGCCTGCAGAAAGGGAATTCGTGGACATACCGGACAACCTGCCGCGGGAAATACCTTGGTCTCAGATAGTCCAGTTCGACAAGTTGGATGAACGTGTTTCTGCGGTCGGCTGCCTGTTTGTCAACATCATTGGTGTAAACGACGGCTATGTGGAATGGTGTCCCAATGACGATCCCCCCACCCAGGACGAATACCTTGCCTGGGTCTGGGTGGTTCGACCGGACCTAGGCTCCTTGATGAAAGAGGAAGTCGGGAAGGATTTTACCGCTCTAATCGCCGCTTACGAATCCGATGACTTGGGAAGCTGGTTTCAATACATGGCAACCTGACGAGCTACTTCGGGCTCTCCCGTCGTCGGCCCAACTCCCCCGCCACCGTCCGCCTGAAGCGCTCAAAGGCCGCGTAATCCAGATCCTTGAACCGGCTGCGCTTGCTGGTCTTGGCGGCGTCAATCCCCGCGCTGGCCTTGAGGACCCCGGCCCCCAGGTCGGCGACGCCGCGGCGGTCGAGCTTCAGTTTCCGGCCCAGGAGCCAGAGATACTCCACGTCCTGCTGCCCTCGCCGGCAGGCCTTTAGACGCAAGGACGGCACGCAGCCCCGGATGCCCACCGGCCGGCCGGAGTAGAAGGCGATCGTGTCGCTGGGCTTCGTCCAGGCTTCTTCACGGTCCAGCGTTTTCCAGGGAACGTAACCGTCCACCGTGCGGCAGTACATGGTCAGCGCCCGGGCGCCGAGGACCAGCGCGCTCTCTTTCACTTTGCAGAGCCCGCCGTAGGTCCACAGCGTCTCGCCGAAGCGCGCCCGGCGCCCGTCGATGAGGCGCCGGTAGCCGGCGTAGTCCCCGCAGACGTTGACGTCCACCAGCCCGTCCAGCGTGTCCCGCTGCGACTCCGGCCGGGAGATGTCCCCGCGGAAGACGATGCTCCCCGAGCGCCCGGCCAGCGCCGCGCGCGTCAGCCGCGAGAAGAAGGCCAGCGCCTGGAAGTCCCGGGAGAAGGTGGGCTCGTCCAGCAGCCAGAAGCTGGTGCCCCGCCCGCGGCGCTTGCCGAAGCGCCCGTACATCTTGTAGAAGAACTTGTTGTTGAGGTAGATCTGAAAGCGGGTGCCCTTCCAGCCCTTCTCCCTGAAGTGCCCCTCGAAATCGGCCAGGACGGCCTTCCAGGCGTCTTGATACTGTTTGCTGAAGCCCCCCCCGATGGGACCGGCCACCTTCCAGTGCTGCTCCCACTTGGGCACGTTCCATTTATAGTTGCCCGCCATCGGCGCGGGCCAGTTCTCGTGGAACGTCAGATAGAAATGGTCCAGGGGGGCGCCCTCCCGGGCCGTGCCCTTGAAGGCCGAGCCGTCAAACAGCGGGCCGAAGCGCCGGTCGAACTCAGTCCAGTCGGCGACGCGCGCGGCCTTGCCCTTGCCCTTGATGGGGGGAGCGGCGTCGCCGGTAATCCGTCCCGAGTGCGTGTAGTGCAGGATCGCCAGACAGGTGCGGTGCTGGTGGCTCTTGACGTAGAAGTCGCGCTCGGCGGCGGCGTAAGCGGCCTCCCCGGGCTTGCCCCACGCGCGCCCCGGCGAGCCGTAGGCGTTCATCGACCAGACGAAGTGCAGCTCCTTAGGTATCGCGAAGGGCAGCACAGTCAACGTTAGCGGGAGGGCGAAGGGCTTGACTCCATCGGCGGAGACCGTCACCGCGCCCTGGTACCTGCCCGGGGCCGTGCCCCGCGGCACGAAGAATTCTATATACAACGTTTGGTTGCGCTGGCCGGGGACGGCGTTCCTTTTCCAAGGTACGGCAAACCTGCCCGCCACCGGCACCAGCGGGTCCGCATACCAGGCATCCCCGGACTTTATGTACCAGGCGCGGCTCACCGAGGAGCGCCGGAAGCGCACCGCCATCTCCCGCCCGTCGGGGCCGGCGAAGGCTCCCAAGCTCACCTCGGCACCGGAGAGCAAGCCCTTGACCGCCTCCAGGCAGAGCTGGAAGGCGACCCACTCGCCGCGCGCGGCGCGCAGCGAGATTTCCCCTTTGGCGCCGTCCCAGACGACGTTAGCCCGGCGATAGCTGCCCCCGGCCTCCCCGCCGTACTCGACGCCCCTCTCCTCCAGGAGGTTGCCGTTTACCGGGTTGACCTTGAGGCCGTCGCCGAAGGCCCAGGCGCGGAGCTTCCCGTTGCGCGCCGGCGGCTCGGCGCCCTTGGCCTTCTTGATCTCTGAAACCGCCAGCCTGGGGAGCGCGGCGCGCGCCGGCGAGGCACTGCCTGTCGTGCTGGCCGGCTCGGACTTGTTCCCGGCGCCGTCGACAGCCTGGACGCGGACCTCCATGGTCGCGTCGGTCGGCAGGGCGTCGAGGACGATGCTTACCGCCTGGCCCGGCGCGGGCGCGGCTGGAATGCGCCACCTCTCGACCGCCCACTCCTCCATCTTGCCGGGGGCGAAAGAAACGAGGTAGCCCAGCGCCCTGCCCTTCTGCCCGTCGCCGCCGGAGGCGGTCCACGAGACGCGCGCCGCGCCCTTCGCGTAACCGGCCGCGGCCGGCCAGGGCTCCACCTTCAGACCTTTAACGACCCCGGGCGCTGACTTGTCGGCCTTCTCCTCCAGCACCACCACCAGCCGCGGCGGGTCCTTGGACTCCCGGCTCCAGACGTAGTTGTTGTCGTGGATGGTGTCCGGCCAGACGTCCTTGTGAATGCGCCCGACCTCGCCGTTATCATCAGAAACAGCCATGCCCTGGGAGAACCCCTGGGCCATGGCCTCGACTATGCGCGGGTCGACGGGGATGCGGAACCAGCCGTCCTCCGGCTCCTCGATGTAAACCTGTCGCCAGAAGGTCCCGCCCTGCCCGAAAACGATGTGGAGAAAGTCGCTCCTCGGCCCGGCCCACTGCCGCTTGCCGAGCGCCGGCGAGAGGAAGCAGCTTTCGCCCTCCTGGGCGTCCTCCTGATCCTTGCGGCCGCCCTCGGTCCACGCGGTCGCCACGGTGGAGACGCCCACCAGCCTGAGCATGGGCTTGGGCCGCGCGTTCTTGAGATAGAGCGTGGCCTTCTTGACGCTCTTGCCCCTTATCGCCTTCGCCTCAAAGTTCAGCAGCAGGAAGTTCTCGATGCCCTTGATCTTCAGCCGGTCCCGCCCGCCCATGTTGTGCCTGCGCTCTCTCTTGTGGCAGCAGACGGAGTTGTCCGCGGTGCACTTGAGGGTGATCTCCGCCGCCCGGGGAGGGGCACCGCGCGGCGCGCAGCCGGCAGCGACCAGAAAGATTGCCAGTGCGATTCTCATCCGCCTCGCTCCCTTAACGGCCCTCGTTGATACGCCGCACGGCGGCCATATCGAACTTGGGCCGGCGGTCGTAGGTGTAGAGCCCGTTGATCTCCTGCTCCACGTCGTAAAGCTGCGTGTAGCAGAAGCCGCAGGTGCTGGAGATGTCGGTGATGGCCCGCATCGTGTCCGCGTAGCGCTTCATGAAGGCCCGCTTCGTCCGCGGCACGTTCCCGTAGCCCCAGCCGGCCGCGCCGCGCGCGGCGAAGCCGATGCCGCCCACCTCGCTGAGGTGCACCGGGCCGCCCAGCCCCGCGTAGCCCGGCCAGAACGCCGGGCAGTGTTTTGCGGGGATGTCTTCCGGCCGGCCGGAACGCCCAAACTTCCGCCAGCCCTTGCGCAGGCTGGCGCCGTCGCCGTAGTCGTGGATATCCACTATGTCGGTGAGAGTGTGCCAGTAGCCGGAGTTGTCGACGGTCGGCCTGCTGGGGTCCAAATCTTTCAGCGTGCGGTAGAGGCCGGCCAGGAAGTCACCCTCCGCCCGGCGGCCGTGGCCCTCCGGGTGCTGCTCGTTGGTCGCCACCCACGCGATTATGGAAGGGTGCCCGATGTCCCGGCGTATGGCCTCGACCCACTCGGCCGTGAGATTATTTTGAGCGACAGGGTAGGTGAGGTCCGCGCCCCAGTCGGGGGCCTCCCCCCAGCAGAGGTAGCCCAGGCGGTCGGCCCAATACAGAAAGCGCGGCTCAAAAATCTTTTGATGCAGCCGGGCCCCGTTGAAGCCCGCCGCGCGGGCAAGCTCGATGTCCCGGCGAAGCGCGCGGTCGCTGGGCGCGGTGTAGACACCCTCTGGATAAAAACCCTGGTCGAGGACGGTCTTGAGGTAAAGCGGCTCGCCGTTGAGCAGCAGCCGGCTGCCGGACACCTCCACGCTGCGCATCCCCAAGTAGGAGCACACCCGGTCGCGCGTCCGCCGGCCCTCGAGGAGCGTAATTTCGAGGTCGTAAAGAAACGGGTCGTCGGGGCTCCAGCGGCGCGCGTCGAAGATGCGGAAATCGAGAACCGCGCGGCCGCCCCCTAGCTCCCGCTCCGCGCCGGAGACGGTCTTGCTGTCGGCGCGGGCCACGGCCCGCACCCGGGGCGTCTTGCCCGCCGAGCCGGCCACCTCCACAGCCACGCGCACCGACTTGAGGTCCCGCCCGGGCACGGCGGCCACGCGCGAGATGTAAAAGGCCGGCACCACCTCGGCCCAGACCGTCTGCCAGATGCCGGTCGTGCGCGTGTAGTAGCAGCCGTGCGATTCCCGCTTCAGGGACTGTTTCCCGGAGGGCTGAGCCCCTGAGCGGGTGTCGTCGCGGGCGTAAACTGTCAGGCGGTTCGCACCTTTTCTCACGTAAGAAGTCACGTCGAAGCTGAAGGGCGTGTAGCCGCCGCGGTGGCTCCCGACATCCCGGCCGTTGACGAAGACGCGCGTTTCGTAATCACTGGCCCCGAAGTGCAGCAGCAGGCGCCGCGAGCCCAGCCGGGGCGCGTCGAACTCCCGCTCGTACCAGACCGCCGGGTGGAAATCGCGGTCGCCGATGCCCGAGAGGCGGCTCTCCGGCGCGAAGGGCACCAGAATCCGCCGGGAGTAGTCATGTCCCTCGGCCCAGCCTTCGTCGAGGCCCGAGAGCCCATGGTCGAACTCGAACTTCCACTGACCGTTAAGGCTAATCCACTCCGGCCGGACCATGGTCGGGCGGGGATACTCCTTGCGGGGAATGCGCGCGGCCATCGGGCTCCTCCCGGGCGTCGGACGACGTGAACAACTACACCCCTACCCTCCCGCTCAGCGGATTCAAGCCGAGAAAAACGGGGCCGGGCAGCAGCCCGGCCCCGGCCCCTTATCGTCCCGCCGCGGCTACTCGCCGGACACGTTGCTGATTCCGCTGCGGTTGGAGCTGTCGTCGTAGGCGCGAACCGCGAAGAACTTGGCGCCGGCGGGCACGCCGGTGACCGTGAAGCTCTCCCTGGCGCCCGGCGCCTTGGGCGCCGGTTCGTCTTTCACGTTGGTGGCCATCCACCAGTTGGTGACCTTGTCCGAGGTCCAGTTCTTCCAGTGCCCCAGGAACTTCTCGTAGTCCACGATGGGCTCCTCCGAGCACTTCACCTGGTAGCGGGCCACCTTGCCGCCGCCGACGTCGGCCGGCGCGGTGAAGCTGACCGTGGCCTGCTCCCTCGCGACGGTTACTTTGAGGTCGGTGACCGCCTTGGGAGCCTCCCCGTCCTTGCGCATGTGGCTGTATTCGTAGAAGAGGCGCAGGGTCCAGCCGACGTTGTCCTCCTCCGGCCGGTACCAGTTGACCCACATGCCCACGCCGCCAACGTGGTGCATCTTGGTGGCCCAGTAGCCGCGGTGCGAGCCGCCGAACCAGAGGTCCTTGCCGCGCTCCAGAAGCAGCTTCTCGCCGCAGCGCGAGTAGCCCCGCACCGGGCCGTCGGGCCAGTGGCGCGCGGCGTAGCCGCTCATCCTGATGCCCTCGGCGAACTTGTTGTCAGTGCCCACGGTCGCCCAACTGGGCGCGTCGCGGCAGACGCCCTTCACCGGGAAGTCCACCAGGCCCATGGAGTAGGAGTGGAAGTTGCAGTGCTCCTGGAAGGCCACCTGCGCGAAGGCCTTGGCCAGGGCGATGGACCAATCGTTGGCGTCCTCGTCGCCGGTGGCGCGGCCGTAGCTGTCGATTCCCCGGTACATCATCGGGAACATGAAGCTCCAGGCCGCGGCGATCGGCCGCCACTTGCGGCCCTCGGAGTCCACCAGCGCCTTGCTGGCCGCGTCGAGCCGGACGCCGGCCTTCTTCATGGCCTCCAGGCCCTTGGGCCCGACGTGCTTGGCCAGCGCCTTCATGTCCAGGCCCCGGCGTCCGGGCTTGTCGCCGGCCCGGCCGGGGTGATTGACGAATCCCCGGGGCTCGGGCATGGGCCGCTGGAGGAAGGCTTGGGCGGCGTAGTCGCTCATCCTGACCACCACCTCGTCGTCCGGGGCGATCAGCCGGCAGGCGCTGGCGCCGCGCACCTGGCGGGTGAAGTCGCGGCTGAAGTAGTTGACCTTGCCGGGCATGCGCTTGCGGACCCGGTGGCTGAAATCGTAGTTCATCTCCGCGGAGTCGATGGCCGCCTCCCTGGCGTCCTGGTCGCCGGTGATGCTGAACCAGGCGGCCATGCCCGCGGCGTAGTTGTGGCAGTTGCACTGCCGGGCGTCGGCCTGGTAGCCGATCTGCTGGCCGTTGGCGCGGTCCCAGGAGACGCCGGTCTTCTTGTTGGTGAAGCCCTTGGACCACTTGGGCACCAGGTAGTGGCGGAAGCCGGTCACCGGGTCGCCGGGACGCTGCGGGCGGTTGCCGCCGGCGGGGCCGCCCTTGGTCCACCACACCCCGCCGTCCTTGTAGCGCCAGCCGTCGGTGCGGAATATGCGCAGGTCCATGCCGTGGTTGGCCCAGGCCTGGGCCGCGTCGAAGTAGGCCCGGCTGCCGGTGCGGATGTACATCAGCGTGAGGGCCTCGACGACGTCGCCCTCGCTGTCGTAGTGGTTGTCGATGCCGGCCACGAAGCGGCCGCCGGCCCGGCTGGTGGGCCCCTTGGGCGCGCGGCCCCTGTCGTACTTCCACTTCCAGAGGTCGTAGCACTTCATCTCGTCTTCCTGGGTGCCGAACTTGCCGGCCTCCAGGCCCTCGGTCTCCGAGTACCAGGAGGGCTCGGCCATGACGTGCAGCCGCTGGCGGGCGGCCTTGGCCGCGGCGGCCAGCGCCGCCGGGTCGGCCGCGGCCGCGAAGTCGATCACGTACTCGGAGCTGAGGTGGTTGGAGTCCAGCAGCCAGCGCGGCTTGGAGCGGTAGGGCTGGCCGCGCACCCGCCCGCGGGAGTCCTTCACGCCCTCAAAACGCAGGATAACGCCGCGCAGCACCAGCGCGCCCCTCTCGACGGCCAGCTCGCGCGCGGGGTTGTCCGCGAAGAAGCGGTCGCAGGCGAAGACCGCGCCGCCGCCGGTCTTGGCGGCGATCCAGCCCAGAGCCACGTCGGCCTTGCCCTTGCTCTTCCAGAGCTCCTTGTCGGCCTCGCCGGCTATGCCCCCCCCGGCGTAGGAGGACCACAGGCCCTGTTTCATCCAAGCTTCAGGGCCCGCAGAAATAGGCTTGCTGGCGCCCAGCAGCGTCCCGGCCGGCTTGGCGGCCAGCTTGAGGGCGATGCTGGAGTCCGAGACCCGCCGGTAGGCGTACTGGTCGGGATTGCTGTTGGCCAGCGAGTACTTGACGTGCACGTCGCTGCGCCCGGCCCAGGCGGAGATGCGCGCTATGTAGCGCATCCCGGTCTGCTCATCGCCGGCGAAGGGGCCGCTGACCTTGAGGGTGACGCGCATGGGGCCGGCGTAGCTGGCCTCGATCACCTCGGGCTTGCCGGCGACGTACTTCTTCCACTTCCCGGCGTCGGGCAGCGTGGCGTCGGTGTAGCTGACCTCTCCGCCGGCAGTCACCGGCTTGCCGCCGGCCTCCACGGTCGTGAAGAGGGTAAAGGGCTTGCCTTTGGAGATCGCGAACTTGATCTTGCCGGTGTCGACCGTGGCGCCCTCGGCGCCGAGGTCCAGCTTGACCGGGCTGGCGGGCTTGGCCGCGCTCTTGCCGGCGGTGAGCACCAGCTGGGCCTGGCCCTTGGCGGAGAGGTCCACCTGGGCATCCACCACCACCCAGCGGAGGTAGCCCTGCTTGTCCACCACCATGGGCAGCACCTGGGCGGGCACCGCCGCGCCCCCGGAGCTGACCGTGAACTCCTGGTCCTTCTTGAAGGTATTCCAGGGCAGGGGGATGCCCCCGCGGGCCGGAGCGCTCTTGCGGGCCACCCCGGCGGGCTCCCGGACGGTCAGCTTGACGTTGAGCTCGCCGGCCAGCGCGCTGCCGGCCAGCGCGCCCCCTATGGCCAATACTGCCAGGCGGATTCTCATGTCGGCTTGCCCCTTTCTGAAGCTCCCCGCGCCGGCGCGGCCCGCTTACCTGCCGGACACGTTGCTGATCTTGCTGCGGTTGTTCGAGTCGTCGTAGGCGCGTACCGCGAAGAACTTGGCGCCGGCGGGCACGCCCTTGACCGCGAAGCTCTCCCTGGCGCCGGGGGCCTTGGGCGCCGGCTCGCCGGTCACGTTGGACGCCAGGAACCAGTTGCAGAAGCCGGCTTCCTGGTGGTCGTTGTAGATCTTCAGGAAGGGCTCGTACTCGACTATCTTGCGGTCCGAGCACTTCACCTGGTAGCGGGTGACCTTCCCGCCGCCAGCGTCGGCCGGCGCGGTGAAGGACACCGTTGCGCTGCCCCCGGCCACCGACACTTTGAGGTCCTTGACCGCCGCGGGCGCCAGCGCGTCCTTGCGCGGGTGGCTCCACTCGTAGAAGGTCCGGCAGGTCATGTTCACGTACTCGTTATGATCGCTGTTTATGTTGACCCAAGCGGCCACCTGGCCCAGCTTGCGCATTTTCTTGCTGTTGTAGCCGCGATGCGAGCCGCCCCACCAGTAATCGTAGGCGCGCTGCTTGAGCAGCTTTTCGCCCGTCAAGGAATATGCTCGCGCGCAGACGTCGGGATGGAAGGTGGCCAGGTAGCCGTTGATGGAAACGCCCTCGCCCATCTTGGTCTGTGGCCCGCAGGCCCAGCTGGCCTGGTCCTCGGCGAAGCCGCGCACCGGGAAGTCCACCAGGAAGCGCCCGTAGGCCAGGTTGAAGTGCTTCTTCTGGAAGAGCACGTTGGCCACCGCCTGGCCGTAGGCGATGCAGTGATCCCTGGCGTCCTCGTCGCCCGTCTGCCGGTAGTAGGTTTCCAGCGCGCCGGACTGGTAGGTAAACATCCAGGTGTGGGGGTTTACCACCGGGTGCCACTTGCGGCCCTGCTTGTCGACGAGCATTCCGCCCTCCACCTTGACGCCCAGCTCCTGCATCTTGGCGGCGCCCTTGTTCGCGGTCAGCTTGGCGATGGTCTTCATGTCGATCTTGCCCCGCGGCTGCACCAGCCCGCGCAGTTCGGGCTTGGGGCGCTTGGCGTAGACCTGCGCCAGGAAGTCGCTGGTCTTGACCACGAACTTGTCGGTCGGCACCGCCAGGCGCACCGCGCTGACCAGGTAGCTGGCGCGCGTGAAGTCGCGGCTGAACCTGTTGGCCTTGCCGGGCACCTTGCGGAAGGCCCGCTGCTGGGTGTCGTACTGCTGCTCCACCGAGTCGATGGCCGCCTCCAGCGCGTCGCGGTCGCCGGTCACGCAGAACCAGGCGGCCAGCCCCGAACCGTAGTTGTGGCAGTAGCACTGCTTGCTGTCGCTGATGTGGTCTATTTCCCGGAGGTCATTCTTGCCGATGGCCATCTTGCCGAGGCTGGTAGCCTTGGACCAGGGGTTGGGCAGCCCGTTCCTTAGGCCGGTAACCGGGTCCTTCTGACGCTGGGGCCGGTTGCCCCACGACGGCCCGCCGCGGTTCCACCACACCCCGCCGTCCTTGAAGCGCCAGCCGTCGGTGCGGAAGTTCTGGAGGTCGGTGTTGTAGTTGACCCAGGCGCGCGCGGTGATGAAGAACGACCTCCTGCCGGTGCGCAGGTACATGAGCAGCAGGGCCTCGACGATGTCCTCCTCGCTCTCGTAATGGTTGTCCTCCCAGTGGACGTAGCGGCGGACGGGCATCTTGTAGCCGGGGCCCTTGGGGGCCCGGCCCTTGTCGTACTTCCATTTCCAGGCGTCGTAACATTTCATCTCGTCGGCCTGGGTGCCGAACCTGCCGACGGCCAGACCCTCAGTCTCGGAGTACCAGGAGAGCGGGGCGAGGACGTGCAGGACATTCTTGTCGGCCTTGGCCCGCGCGGCGACGTCCTGGCCGCCGAAATCCAGCACGTACTGCGAGCTGTAGTGGGTGCTGTCCGGCAGGAGCAGGTCGCGGCCCCCCCAGGGGACCTTGCCGGCCGCCTCCTGCTTGGGGGTTATCCCGCGCAGGAGCAGCTCGCCGCCCTTGACCTCCACCTTGCAGGGCTGCTTCTCGCGGAAGTAGAGGTCGTGCGCCGAAACGGCCCCGGCCTTGGTCGTAGCCCCGGAGCCGGTCCCCGCCGCTCCGCCGGACAGCTTGAGGGCGACGCGCGACTCCTTGATCATCCGGAACGTGAACTGCTCGGGGTTGCTGTTGGACAGGATGTATTTCACATGGACGCGGCTCTTGCCCGCCCAGGCGGTGATCCAGGCGATGTAACGCATCTGGGTTTGGTCGTCGCCCACGAAGCGGCCGGTGACCTTGAAGGTGGCGCGCATCGGGCCCACGTCGTAAGTCTCAATGAGGGCAGGCGGGCCGGCCTTGTAGCTCTTGACGTCGTCCTTGTCGGTGATATCGGTGTAGCCGGCGCTGCCGCCGCCGGCGACCTTCTTGTCCCCCATCTCCACCGACGAGAACAGGCTGAAGGGCTGGCCTTTCGATACCGTGAACTTGATCTTGCCGGTGTCCACGGTGACCCCGTCCCCGGTCAGATTCACCTTGAGCGGGCTGGCCGGCTTCGGCGAGGCCTTCCCGGCGACCAGGGCCAGCTCCGTCTTGCCCTTGGCGTCGACGTCCACCTGGGTGTCGACCAGCACCCAGTTGACATAACCCTGTTTGTCGACCACCAGCGGCAGCACCTGGGCGGGGATCGCCGTCCCGCCGGAGAGGATCGCGAAAGCCTGGCCCTTCTTGAAGGTCTTGCGCGGCAGCGGAATGCCCCCGCAGGCCGGCTCGGCCTTGCGCGCCGCGCCGGCCGGCTCGCTGACGGTCAGCGTGACCTTGAACTCACCTGCCAGGGCCGCCGGGCTCAGAATCGCGCCCAGCGCCAGCAGCCCTAAGACTCGCCAACACCTCGAAGCCATGCTCATTCCTCCCAAGGTCCGGACCGGAAGCATCAACTTTATATTCATTACACCGTCAGGGCGGTCTGGTTCTGCCGAAAATGACCGGACAACCGTACAACCGCACAATAGGTGCCTCTCGCTATGCATAGGCCTTAATACCAAGACGTTACGCGGAAGGTCAGTCTCTTGCCAAGCGCAGGCCCAGGCGTCTGGCATGCGCGCGGGCCGAGGCGACCTCGTCGGCCGTGGGCCGGCGGTCGATACCCCCAACTTGGTCGGCCTCGCCGCGCGGGCCGTACTGGGCCATTACGTTCACCAGGGTGCGAGGAGAGACATCTTCGGCCAGGAAGTCCAGACACGCACGAGAATCCTCTGTCTGGCCGGGCATGACCAGGTGGCGGACGAGCAGGCCGCGCCGGGCGACGCCGCGTTCATCAGTAACGAGCTCGCCGACTTGGCGCTGCATTTCCCCCAGCGCCTCGCGGACGCGGTCGGGGTAGTCGCGGGCCAGGAGCGCGCGCTCCGCGAAGTCCGGGTCCAGGGTCTTGAGGTCCGGCATGTAGACCTCCACCAGGCCCTCCAGGCACTCCAGGACCTCGACCGGCTCGTACCCGCCGCAGTTGTAGACGACCGGGACGGCCAGGCCCCAGTCGCGCGCCAGGCGGACGGCCCCGGCCACGGACGGGGCGAAGTGCGTGGGCGTGACCAAGTTGACGTTCTCGCAGCCGCGGCCGGCCAGCGCGGTCATCGCGTGTGCGATGTCGTCGACCGTAAAGGGCTCCCCGTCGAGCAAGTGCGACAGCGACCAGTTCTGGCAAAAGCGGCAGCCCAGGTTGCAGCCCGCGAAGAAGATGGTCCCGGAGCCGCCCCGGCCCACCAGGACGTCCTCCTCGCCGAAGTGCGGGCCGACCGAGCCGACCAGCGGCGTCGCGGTGCATTTGCAGAAGCCCAGCTCGCCGGCGGCGCGCTCGACCTCGCACTCCCGCGGGCACAGCCGGCAGGGGTCGGCCAGCGACTCCAGCTTGGCGAGGTCCAAGGCGGGGGTCAGGCCGTCAGGCTGCGGCCCGTACCGGTGTCAAAGAGGTGAAGGAACTCCGGGCGGACGGCCACTTCGATGTCCTCTCCGGCCGAGACGGGCTCGCGGGCGTCGCAGCGGGCGACCATCTCCTGCTTGCCGGTGGCCAGGTAGACGAGCTGCTCGCTGCCCAGGGCCTCGACCACGGTCACCTTGGCGCGGACCGTGGGCGCCCCGGCTTCGGCCGCCCCGGCGCGGGCCAGGCCCAGCCGCTCCGGCCGGATGCCCAGCTCCACGCGCGCGACCTTGGCGTCAGCGAGGCGCGCGGCCAGCTCGCCGGAGAGCGGCAGCAGCAGCTCGCCGTCGGTGAAGACCAGTCCGCCCCCGCCGGTCTGCATCTCGCCGGACAGGAAGTTCATGGGCGGGGAGCCCAGGAAGCCGGCCACGAACTTGTCGGCGGGCCGCTCGTAGACCTCCAGCGGCGCGCCGGTCTGGTGGATGATCCCGCCCTGCATGATCACCACGGTCTCGGCCAGGGTCATGGCCTCGACCTGGTCGTGAGTCACGTAGATGACCGTGGCCTGCAGGCGCTGGTGGAGCTTCTTGAGCTCGAGGCGCGTCTCCGCGCGGAGCTTGGCGTCGAGGTTGCTCAGCGGCTCGTCGAAGAGGAAGACGGCCGGGTCGCGGACGATGGCCCGGCCCACGGCCACGCGCTGGCGCTGGCCGCCGGAGAGCTCCGCCGGCTTGCGCTCCAGCAGCTCGGCCAGGCCCAGGAGCCCGGCGGCCCTCTGGACGCGCTCCCCGATTTCGGCCCTGGCCATGCGCCGCATGCGCAGCGCGAAGCTGAGGTTCCTGTAGACGTTCATGTGCGGGTAGAGGGCGTAGTTCTGGAAGACCATGGCCACGTCGCGGTCCTTGGGGGCGACGTGCGAGACGTCCTTCCCGGCGATGCTTATCTTCCCGGCGGTGGGCTCCTCCAGGCCCGCGACCATGCGCAGCACGGTGCTCTTGCCGCAGCCGGAGGGCCCCACCAGCACGGCGAACTCCCGGTCCCGCACGGTGAGGGACACGTCCCTGACCGCGGTCACGTCCGGCGGGAAGACCTTGGTTACGTTTTCGAGTACGGTCTCGGCCATGGCGAATCCCCTACCCCTTCAGCCCGGTCATGGTTATCGAGCGGATGAAGGTCTTGACGGTCATGAAGAAGAGCACGATGAGCGGCAGCGAGAAGACCACGCTGGCGGCCATCATCAGGTGCCAGGGAGTGCCGCCCTGCTCGGTGTGGAAGTGCTGCAGGGCCAGCGAGAGCGTGAAGCGCGCCTTGTCGTTGAGGTAGATCAGCGGGGCCATGAAGTCCTTCCACATGTACAGGAAGTGGAAGAGGCCCACCATGGCCAGCGCCGGCCGGGAGAGCGGCAGGACCACGTGCCAGAGGATCTGCAGCTCGGAAGCCCCGGCCAAGCGCGCGCTGTCCAACAGGTCTTTGGGTATCCCCAGGAAGAACTGGCGCAGCAGGAAGATGAAGAAGGCGCTCCCGAACCAGGCCGGCACCCACAGGGGCTTCAAGGTCCCCACCCAGCCCAGCCTGTTGAAGAGCCCGAAAAGCGGCACCATCGTAGCCGGGAAGGGAATCATCATGGTGGCCAGGGTCAGGACGAAAAGCAGCCTGCGGCCCTTGAAGTTGATGAAGGCCAGCCCGTAGGCCACCAGCACGCTGGATGCCGTCACCCCCAGCACGCCCAGGACGCAGACCAGCAGGGTGTTGAAGAAGGACTTCCAGAAGTTCATCCGCCGCAGGGCCGTGGGGTAGTTGTGCCACAGCGGCCGGACCGAGCGGGTGATATCCTCAGGAGAAACGCAGTCCACGTAGCGGTCGGGGTCGGTCGGCACCTCGCTGACCAGCTTGGTGTCGACGTCCTCGTCCTTCCACTCGCGGACCAGCCAGAGGGGCGACTCCTCAGAAGCGGCGACGTCTTTCAGAATCTCGACGTCCACCTCCTGGCCGTCGGCCAGCCTGGCGACAGTGACCTTTTTCCTGACCTCCCCCCCGTCTTCGGCGCGGGAGATGCGTTCCTCATCCTTGACGTCCGCGGCGCGCACCCAGTGGACGTTGCCGATCAGCCTGGCGTACTGCGCCCTGGTGACCTTGACCAGGTGCCCGTCCTCGCTGACCAACTTCTCGCGGTAGACCTGTATCCGGCGCCCGGCCCCGGTCTCGATGTAGAAAGCCCGGGGCAACGGGTCGAAGCTGGGGTCCATGGTCTGGTCCAGGGGCTTGACGCTGATGGACAACATCCACACCAGGGGCAGCAGGAAGACAGCCGCGCCGATTACCAGCGGGAAATGGAACATCCACCCGTGACGGGTGGTGCGCAGCTTTTCTGCGAGCTTATCCTTCTTCGCTCGCATAGTACACCCGCCCGCGCGCGATGCGCAGCGCCAGAAGCGTCAGCCCCAGGATCACCAGGAAGAGCACCAGGGCCACCGCGCAGGCGTAGCCCATGCGGTAGTCCAGGAAGGCCAGATCGAAAATGTACATCGAGAGGAAGTACGTGGAGCGGGCCTCGCCGCCGTCGGGGGTCATGATGTACGGCGTGGTGAACACCTGGAAGGCGCCGATGATGGCCATGACCACGTTGAAAAGGATTATCGGGGAGATCTGCGGCAGGGTTACGTGCCGGACCTTGCTCCAGAAGCCGGCGCCGTCGAGGTCGGCGGCCTCGTACAGCTCCTGGGGCACGTCCTGGATCTTGGCCAGGTAGATGACGGTCATCTGGCCCACCTGCCAGACGCTCATGAACACCAGCGCCCACAGGGCCCACTGGGGGCTGGCCAGCCAGCCGGGGGGCGACGCGCTCGTCTTCAAGAGCGAGTTGACCGCATCCAGAGGGACGCGCAGGATATGGTTGACCAGCCCGAAATCGGCGTTGAAGAGCCACATCCACAGGATGGCCACCACCACGGTGGGCACCAGCTGCGGCAGGTAGTAAATGGCCCGGTAGGCGGACACCCCCCGCTTGCCGGCGTCGAGCATGATCGCCAGCGAGAGGGCCGCCACCACCGCGAGCGGAATGGAAAAGACCGCGAAGAGCAGCACCACCTTGAGCGACTGCCAGAAAACGGTATCTCCGGTCAGCGTCGCGATATTCTCGCCGCCGGTCCACTCGGGGTCCTGGAGCACGGAGTAATCGGTGAAGCTGTAGAAGATCGAAGCCAGGAAGGGATAGGCGATCAGGACCGCCAGGCCGAAGAGCCACGGCGAGACGAAGAGCAGCCCCATCAGGTTCTTGCTGCGCCTCAAGTCCCCTCCCCTACTGCGCCGGAGGCCTGCGCCCGGTCCTGCGGAAGTTTCGGTCCAGGGCCTCCTGAAGCCTCTCCCGGGCGTCCTCTATTGCCTTCTCGGGCTTCTTCTTGCCGTGCCAGACCACGTCGAAGGCGTTGCCCATCTCCCGGCGCAACTCCGAGTAGATGGGGAAGCGCCCGCAGACGTAGGCGTTGCGGCTGAAAGCCAGCTTGTGAAAGAACTCGATGTGCGGGTTGGGGTTCTTCTTCTTGAAGTCTTCCGGCAGCTCCCGCAGGCAGGTGTGCTTGCCCTGGCCGAGGCAGAGTATCCCCGCGCCCTGGGGCCCGGCCAGCCACTTCATGAACTTCCAGGCCTCCTCGGGGTGCGGGCAGCCCGCCGGCATGGTGATCACGTCGGTCTCCACCTGGGTGACG
>CAZONU010000065.1:0-13027 GCA_964581145.1 uncultured Planctomycetia bacterium
CTCTACGGCGATGCGCAAACCCAGGCGTCCGGCCTCCTCGGCGATAGTGGCGACCGACTCGCGCGCCAGGCGCCGCGCCGCATCGAAATCCTCGGGGTTGCCCTCCCTGTCGGGGGCGTTGGGGTGGACGATGACCAGGCCGGCGCCGACCTCCCGGGCCCAGGCCAGCGAATCGCAGCAGGCCCGCACCGAGCTTTCTCGACTTCGGGGATCGGCCGCCGAGTTGTGCCAGCCGGCCGACGGGGTGTGGACCGCGGCGGCGACGAGGCCCAGCGCCTCCAGGCGGCGGCGCTCGGCGGCGGGGTCCTCCATCCAGCGGTCGGGGGCGTTGCCGTCGCCGGAGAGCTCCAGGCGGCGGAAGCCCGCGGCGGCAATGGCCTCGAAAACGCCGGGGCGCTCAAGGCCCCGGGCGGCCAGCACGCTCAACGCGCAGGTCAAGCCCGGTCAGTCCTTGGGGCGCACCAGCGCCCTGGTCTCGCTGGCCGGGATGCGCATGTCCATGGGGTTGCCGAAGTCCTGGTGGTCCAGGAACTCGGCGGCGCCGCCGGCGGCGCGGCCCAGCGCGAAGGCCAGGAAGGGAATGTCCACCGCGCGCTGGTAGGTGATCTTCTTCTCCTGCAGGAGCGGCCAGGTGATGCCCAGCCAGACCGAGGCGATGGCCGCGTCCACGTTCACCGCCCAGGCGTTGCGGGCCACGCCGATCTCCTGGAGTTTAAGGGCCAGGCCGTGGTAGAAGTCCAGGAAGACGCTGCCCCAGCCCTGCTTCGCGATGAACTCGCTGATGACCACCTCGCGCGGGTCGCTGTTGACCGGCTTGTCCTTGTAGACCGGGTGGCCCAGGCAGGGGATGCGCCGGTAGTCGGTGCCGGCATCCTTGGCCGCGCTGCGCTCGGCGGCGAAGCGCTTGGCCTCGGCCTCGACCAGCGCGTCCACGTCCAGCTGGCTCTTGCCCCGGTAGAAGGGCTCGGTCAAGTCGGTGTTCCGGAAGATGCGGGTCAGGTACTTGACCGCCTCGGCCCCGTTGCCGCCGTGGACCGTGCCGATGCTGGCCAGGGTGGCGATCATCGCGGTGTTGGGGCTGTTGCCCGCCGAGGCCGAGAGCTTGGCCCCCTGGGCGCTGATGGTGCCCGGGCCATTGGCCAGCGCGGCGACGAGGCACTTCTCGACCAGCGCCGCCTCGAAGTCGTGGCGGGGCTCCTCGCCGGTCCAGGCCAGGATCAGCGCGCGCCCGAAGCTGCCGGCGTTCATCAGTCCGGTCAGCGCGCGGCCGTATATCCGCGGGGTGGCCCCGTCGTTGCTCGAGGCGTGGCTGACCCCGCGCATGCTCCGGCGGGGCAGGTCGGCGCCCAGGAAAGTGCTTGAGAGGCGCTTGAGCTGCTTGTCGTAGGGCGCGGGGATGGTGCCCTGGTGGGCCACCAGCTTGGCCGGCAGCCGCCGGCCCAGACCGCGGAGGTTGACCATCCAGGGGTTGAGCCGGAGCGGCGCGCGGGGCCTGAAGTCCCGCTCGCGGCCCAGCGACCCGCGGATCAGGGCGGCCGCGCGGGGCAGGTGGTGCAGCGCGGTGATGCGGATGCCCCGGCGGTACTTCTTGAGCACCTTCCTGCCGCGGGGGTAGTTCCTGCCGATGTCGAAAGGCTCGACGCCGAAGTACTCGTCGAAGAGCTTCATCTTGCCGGTGGCGCTGGTCGCCAGACCCTCGACCACCGCCCCGGCGTGGCCCAGCGACAGGTCCCGGCCCTCGGCCAGCTGCCCGGCGACGTAGACCACCAGGGGCAGGTCTATCTTCTCGGAGGCCATGACCTCCAGGGCCTCGCGCTCGTAGAGGCCGCCGGGCTCCACGTACATGACCACCATGGCGGTGCCGGGCTCGGCGGCGGCCAGGTGCAGGAAGTGCGCCGGGGGGGTGAGGATCAGCGTGTCCTTGCCGGTGGAGCAGCCGAAGCTGGTGCCCAGCCCCGCGCTCAGGAGGTAGCTGGCCATGGTGTTGACCATGTTGCCGCTGTTGCTGATGATGGTCACCGAGCCGGGCACGAAGCTCTCCGCGGGGTTGTTGCCGCCCACCGCGCCGACGCGGACGCCGTCGTGGACGTTGATGATTCCCAGGGTGTTGCCGCCGATAACGTCGATCTCCGCCTCGGAGCAGATATGGCGTATCTTGGCGGTGACCTCGATGGAGACGTGCTCGGTAATGACGAAGGCGGTCTCGATGCGCCCGCGGCTGTGCTCCACGACCTCCTTGACCTCGCCGTAGACCGCCTCGGGCGGGGAGTAGACCACCACCTTGTTGGGCCGCTTGGCGGGGGGCAGCTTCTCCATGAGCTCGCCGAAGGTGGCGAACACCGGGACGGTGGAGCCCTTGTCCGGGCGGACCTCCTGCCCGCCCTTGCCCAGGGCCCAGCCGCCGACGATGTTCCCGCAGTAGCGCTGGCTGTTCTCGGTGACCTTGCTGGCCTCCCGCCCGGTCACGTTGCTGACCACCACGCGGTCGCCGGCGGCCAGGAGGTCGGCGAGGCGCTGGGCTCTCACTTGCCACCTCCGTTCTCGACGGTCACGCGGGCCAGTTTGGCGGCGTACTCCGCGACGAGGGTCACCGGGGTGTCCGGGCCGAAGATCACGTAGGGCAGCTCCAATTGTTCGAGCGTGTTGCGCAGGGAGACCAGGCCCTTGACCAGGTGCGGGCCGCCGCGGCCCACCACCACGGGGACCTCCACCGGGCCGCGCTCCTCGAAGTGCGCGGCCAAGGCATCGCCGATGGCCTGGAAGGTCACGTCGATGAGGGTGTTGTTGGCCTTGCCGCCGAGGATGAGGAGCAGCTTGGCCTCCGCCAGGTTGTGCTGGAAGCAGATCCTGGCGGTGCCGAACATGCGCTCGTAGGGCGGGTTGCCGCCGAAGTCCGAGAGGAATATCGGCGAGCCCCCGGCGGTCTCCAGGGTTTCGCAGACGATGGTCGAGGCCCCCCCGCCGAAGAGGATCGGCAGGATCATCTCTCCGCCGAGCGCCGAGACGTGGGCCTGGCCCTGGTGGCTGGAGGCGTTCCAGGCGGACATCTCCTCCTCGAAAGGGCTGGTTGTGGCCGGGTAGTCGGGCAGCGCGAGGTCCAGGTTCTGGAACTTGTAGTTGGCCTCGTCGAAGACCGCCTTGAAGTCGCAGGCCACCGCGTCGCCGGCGGGGGTCAGCCGCCAGGGGTTGACCTCGCACATGCGCATGCCCGTGGAGGAGAACAGGTCCCAGATCTTGACCAGCGCGCGCGAGTACTTGCTCAGCGCGTTCTTGGGGCAGCCCAGCTTCTCGAGGCAGGTGGCCGCCTGGTAGGCGTCCAGGCCCTTGAAGACGTCCACGGCCAGGTGGGCCTTGTCCGACTCGGCCACCTCCTCGATGTCCATCCCGCCCTTCATGGAGAGGGTCAGCATGGGCGAGAGCGAGCGGGAATCGTAGGTGATCGCCGAGTAGGTCTCCTGACTGGCGGGGATCACCTGGACGGCGTAGGCCCCGCGGGGCAGCCGCCCGCCGATCTCCATGCCGCCGATCCGCTTGATGGCCCGCTGGGCCTCGACGAAGTCGGCGACCTTCTTGACCGCGCCGCTCCTGCCGCGCTTGCCGGCCAGGACGTCGGGCTTGATGATGGCCTCGCCGCCCCAGCGCTCCAGGGCCTCGCGGAGCCGCCTGGCGGGCGCGTCGCCGGCGACGTGCTCCGGCACCGGGATCCGGTGACGCTCGGCGAGCTGTTCGAGGAAGGTGAGTTCGGTGATCTCAACTGGCATGGGCCTCAGGCCTCCAACCGTGGGCAGCGGCCGCCGTGGGGCTCGCCCCGCCCGCATATATACATCGGCCCGGGGGCGTTGCAACCTAACTTTTCGTTTACGGCCAAGTTCCTGTCGGACTGGGGGATGGCCGCTTTTCCCCTTAGCGCCCGGCCCGGCGAAGCCGAAGTAACCCAAGAGAACCGCCCGCGGTGCAATTGCCGCGGGCGGGCATTTCTCGGTCGGTCGCGTCGATTACTCTATGAACCGCCGGCCGCCCCTGCGCCAGGCCATCGGCCGCGGCCACCAGCCCCGCGGGCGGGGCCGGGGCACTGCGTCCTTGAGCGCCGGGCGCTTGTAGCCGGCGGGCACATTGAGCCGCGCCTTGGCGGCCTTGCCCTTCTCCTTCTGCTTCTCGTAGATGTCCCCCAGCAGCGAGTGCGCCCGGGTCTCGTAGGTGCCCCGCCAGTCGGGCATGCGCGCCAGGAGTTGGGGGGCCAGACCCTTGGTCCAGTCGCGCTCCAGGGCCCCGCGGCAGAGCTTCCCGGCGCGCCCGTACTTCTCGGCCAGGAAGAGGGCCTCGGCCAGGTCGATGTGCCGGTAGGGCTCCTCGGGCCTGAGCTCCACGGCGCGCTCGAAGAGCTTGATGGCCCGGTCGAACTCCTTGCGCTCGGCGAAGAGCACCGCCACCTGGCGGCAGTTAGCCGCCTCGCGGGGCGCCACTTCCACCAGCATCGTCAGCGCGCGGAGCTCGCCCGGCTTGTCCTTGAGGTCCTTGTAGACCTCGGCCATGGCCCGGTAGACCGCCGCGTCGCGCGGGAAGCTCGCCGCCCAGGCCTTGCACTCGGCCAGCGCCTCGCGGTGCATCTTGGCCTTGCGGAGGACGTCGACCAGGCGCTTGACGGTGGCCAGCTCCGGCTGGATGGCCTTGGCGGCGCGCAGGGCCGCGGCCGCCTCGGGGAACTTCTTGCACTTGGCCAGCGCCGCCGCGTGGGCCAAGCGCAGCTTGAAGTCCTTGGGCTGGGCCTTGACCTTGGCGGCCAGCGCCCTGAGGAGGTCGGCGGTCTTGCCGGCCTTGACGTAGGCCTCGGCGACCAGCTCGACGTTGGCCACGTCCAGCGCGTCGCCGCCCCGGTTGAAGATCGAGGCCACCAGTGCCTCCAGGGCCTTCTCCGGGCGGCCCTCGGCCGCAGAGGCCTTGCTCACCTTGGCTTGCAGACAGCCCAGCGGCCGGTCGGGCAGCGGCTTGCCCGCCGCGTCCACCTGCTTGCCGACTTCTCGCAGATAGATGGCAATGGCCTCCCTGTAGAAATCCACCGCGCCGGCGGCGGCCCGGGGGGCCACCGGTTTCTCGCCGTGCTTCTGCATGCACAGGTCCCCGGCGGCCTCGTACTCGCGGTAGGCCGATTCCTTGCCCAGCCCGGAGGCCAGCAGGGTCAAGGCCGGCTCGACCTTCCCGGCGCGGAGCAGCGCCCCCGCCAGCGTGGTGCGCACCGCCGCGTCCTCCGGGAAGGCCTTCCTCAGGCGGCGGGCGTAGGCCAGTTCCTTCTCCGGGAGCTTGTGAGTCTGGGCCAGGCCCAGCGCCTCGCGCAGCGCGTCGAGGCCCCAGCGCTCGGAGCTGGCCGCCGCGGCGGCTTCGTAGTGTGCCAGCGCCGGCTGGGGCCTGACTCCGGCCAGGCGCTTCTTCTCCTCAACCGAAAGCAGCCGCCGGTAGAGCCGGGCGACGTCCAGGTTGACCTTGCCCTTTTCTTCCTTGCCGGCGGCCTTGACCGCCGCGTCGCAGCTCGCGGTGATGGCCTTTATCTCCAGCCCCTCCGGGCGCTTCTCCGGGGGGAGGATCGCCAGGGTCACCAGCCGGCCGGCCAGGGCCAGGTGGTCGCGGCTGGCGGCCTTTTCCGACCTGGCCGCCGCATTAAAGGCGGCGGTGACCTTCTCGCGCAGGCCCAGACCTTCCTCTACGTTCGCGCCGGTCAGCGGACCTATATACAGCGCGGGGCGCTTCTCCAGCTCCTTCATCTCCCCGGCGACGAGCGCGGCCAGGCGCTTCCCGCAGGCCTTGCGGAACTCGTCGGCGCCGCTGGCGGCCTCCTGGGCGGCCATCTGGAGTATCGCGCTTATCCACGGCAGGCGCACCTGGCGGCTGGCCAGCGCCAGACCGCCTCCGCCGCCCTTGCGATCGGGAGCGAACACCCGCCGGCGTCCCTCCCAGGGGATCGGCCGCGGCCGGTGATAAGCGCGGCCCTGTCCCGCGCGGGAGAGGCCCTCGAACATCAGCTCGGCGGCCCCCGCGGGCTTGCCGGCCTCCACCAGGAGCATGGCCAGCTGGCGGTGCTGCTGGACATCGGGGGCGTAGCCCCGGGAGGCGCGCAGCTCCAGGATCGCGCCGCGGATCCGCGCGGAGTCCTCCAGGCGGCGGCGCTCCTGGGCCTTCTGGGCTAGGCCGCTCAGCCGCCACTGGTCGCGCCAGTGGCGCGAGGGGTCGCGGACGATGCGCACCAGCTCGCCGACGGCGGCCTTGGAGAGCTTCGCGTCGCCGGCGTCCCAGGCCACGCGCAGGGCCAGGCGGACCACCTCGTCGCGCACCGGCCGCTTGGCCCTGAACAGCTTCACCAGCTCGGCCTGCAGGAACTTCTCCTTGTCGGCCCGGTGGGCCATGTCCAGTATCTGCTCCACGCTGCGGACCCCGCGGTCGCGGTGCCGGCCCTGGACCAGCGAGTCCAGGGCCAGGTCCAGGGCGTCCTGCCCCTTGCCGGCCAGCGCGAAGGCCGAGACCATCTGGACTTCGTAGTCGGTGCGCCGGCCGGTGATCCCGGCGGCCCGGGCCAGCATGCGCGCCGCGCCGGCGTAGGCCTTCTCGAGCATCAGCTCGCGGGCGTAGCGCTCCATGACCAGCGGGTCCCTGGCGGCCACCTTGAGGGCCCGGTCCATGAAGGGATCGCCGTCCTTCTTGCGGCCCAGCAGCACGTAGACCTTGTAGACGTTGAGGGCCGCCTGGTAGTCCTCGGGGTTGGCGGCCAGGGTGCGCTTCCAGCGGTCGACCTCCCTGAGCAGCCGGTCGCGGCGCAGGGTGTCGGCCCGGCTCTTGGAGTTCTTCAGCTTGATGGCCGCGTCGGCCTGCGCCTCCTGGTAGCGGTACAGGTTGTTCTTGGCGCCCCAGCCGCGCAGCCTGGCCAGCAGCTTCTTGACGTCCTCCGGGCGGGAGCGCCGCCAGTAGAACTGGAGCGCGAACTGGGCGGCGGCCTCGCGCTCCAGGCCTTCCAGCTTCTCCATGCGCGCGTCGGCCGCCTTGAGGAACTCGGCGTCCTTCTTCTGCTTCTCGAGGAAGGCCAGGAAGCGGCCGTCGATGCCCGGCAGCGAGTAGCCGTAGCGCCTGGCCTGGCGCTGGCGCAGGTAGACGGCGTGATCGCGCGCGGCCACGTCGGCGTAGGCCAGGTACTCCTTGAAGGCCGCGGACTTGTCCTTCTCGTCCTTGCGGTCCAGGAGCCCGGCGGCCTTGAGGCGCAGGAAGCCCGCGTCGCGGACCTTGCAGACCCGGTGCAGGAACTCGACCGCGCCGGCGTAGTCCCCGCGCCGGGCGTGCAGCTCGGCCAGGTTGCCGAGCAGGTTGCCGAAGCGATTGCGGTACTCCGCGCGCGCGCCGAACTCCTTGTAGAGGCCCGCGGCGGCGTCCTCGGCCTCGGCCAGGCCCGCGGCGGTGCGCAGCCCGGGGCCCACCCGGTTGCCGTCGAAGATGTAGCGGCCCAGGCTGTAGAGCACGTCCGGGCCGGCGACGCTCTTGTAGCGGCGTAGCCGGTCGGCCTGGCGGACGACCTCGGCGGCCTCCTTGACGCGGCCCTCGCGGACCAGCCAGCGGGCCAGGGTCTGGTAGGACCGGCGGCGGGTCCAGTACTCGCCGCCCAGGGCCACCTTCCTGCGGGCGATCTTGACGCGCTCCGCGCCGGTGCGCGCTATGTTCATGAGGCTGTCCAGCGCCTGGTGGCGGTAGCCGCTCTTGAGGCCCCCGTCCTCCGCGGCGGCCCACAGGACCGGGCGGGCGGCCCCCCGCCGGCCCATGTAGCTGGTCAGGAACAGGCCCGCGCCCAGGCGGCGCACGCCCTTGGCCTCGGCCAGCTTCCCGGCGGCGTTGAGCGCGGCGTACTCCCCGCAGTGCGAGCGGACGCTGTTCAGCCAGTTGGTCACCTGCCAGGTGTCGGCCACCGCGGCGAAGCGGTTCTGCATCAATTGCAGGGCGAGTTCGGGCTTGCCGGCCCGGCAGTAGAGGTCCACCATCCGCCGCCAGTAGTCGTACTCGTTGTAGACCCGGTAGTGCTTCTGGCGCTTGACCAGCGGGAGAATCCGGCCGTAGACCTCCACGGCCTCGGTGAGCTTCCCGGCGGAGACGAGTGCCGTCGCCAGCTTCCGGCGGGCGTGGATTTCGTTGGGGTAATCCGCCACCGCCTCGCGGTGCAGGGCGATCAGCGCGGCCCCCGCGTCGGTGATCGCCGCCAGGCGGTCGACGGCCGCGGAGCGCTCGCCGTAGTTCCTGCTGCGCTTGATCAGCTCGCGCCAGAGCTTCTCGCGCTCCGCCGCCCTGCCCAGCCGGGTGTAGGCGCGGTGGAGGACGTCCGCGGCGCGGAAGTTGGCTTTCCAGTCGTGGGCGAAGAGCCGGGGGCGCAGGGTGGTCACCGCCTCCCCGGCCTTCCCGTCGGCCAGCAGCACCTCGGCGAGCGCGGACGCCGCGCGCTGCTCCGCGGAGCTCTTGGCCGCGCCCTCCAGCAGCTTCTTCCAGGCGGCGGCGGCCCGGGCCAGCAGCTTCCCGGGCTTCTCCGAGGGGCCGCGGGCCACCCGGCCCAGGCGCTCGGCGAGCGCCGCGCGGCGGCTCCAGTCGGTTTCTTTTTCGAACAGCCCGGCCCAGAACTCCGCCGCGCGGTCGGGAGCGCCCCGGGCGACCATGACGTTCGCCGCCTGGTCGGCGGCCTTCAGGCGGTCGTTCCAGCCCTCGAGCTTGCCCAGCGCGACCAGCCAGGCCTTCTCGGCGCGCGCCAGGTCGTTCATCTGGCGGCCCACGGCCGCGATCTGGCCGGCGGCGTCGAGCACTTCCTGGCGGTCCTTGGTCCCGTCGAGCAGCAGCTGCCAGGAGGCGGCCGCCTCCCGGAGCATGTCGCAGGCGGTCAGCGCGCGCGCACTCGCCGCGCGGAAGGCCTTGGTCTTCGGGTCCATGTCCGCAGCGCGGCCGTAGGCGGCAGCGGCCTCCTTGATCCGCCGGCGGGACATCAGGAGCTGCCCGTAGCGCGCGTGGTAGCCGGGGACCTTCTCCCCCACCTCGATGGCCCGCTCCACGGCGCGCATGGCCGAGAAGGGCCGGCCGACCCTCTCGAAATAAAACGACAGCGAGAAGAGGACGTTGGCGTCCTCCGCCTCGGTCTTGAGCCGGCGCTGGGCCTCGGCCAGGCTGATCTCCCCCGCGGGCGCGGCGGAGGCGGGCAGGAGCAGCAGGGCCAGAAGCAGGAAGTGTCGCGAAATCTTGCGGGGGGCGGTCATTTTCGTCTCCTAGCGGCGTTTCACGTGGACGGGGCTGGAACCCTTGCCGTGCACCGGCAGGGCCACCACGCCCGGTTCGAGGTCTTTCAGCAGATTGCTCGCCGAGCTGCGGACCTCAGCGTCGGACGACTTGGCGAGCTTCTGGAGAAACGGCTTGGCCAGGTCCCCGGCCGCAGCGAAGCGCTTGCGGGCGGCGTCGCGGACCTTGAACTCCTCCGAGGCCAGGTCTTCGGCCCACTCCTTCATGGTGCCCTCCAGCGCCGGGAGCCAGCCCAGCCGTGCGTCCTCTCCGGGCAGCGTGTCGAAGACCAACCCGGCGCGGACCAGTTCGTCGGGTTTGGGAGTTACCTTCAGCGGGAATATCGCGTCGTAAGTCTTGCTCGAAACGCGCGCGGCGACCAGAAAGCCGGTTTTCCCGAGAAGGTCCGGGCGCCAGGTCTCGACGATGGCCGCGGCCTCCTCCCCGGTCAGGCCGAAAGCGCGCCACTGCGCGCGGCAGGCGGCCAGCAGCTTCTTCGCGCCGCCGCCGGCCTTGAGCACGTCCTTCCTGGCCAGCGTCACCGTCGCGCCGGCGGCGATGTCCTTAATCGCCACGAAATTCCGCGTCTTTCCGTCATTGACGATCACGATCACCGGCCCGCTGGGGACTTTCTGCGCGTTCTTGAGGGTAATGGCCTCGGCGCTGACCTCCCCCGCCAGCGGCGGTTCCTGGACGGCGGTGGCCTCGTAGAATATGAAGCGCTCGCTGCCGCCCGCGGTCCGGACCCACTTGCCGGGCACCGCCCGGACCGTGCTCCACCAGTGGCCCTTTCCGACCTTCCTCGCGTCGGCGGGCCGCCTGGCCGCCAGCTTGCCCTTCCACTTCATGCCCACCGCGTCGGTGACGCCCGACCCCATGGACCAGAAAGTCTCCCTGACCGGCTCCGGCTTCGGCCAGTAGACCAGCGGCCGACCCCTGGGGGTGAGCACCCGGACAGAAACCTCCAGCCCTTCCCTGCCGTAGAGATGCAGGACCGGCTTGAGCCACGCACGGAACTCCTTCTTGGGCGTGAACTCCTTATCGTGGCGGAGGACGAATGCGGGCAAGTCGGCGACCAGCTCGTCGGGCGCGGACAACACGCTCTTGGGCTTGGCTTTCCCCTCGGGGTCGCGCCACGGGACGTTGCTCCTGATGATCGCCATGCGGCGTATGTAGACGCCCCATTCATGAACGACGAACTTCTGGGGGGCCTTCTCCGCGCCCTCGCCGCCGGCAACGGCCAGCGGAAGCAGCGCGGCCAGTCCTGCCAGCGCCAGAATTCCGCGGGAACCCGTCACTCTCGTCTCCCTCTCAGAAACGGCCGCGGGCGGGGACCCTCGCGGGCCCCCGCCCCGGATTCATGCGTGGGGCTCTCTCCCCGGGCGTCTCACCGCACCAGACGCGAGGGGTTGACCGGACTGCTCTGGCGGTGCACGTCCTTGCCCCGCGGGGTCGAGTCCAGGTCCCGAATCGCCCAGTCCTTGGGTATCTCGATCTTGAAGAACTCGGCCTTGGGCTTGTAGTTGACCTTGATGTCGGTGATGCGCACGGTGCGCACCTGTCCGCCGCCGGCGGCCTTGATGGCCGCCAGCTTGCGGGCCATCTCCTCGGCCCTGGCCTTGCCGCCCTCCAGGCGCAGCTTGGCGATGGCCTTCTCGTAGCTCTTGAGCACCTCGGGGTCGAGCTTGCGCTTGGCGCCCGTCGCGTGGTAGGTCACCTTCATGACCGTGGGCACCTTGACCCCCCCGACCTCCTTGACCTCGCTGCAGATCACGGTGCGGGTGTGGCGGGCGTAGCCGCCGCCGCGCCGCCAGGCGTGCTCAAAGACCTCTATCTTCGTGACCGGGCCCTTGGCGGAGGCCAGGTGTATCAGCACGTAGCTGTTCTTGCTGCCGCGGCGGGCCAGGCGCAGCACGGGGCCGTCCTCGCCCTTCTTCTCGAAGGTGACGTACCAACTGCGGTCCAGCTTCTGGGCCCAGGGGAAGATGTAGCCGGGCAGCAGCGCGCCCAGGGCCTTGAGGTCCGTCTTGGTGACCCGGCGCCGGGCGGCGTACTTGAGCAGCGGGTAGAAGCGCGCCCGGACCTTGCCGTCGGATATGTCGAAGTGGTCGTCGCCCACCCTGCGGCTGAAGAAGCGGGTGCTCTCGGCGTCCAGGACCAGCTCCCACTTGCGACCCTCCAGCTTCTCCTTGCCGTCCTTGTCAATCGCGTAGGAGGCCACCTTCACCGACAGGCTCTTGTACTGCCCGGCCAGGTCGCGGAGGACCTTCATGGCCTCGGCGGGGCTCTGCTTGTGCCGCCAGGGCAGCCGGCCCAGCTCGTTGGTGCTGAAGACCGGGAAGATGTCCCTGCGCGCCCAGGCCAGCACGTCGGTCTCGAAGGCCGCCTTGCGCTTGCTGCGCTCCTTATCGCTTCCGTATGCAGTGCCGTCGCGGGCACGCCCGGGCGCCTTGGGTGACGGGGGGCGCGCCGCCGCCGTCTCGCCGGGCTTGGCCGGCGCGTTGCGGGTCGCCTGCTCCACGGCCCTGCCCTTCTCCCGCAGCGCCCGGCGGTCCTTGCCGCCGCGCTGACGGCGGCCGGAGCTCTTGGCGTCGTCGGCCTTGGCGAGACTCTTCTTCTCGGCCTTCCAGCCGCCCGCGCCGCCCAGGCCCTTGTCGAAGTCGACTTCCTCGCTGCCTTCGAACTCGTCGGCGCGGCGCTCGATGCCGAAGCGCTCGTAGTCCTCGGCGGTTTCCAGGACTATGAAGCTGGTGTACTGGCTCATCACCCGGTAGCGCTTGGACGTCCCGATCACGGTCTGGATCATGTTGGCGGCGGCGTCGCCCTCGGCCAGCGCGGCCACGTCCTGTAAGTGATGGATCTTCTCGTTGGCCCACAGGCGGGCCACGAAGTTGTTGGCCTTCTCGCCCTGGAGGTCGACGTTGAACTCCCTGGCGTAGGGCTTGTCCTTGTAGCTGGCCGCGAGCCGGACCTTGGCCTTGCCCCGGCGCAGGTACTTTCCGAACGCAAAGAGCTGCCGGCCAGCGCTGACGTTGGGGAACCACACCGGGTAAATCTCGTCGGTCTCGGTGCCGGCGAACTCCATGCGCACGTCGGTGTACAGCGGCCAGGCGTAGTCGTCCATCAGCTCGCCCACGCTGACGGCCACGTCGTCGGCGGAGGTTAGAGGCCGCACGGTGCCGTCGAACTTGCGGGCCAGCTCGGTCAGGAAGGCGGCGTCCTGCACGTCGCCGATCGACAGGCAGTGCAGGCGCACGCTGCAGCCCTTGAGGGCCTTCTCGGCCTCGGCCACCAGCCGCGCCGTCCGCGTGCTGGTCAGGCTGGAGAGCCCGCTGCCCACGTAGACGATCTGGGCCGGCTCCTTGCCGGCCAGGCCCGCGGCTGCCTTCCAGGCCGCCGAGAGGTCGCTGGCGCCCATGGCCTCCAGGCCGTCCAGCCACTTGCCGGCAGCACGCACGTTCTCGGCGCTGGCCCGGACCAGCCCGGCCTTGAAGGCGGTCGCGAAAGTGTCGTAGGCCACGATGCCGAACTCGTCGCCGGTCTTGAGCAGCGCGAGCGCCCGCTTGACGGCCTTCCTGGCCAGCGCCAGCTGGCGGTCGCCCAGCCCGCCGGACTTGTCCAGCACGAAGACGAAGCGGCTGGCGGTGGGCTTTTCGCTGTCGACCTCCTCCAGCTCGGGAGAGAAGATCATCAGGAAGTAGCCCTCGCCGTCGCGGGCGTGCCAGTAGGGCACCACCACCAACTGGCC
>CAZONU010000065.1:13037-16420 GCA_964581145.1 uncultured Planctomycetia bacterium
CCCTTGGCCAGGCGGTAGTCGAGGACGATGTCCCTGGCCGGCGCCAGCTTCTCCGCGGTGTAGCTCACGGTAATGCTGTTCGCCCCGGTCTTGAGTTCGGCGTCTTTCAAGCCGGGCACCGCGGCGGAAACGATCTTGGGCGTGGAGGCCACGCTGAGCTTGACGTCTATCTCGCCGACCGGGTGGGTCTGCAGCGCGTCGGAGGCCAGCGGGTAGGTGAAGCGGATGCGTCCGTGCTCGCGCTTGAGCACCTCGTAGTAGCTGATCAGCACGCGCTTCTCGCTCTTGGCCTCAATGGGGAAGACGCGCATCTTGAACATGTTCCCGCCGGCCCACTCCAGGAGCGCGGGGTCCTGCTGCTGGACCAGCAGGGCCTCGAAGGTCCGCCGGGCGCGCTGGGTCTCGGCGATCTCGCCCTCCATCAGGCGGTCGCCGACGTACATGGCCAGCCGGCAGATGGTCGCCCCCGCCGGCAGCGGGAAGTAGAAGACCCCCTCCAGCCGCTGGTCGGTGTCGTTGTAGAAGACCTGGTCGACCTCCACCAGGGCGATCTGCTCCCTGATGGTCACCTTCACGCTGTGCTTGCGGACCTCCAGGGGCTTGCCCTGGCTGCCGTCCCGCAGCTTGGGGACCAGCGAGCCTGAGTTCCAGTTCTCGGCGACCTTGGCCGCCGCCGCGGTCTGGCCCACCTTGACCGTCTCACCGGCCGCGGCCAGCCGCTCGGCGCCGGCCGTGTCGCGGACCAGCACCTCGCCGCTGATCACCGCGACGGTCATCACCAACGCGCTGATAGTCTTTCGATTCACCTTGTCTTCTCCTTCATCTGACTTGCTCTCCTCCAACCTCACGGTAAACCTGGTCCCCAGGGCGATGACCTCGCCCACGGGGGTCTTGACCCTGAACTCGCCCTGGCCCGCGGCCACCTCGCAGGTGACCTCGCCCCGCTCCAGCTCGACCAGCGGGCGGGCCCGGTCGGGCCGGGAGGTGACCTTGACCCGGCTGCCGCCGGTGACCTCAAGGGTGCTGCCGTCGACCAGCTTGAGGGCCTCGGCGCGCCCCACCTGGGGCTCGACGATATCGACGGCAATGCTCGTCGGCCGCGGGGGCGTGGGCGGGTCTATCTTGATGACCTGCCCGTCCCGCGGCTGCCAGTTGACGGCGATCAGCACCGCGGCGGCGGCGGCAACGGCGGCGGCGAAGACGCCGGTCAACAGCGTGCGGCTCCAGCCGCGGCGGGGCACGGCGCCGCCCTCGGCCTTCAGCCGGGCGGCGACCCGGGCGAATATCTCGCTCTGGGCGCCGGGCCGGGGCTCCTCCGGCCGGGGCGCGCGCTTGAGCAGCTTCTCGATGTTGCGGTCCAGGTTGCGTTCGCGTTCGTCGCTCATGATTTCGTCCTCATGGCCTCGAAGTTCATGTTCCGGGCGGCCAGCTTGAAGGCGTCGCGGAAGGCGTTGCGGGCGCGGAAGAGCCGCGCCTCGGCGGCCTTGGGGGTGGAGCCGGTCAGCTCGGCGACCTCCCGAACCTGGCGCTCCTCGATGTAGCGCAGCCGCAGGACCCGCTCGTACTGGGCGGGCAGCCCGGAGAGCACCAGCTCGACCACCTCGGCCATCTCGGTGCGCTCCAACTCCTGGTCGGGAAGCTCGCCCTGCTCCAGATCGAAAAGGCGCCTGGTGAACTCCTCGTCGAAGCGGCTGAAGACCAGTTCGACCACCGGCCTGCGGTTGTTCCTGCGGTAGAAGTCCAGCACGCGGTGCCGGGCGATGCCCAGCAGCCAGGCGCCCGGCGCGTGCCGGGCGTCGAAGCCGGTGATGTCCCGGAAGGCCTGGAAGAAGACGTCCGCGGCGATCTCCTCGGCCTCGGAGTGGTTCCCGTCCACGCGGCAGAGCACGTACCTGTAGACCCCCGCGAAGTGCTCGTCGTAGAAGCGCCGCATGATTTCCTCGTCGCCCTCCTTGACCGCAGCCGCCAGCTCGCTCCGCAACCGTCCCCAGTCGCTCTCGCCGGTGCTCTGCATTCCTACCCCCTTCTGCGTTCGCTTAGACGGGGATCACGCGCACAAAGCGAAAAAAAGCGGATTTGAAGCGGCGATTCGCCGGGTGCACAGGTGACGGGTTTCCATAAGGTGCGCATTTCCGGCCGTTTAGGGGGCCTCGTCCGGCCCCTTGAGTTCGGCGGCCCGTTTGGCGGCTTTCTCCGCCACTTCCTTCCTGTTCAGCCGCTTGGCGATCTTGGCCAGCGTCTCCCAGTTGAGCCGGTCGCGCGGACCGCGCTCGGTGGCCTCGCGGGCGCAGGCCAGGGCCTTCTCCATGCCCTCCCGGTCGGTGACCTTCCCGCCGGGCCCCGAGCTCAGGGCCGCCGTGGCCTCGGCCAGGCCGCGGAGGACGAAGGCCCGGCGCCACTGGGGCCCCAGCGCGAGGCTCTCCTCGAAGAACTTCCTGGCGCCCTTCCGCTGGCGGCTCTCCAGCAAGTAGTCACCGGCGGCAGCCAGCCGGCTCCAGAGGTCGTAGGCGATCTCTGGGTCTCCCGGCGACATGTCGCGGGCCTCGCGGGCCTTTGAAATAGCCGGCCCCGGGCCGGCATCCGGGGGGATGGTTCCGGCCTCGGCCATCAGCCGGCGGGCGCGGCGGCGGCGGGCGAGCTCGTCCCCGGCCTTCTCCCCCAGCGCCTCCTCGTCGAGCAGCCCGGTTTCAGCCAGTTTCCGCCAGGAGGCCACCACCTGGCGCAGATTGAGAACTGCCCAGGGCCTCTCGCCGGGCTCCTGGCGGTGCATCTCCACGATGGGATGGTCATCGTCCGAGAGCCGCCCGCTTCCGGCCAGCTCCCGCAGCGCCTCCGGCCCGCACACCAGATGGCTGATGACCGCCTCCGCGCTGGCCAGGTTGATTTCGCCCAACTGCGTCTTGGTCAGCCCGGCCCGCTCGATTCGGCCGGCAATGGCCGCCGGATCGAGGGGCTTCTTCTCTTTGCCCTTCGCGCCCAGGAGCATGACCACCGGCCGGGCCTCGTTGAGGCTGGCCGCCCACATGCTGGCTTCCGGAAAAACGTCCAGGAAAGCGCGCACCACCGCCCCGAAGGCCTCCGGGGAAAGCTGATAGATCGGCAGCCACTGCGCGAAGAGCCCCCCGTCGGCCAGCTTCCCGCGGGCCAGCCGGAAGTACTCGTCGCTCAGGTAAGCGACCTTCACCGTCTCCTCCTCGCCGTCCCACGCGCTGATGAGCCACCGGCCCTCCAGCAGGTAGTACGTCCTGCCGTCGACGTGCCTCACGGTCCGGACCTCGCGCCCCCCGAGCGTCGTGGGCCGGGGGAGCGTCTCGCCGGTCCTCATGCCCCCTACCCCGACCGCCGCGTCGAAGGCCTCCGACCCCTCGGCGGCGGAGAGGGAG
>CAZONU010000066.1:0-16332 GCA_964581145.1 uncultured Planctomycetia bacterium
AGCCTGCTGATGCCCAGCATCTGCGCGGCCACCTTCTTGTTATTGTTGACTTCCTTGAGGGTGCGCACGATCATCTCGCGCTCGACTTCGCGGAGGGACATGCCTACGTGAATGTCGGGACGGGGGCGGGTCGGGCTCTCCTGCTGTAAGCGCTGCGGCAGGTGCTCCAGGAGGATCACGTTGCCGGTGCAGACCAGCACGGCCCTCTGGATGACGTTCTTGATTTCCCGAACGTTGCCGGCCCACCCGTGGGCCGCCAGGCGGGCCACGCACTCGGGCGAGAGTCCCTGCACGTTCTTGCCGAACTCCCGGTTGTAGCGTTGCAGGAACGAGTCGATCAGCAGCGGGACATCCCCTGGCCGGTCCCGGACCGCGGCCATCTCTATGCAGAAGACATCCAAACGGTAGAGCAGGTCCTCGCGGAAAGCGCCCTCCGCCGCGGCGGCCACCAGGTCTTGGTTGGTGGCCGCGACCAGCCTGACGTCGGTCGACAACGAGCGGCGTCCGCCGATGCGGATGAACCGACGCTTCTCTATCAGCCTGAGCAGGGTGACCTGGGTCTTCTCGTCGATCGCCGAGATCTCGTCGAGGAAGACCGTCCCTCCGCGAGCTCGCTCGAATACGCCGATGTGCTTGTCGGCGGCGCCGGTAAATGCGCCCTTCTCGTGTCCGAAAAGCTGGCTGGCCACCAGTTCGGAGGGCAGCGCGCCAAGGTTCACGGGAAGATAGGGACCAGCGGACCGGGCGCTTTCCTCGTGAATGGCCTGGGCCGCTACGTCCTTGCCGGTGCCGGTCTCGCCCGTCAGGAGGACCGGTATGTCGACCGCGGCAGCTTGACGGATCTGGCGGTAAACGCTCTTCATCGGCTGCGATTGCCCTATCATCCGCTGCAGCGCCGAAGGCCCCCCCGGCTCCGCCTCGGCGAGAGGTCGCTCCGCGGGGCGCGGCGGCCGATCGATCAGCGCCGTTTCGACCAGCAGGCGCAGCTCCTCGTCGGTTATTGGCAACTTGCTGTACTGGTAGGTCCCCACCTTGAGCGCCGACATGGCCAGCCGGATTTCGCCGGGATGTACCAGTAGCAGGATCTGGGTGGCGGGACTCTTGGCCGAAATCAGTTCCAGGGTTTCGATCCCGTCGCCGACGCTGCCGATCAACTCCCGGCTGGTGAGCACGAGCACGTCGAAGGAATTTTCTTCAAAGAACTCCAGTGCCCGGTCGAGCCGGGACTCTGCACGTATGTCTAAGGGGCTGCCGCTCAGCAAGTTGAGCAGCCGCGGAGCCAACTCTCTCCCGGCGTCTACGCACAGCATACGTGCTCGCTGCGTCTTCGGAGCCTTCTTGCCCGGCAACCTCCATCTCCTTTCGGTTGGGTCACGTCCACTGCGTATCTTACCAGAAATTGCCCACGGGGTCAAGTGATGTGAGCAACATAGTAACACCGGTCCTGGACGGCTGCTCGCAGTTTCGGACGTCCGCCTCCGGCCGACTTATGTATATCGCCGGATGACGCTACTACTTATGTGACCAGGACTATTGTCTCGCTCATGGCACACGCATTGCGAGTAGGAACGTAGGCACATTGGAGTGTGGGTCAGGTTCCCCCGGAGGGGACCGCGCTAGAGCGTCTTGGCCGTTGGTCGATCCGGCCGTGACGCCAGAGCACAACCGTGAGGAGGTGAAAACGCATGAGGAAACGCAAAGGATTCACCCTGATCGAGCTGATGGTGGTCATCGCAATCATTGGTATTCTCATTGGGCTGCTGCTGCCCGCCGTCCAGCGGGTCAGGGAGAGCGCTCGTCGGGCCACGTGCAAGAGCAACATTCGCCAGATCGCTCTGGCCATTCACATGTACGCGGACGACAGCGACGAGATCTTCCCGAACGCCGCGCAGTCCACCGACACCAACGCGCTGAAGTTCACCACCGCGGCGCCGGACGGCGGCGCGGGCGGGAACGCCGCGGCGGACTTCCTGGGGTTCGAATCGCTGCAGCTCTTGAGCCCCACGTACGTGGACAACCCCAAGGTGTTCAAGTGTCCGTCGGGCACCGCCGACTACATCGACATGAAGATGAACGGCACGCTCGACGGTGACAGCTGCAGCTACTGGTACGACCCGCGGCACCGCGCCACGCACCCCGGGCAGACGGTCATCCTCGGCGACAAGAAGGACCCCAACACCAAGTCCTGCAAGTCGCACCAGGGCGCTGGCGGCAACTTCGGCTTCTCGGACGCGCACGTCGAGTGGCGTCGCGCGCCGGCGGGCAGCGCCTCGATCAGCGGCGACACGGACACCGACCTCGACGTCTGGGCGCCGGGCACCCTGGATTACGAACACGACACCTGCTTGATAGATTGACCAACCACACGTTCCCACACTCCGGGCGGGGCGGCCTTCGAAGGTCGCCCCGCCAAGTTTCGTCTGCTCGCTCATGCTGACGGCGTTGCAGTGGCCCTCGGGCGTACCCAAATCGCGGCGCGCCCAGCTTACAGGCAGGAGTGATGACATGATTATCAAGACCGGACAGAACGGGAGGTCGTGAAGCCGTGACCCGAATAGTCCTGGTGGACGACGACAAGAGCCAGCTCAAGCTCTACGAGCAGGAGTTGACGGAGGATGGCTACGAAGTGATCACCGCCACGGGGGGCCACGAGGCGCTGGCCGAGGTGCAAGAGCTGCGGCCGGACTTGGTGATCTTGGACGTCTCCATGCCAGGTATGGGCGGCATGGAAACACTGGGTAAGATCCTGGGGGTGGACGAGACGATCCCGGTCATTATCAACACGGCCTACGCTCAGTATCGGCATGACTTCTTGTCCTGGGCCGCTGACGCCTACGTGGTGAAGAGTTCCGACTTGAGCGAGCTTAAGAGAACCGTAAAGAAAGTGCTCACCGAACGGACGCTGGAGGTCGGTGAGAAGTCCGCGGGGGCCCAAACGGAGTGAATACGGAGTGGGCGACAGCGTGAAGTCGAGAAGTCAGGAGGGTAGCAATAAGCGCCGGCGCAAGACCACGCGTGAGGCTGCCGTTACGCTGCGAGTTCGGGGCAAGAGATTCCGTATGGGCCACAGAACCGCCTTCTCGTACGGACACGCGCTCCTGCGTGGCGGCCAGCCGGAAGAAGCTGCGGAAGTGTTCAATGAGCTCCTGCGGATCAACCCGAAAGACGAGCAGGCCACGCTCATGCTCGCGCGCTGCAAGTCGGAGCAGGAATACCACGGGGCCTGTCTGGAGCTCTTGGAAGCTCTTTTCAAGAACAGCGACTTGTCGCTCGCCGCGGAATTCCATTCCGCGTTTGTCCTCCGCGCCGCGGGGATGATGGACAGAGCTGCGCAGCAAATGAGCAACATTGTACGCCAGCATCACGACCTACCCATCGCCTGCTTGTTCCTGGGAGACACGCTGGCCACCGATGGACAGTACAAGCGCGCAATCGAGTGCTGGAAGCTCGCAATCGCGCGGGACCAGAAGGGTGGTGCGGTCGCTGCGGCGGCACGCAAGCAACTCCAGGCACTTCGGAAACGCCGCGAGCAGAAGAGAACTGAGGCCGGTAAGAACCAACGGAGAAAGAAGGATGCCCAGGCCATCAACGAGGGTGAGTAGTTGCCATTGTCGGCCCGGCAGGTTCCACTGGGTGCAAGAAGACTCTAAGACCTTGCCAAGGCCTTAGAAGTCCAGGAAGGAGGCAACGGAGAATGGCACAGGCCAAATCTGGCGACGTGGTCACAGTCAACTACGCAGGCAAGTTGAAAGATGGGACCATCTTCGACTCCTCGGTGGACGGCCCTCCGCTGCAGTTCACGATAGGGGAGAGCAAGATACTCCCAGCCTTTGAAAAGGCAGTGGTGGGTATGAAGCCGGGTGGATCGAAGATAGTGAAGATCCCCGCGGCGCAAGCCTATGGTCCGTATCGCAGGGAACTCCTTGTTGAGCTCGAGCGGAACGATTTCCCCGGCGACGTGAAGCTGGAGGTCGGCACACGCCTGCGGATACCTCGCTCTAATGGAGATCTGCTGTTGACCACCGTCACCAAGGTTACCGAATCCAAGGTAACCCTGGATGCTAACCATCCCTTGGCCGGGAAGGACCTGATCTTCGACATCCAACTCGTTGAGGTCTCCTGACCGCCCAGCTTGGGAAGCATCGATGCCAGGAGGAGGAACGACCGTGATCCTCAAATCGCAACGAGATGGACGCTGCTACGAGGCTGTAATCACCTGCGACCACCCGCAGGCCCCCAGCGACGGGGCGGTCTTGCTCCTCAATCGCCGGGCACTGACTGCTGAAGAGACCAGAGTGTGGCAGCTTGGAATCATGGCGGCCACGGGGGAGGAAAGTGCCCTCTTGATGAAGTACGGGTACCTGCAGGTTTGGGAAGAGTCCCAACTTTCTGATGGTCGGGGCGACGCCCGTTAGTGAAATCTCGCGCTCCCCGCCGCGACCTGAAGTCCTATCTGCGTGCATCGGCGTGCATCTGCGGTTGCGGTTTCCGAGGCCATTCCGGGGACAGGAACCGTTATTCGGTTATAGTATATCATCTTCGCCGCCGAATCTGGGGCGGGTCCAAAAACCTGCATGGCACCAGCTTTCCCAACCCGCCCTCTCTTGGCTCCCTGCGCGCCGGCCGAACCAGGGTCCATAATCTGGTGATTTTGACCCTTTACATCCCCACGAACTCCAGGAAGTTGCCGGAGAAGAGCCGCTCGACCGCGCTCTTGATTTCCCGTCTTGTGACCGGCCAGCCGGCCCGGAAGAGGTCCGCGAACTTGCCGGCCAGCACTTTCGCGATCACCTCCCGGGAGTGCCGCCACTTGTAAACCAGCTGGTCCAGGACCCGCGCGTCGGAGTGCTGGGGGATGAACGAGGTCCCCAGGAGCTCCAGCCGCTGGGCGGTGATCATCTCGATTATCGAAGGGTCGTTGAGGAACCACCAGCAGCCGAAGGGCATCAAGTTCCCGAACTTGCGCGCGGCCACGCAGAGCCCGTGCTGGTTCTCGCGGGCCAGCAGGGTGACCAGGAACTTCACGTCGGGCCACCCGCAACACAGCGCTTCCACGGCCTCGACCTTCGAGCGGCCCACGCCGTCGCCGGCCACCCGCAGCCGGGGGTTGACCCCCAGGCGCGCGCCGATCATCAGCGCCAGGGGCAGCTCGCGGGCCACGGCGAAGGGCAGCAGGCACCTGTCCAGCACCCGCGCGCAGGCGCCCGGCGCGGGGTAGTCGAACTCCGGCGGCAGCGAGGCGGCCATGTAGACCGGGTCTATCTTTTCCCTCCAGTCGTCGAGAAAGCGCCGGACCTCCCGGGCGCCGCGCGCGTCCGGGCCCCTGGCGCCGCCGGAGGTTTGGTAGCCCATGGAGCGCAGCTTGCGCGCCGCGGCCGGCCAGTCCCTGAGAAGGTTATCAATGCGCAGCGCGGGGATGAAGCGGCGGTCGCGCCGGCCGCCCTCGTCCCACAGGGGGCGCTCCTCGTCGTCGAAGGGGTTGTTGGTCATTACCGCGCGCGAGACGCCGGAGAGCTTGAAGACCAGGTTCACGTAGTCGGCCGGCTTGCGGCCGGTGAAGTACTTGCGGGCCCTGGTCAGCGCCTCCGGACCGGGCTTGATGCCGATGGCCTCGAGGCAGGTCACCACCCCGCGGCAGGCCTCGCTGAGCGGGGCGCGCGCTATGAAGAGCGCCCGCCAGATGAGCTCGGCCTGGCGGCGCCTGGAGAGCTTCCAGAACTGCTCGGGGGAAGTTTTCGGGCCGGCGCGGAAGAACTCGGCGACGAGGTAGTGATAGGTCACCAGCTCGTCGACGCCCCAGAGCAGGAGCCCCCCGAAGCGCGGCTCGTAGAGGTGGGTGTGCATGTCCACGACCGGCGCGGCGGAGACCTCTTTCCCCACCGCCGCGCGGACGGCGCTTTCGGTCTTGAGTCGCATGAGCCTTCTCCCCTCAGGTGTTCCGGCCGATTATTTGCCGCCGGGCGGGGATGTCAAATGGGTCGGGGACGTGGCCGTGGGCCGGGCCGGAGCCCACCCGTTCCGGGCATCCGGGCAGGGTTTTGGTGCGACTGCCGGCGATGCAGCACCGGAGCTCGCGGATGCGCGGATGTCTCCAGCTTCCAATATGTTGCGGCTCGCGTCGAGCAGTTTGGGCTCCGGCAGGTTCGAAACACCTTGTGCACAGGTGCGGCACCTGTGCATAAGCGATTTATATAAAGTGGCTTACGCGCATTTAGTCGTTGTTTTCGCCTTGACAAAACGAGAAAAATATGGCATTAATATAGTACGTTCATCATCTGGGGTTCGACACCTTCTGGGGAAACGAGCGGGGCGCGGCTGGCCGAGCGGGGCGAGCTGCAAGTGCGGGGGAGGTCGAGTAGATGAAGAAGTTGAAAAGACTGCTGTCCAGCGTGGCTGCGTTGCTCATGGTCGGGGCGGTGATCCTGGCCCTGGCCGGTGCCGGTTGCAACTCCTGCTTCCCTCCCGGGACCAAGATCCTCATGGCCGACGGCAGCCTCAAGAACATCGAGGACGTCAGGGTCGGCGAGTGGGTCATGGGCTACGACGGGGAGAAGATGGTGCCCGTCAAGGTCCTGGAGGTCGAGAGCCCCATCCGGGGGCACATGTGTACGCTGCACTTCGCGGACGGCAGCACGCTGCGGCTCACCGAGGAGCACCCGGTCTACACCGAGGACGGCTGGAAGTCGATCTCCCCGAAGGCCACCGCCGAGGAGAACGCCGCTCTGCTTGTCCACAAGCTGCGCCCCGGGGACAAGGTGCTGAAGAGCGGCGGGGGGTACGCGGAGATAACCGAGATCAGCTACGCGCTGAGGATCGGCCGGACCTACAACCTGAAAACCGTCTCGGGCTGCAATAACTTCTTCGCCGGCGGTTTCCTGGCCCACAATAAGACCTCCGACGACGACGACGACGACGACGACGGCGACGACGGCTACGAGGAGAATGACACGCGCGGCACGGCCTGGGACTTCTCGGGCGGAGAGGGCCAGTGGCTCAGCTCCTACGGCGGGGAGTCCGGCCGGCAGTACGACGACGACTGGTACGAGATTTACGTGACGACCGACTACACCCGCGTGGTGATTGACTGCCAGTTCAGCGATGCCAGCGGAGACATCGACATCCAGTTGGTGGACGCCTCGGGGGTGGTGCTGGCCTCGTCCAACTCGACATCGGACGACGAGTACATTGACCACGACGTTGCAGGGAACGGCTACAGCGGGGGCACTTTCTACATCAGGGTCCACTACGACGACGCGGGGAACAGTTACGACCTCTGGTGGGATGACCTCATGCCCAGCGACCCGGACTTGATAGTGACGGACTGTTGGTGGACAGGCTACACGGACACTTCCGTGACCTTCGATTGGGAGGTGTACAACCAGGGCAGCGCCGACGCCGGCCCTTTCCGCGTCGGCTTCTGCCTGTCAACCGACACTAATATAGAGGCAAGCGAGGTATTCTACTATTACAATGAAACCGTCGGTCTGAATTCAGGGGTCTATCTGGGCGACATGGACGTCACGCTGCCGTTCTCCGTGTCAGCGGGGAGCTATTATCTGGGGGTGTACGTGGATTATCAGGACGTAGTATCGGAGTCCAACGAGGGCAATAATACCGGCTACGATGAGTTTCCCATTACAATCAACGACGAGGGCGTGATCCCGATGCTGATCGCACCGGCCCGAGTCGGGGCCGACCTGGTGGTGACTGGTCTCGACTGGAAGAGCTACACGCCCACGTCGGTGACGCTGGACTGGGAGGTGCTCAACCAGGGCACGGACGCCGCCGGCCCGTTCCGGGTGGGCTTCTACCTGTCCGCGGACACGAAGATCACCAAGGCCGACATCCGCTTTGCGGCCTGCGAGGTGAGCAGCCTGGCCGCCGGGGCCAGGACCGGAAGCGACGGCGCCACCTACGGCCTGGACGTGCCCGATGGCGTCTACTACCTCGGCGCGGTCGCGGACGACCGGGATGAAGTGGCCGAGTCGAAGGAGGACAATAACGCCCGCAGCGACGCCGACCTGGTGAGCACGGCCCCCTGAGCGAGCCGCGCGGAGCACATCTTTGTCGAAGCGGCTGACGGTCATACTCTGTCTGGCGTGCTCGCTGCTCTCCGGCGGGGTAGTCGCGGTGTCCACGATCCTGTTCCTGAGGTCAGAGTCGGCAGCGGTCTACCCTCCGGAGCAGCCTGGGCCCGTCCGGAGACGGCGTGCGGGCAGGAGCTTCACGAGGGACGGCAAGGGTTATGGGCCCGGGCCTGCCGAAAGACGCAAGCCGGGCGGCCGTCCCATGGCCAAGGTCGTTATCCGCGACGGCAAGATCGTTTCCGTGACCCCCCTCACCAAAGAAGAGATCGAGGCCCAGAGGAGAGCGGAGGCGGCGAAGGCCGGCCCCCGCCCCAAGCAGCCGGTGGGCATCGTCGTCCGCGCCCAGGCAGACGGAGGGGTGGTCGGGCCCAAGGATTCGCCCGAGGTCAAGCTGGAGATCTCGAACAGGTCCAAGGAAACCATCTCCGTGCCGCTGGGCGAGGGCAAGGACGGGCGTCTGCTCCCGGGCGGGGTTCTGCAGGTGCTGGTCGCGGACGCGTCGGGGCGGCGCATCAAGCTCCGGCCGGCTGCGCTGCGCCGAACCGCGCAGTGGCTCAACGTCCAGCCGGACGCCAAGCACAGCTTCACCATACGGCTGGACGAGTGGTTCGAGGACTTCAAGCCGGGGGGAACCCGCCGGAGCGGCAAGCACGAAGTAGTCTGCTGCCTGCACGTCCCCTGGGAAGAGGTCGCTACCTTGAAGCTGGCCAGCAAGCCCCAGGGGGTCCGCTGGTGGGGGACCCTGCTGTCGCGGAAGGTGGAGTTGCGCTTCCCCGACAATGCCAGGGCCGGGGGCGAGAAGTTCTGACGGAGCCCGGGGAGAGCCCCGCGCGCGGGGGAGCGTAATTCTCTGAAGGAGAAAGGGCATGAAGCGCGAACTGTTGGTGATGGGGGCCATGGTCCCGCTGGCGGGACTGCTGGCCGGATGTTTCATCGTCTATTCGCCGCCGACGAGGACGCACGTGGTGACCAGGCCGGCGCCGGCCCCGGCGCCGGTAACCGTGGTGGAGACGCCCGCGCCGGCCTGGACGGCCGAGCCGCAGATGACGGTGATCCGGGGCACGCCGCCGGGGTACGTGATCAGGTACTCCTACCCCTACGACCTCTTCTACTACCTGGGCTACTACTACTGGTACAGGGGCGGATACTGGTATTACTCTCCCCGCTGGAGAGGCGGTTTCCGCCGCTGCGGCTCCTCGCGCCCGGTGCCGGCCGCGTTCGTGCGCCACATTCCCCAATCGCACAAGTCCTATAAGCGGGCGGTGGTGCATCACCCCAAGTACCACACCTACCACAAGCGCCCGCCGGCGAAGGTGCACAGGCCACCCACCACGTACAAACGGCCCTCAACGCCGGTGCGCAAGCCGACCACCACCTACAAGCGCCCTGCGACGCCGGCGCACAGGCCGACCACCACCTACAAGCGCCCTGCGACGCCGGCGCGCAAGCCGACCACCACCTACAAGCGCCCTGCGACGCCGGTGCGCAAGCCGACCACCACCTACAAGCGCCCTGCGACGCCGGCGCACAGGCCGCCCACCACTCACAAGCGGCCCTCGACGGTGCGCAAGCCGACCACCACCTACAAGCGGCCTTCCTCGTCCAGCTCGAAAAAGCCGAAACCCTCCAGCGGCTCCACTCCGAGCACGAAGCCCGCTGTGCCTCCCGAGGAGGAGGAGGAAGGCAAGAAGACGCGCTACAAGACGAGGTAGGCGAAGGGCGGCGGTCGGCGAAGCGGGCCGCCGGGCGGGGAGCATACGAGCGGCGAATCGCGCCGCCGCGGGACTTGACCGCGGCGGCGCGCTGTTTTCCCCTTGCTGGCGCTTCCCGGCGCTCCCCGGTAAGCGGTACGTCCGTCCGCCGGGCCTCTTGCGCTCTCCCTCCCCGGCCGCTAGAATCCTCCGCCGGGGAAGGGGAGAAGCCGTGGTTTTCGGGCGCAAGCAGCGGGTACTGGTAATCGACGACGAGGCCGACCTCCGCGAGACCATCGACCTGCGCTTCTCGACGGCGGGCTTCGAGGTCCACGGGGCCCCGGACGGCGAGGAGGGCCTGAGGCTGGCCGCCAGGCTGCGGCCCGCGGCCATCATCCTGGACGTCAACATGCCGGGCATCGACGGATTTGAAACGTGTCGAAGACTGCGCGCGGACCGGCGCACCCGGGACATCCCGGTGATCATGCTCACCGCCTGCAAGCGGGTGGGCGAGCTCGAGGAGGGCCTGGAGGCCGGCGCGGACACCTACCTGACCAAGCCCTTCGACGGCGCCGAGCTGGTCGACGAGGTCAGGGAGATCGTCGCCGGCAAGAAGAAGAGTGAGAGCACCCGCAAGCTCCGCAAGGCCGGCACCTCGGCCACCGAGGCGGCCATCGAGAAGCTCAGGGCCGCCCCCCGCCGGCTGGGCGAGGTGGCCCGGGCGGTGCCCGGACTGCTCCTCGGCCGGCGGGACCAGCGGCTGCTCTCGGCGGAGCGCGAGAGCGACAGGCACCGGGCCATCCTCTTCGAGGACGACATCAAGCCCCTGGTGCCCCTGCGGCCGACCTGCTACCTGAGGTTCAGCGAGGACCTGGCCCGCGCGCTGTGCCCGGACGCCGCGGTGTTCGACGCGCCCAAGAAGGTGCTGGTGCGGCGCACCGCCCCGCCGCTGGTCGCCGCGCTGGACGCCCAGAAGCGCCTGGTGGACAAGGCGGTCATCTGCGTGGTGCCCCGCGCGCGGGGGACCAAGCCCGAGTTCCTGCTGGGGGTGCTGGCCAGCCGGGTGACCGGCTTCGCCCTGTCGGCGGTAGTAGAGCGGACCCGCGGGGGGCTGCTGCCCTGGGTGAGCCCCGCTGAGCTGGAGAGCCTGCCCCTGCCCGGATCCCGGGGCCTGGCCGGGCGCGACTACGAGGAGAAGGTGGCCGCGCTGGCCGCGGACCTCGTGCGCCGGGCGGGACTGGGCTCAGCAGGGGGCTCCGGGCCGGATTCCAGGCTCCTGGAGAGGCTCGACCGGGCGGTCGCGGAGGGCTTCGGACTGAGCTCCGACCAGCTCAAGAATCTTGTGTCCTGAGCCGGTCTTCGCTGGTTATATAGGTGCATAGCCGGCATTTACGATGGCCGGCCACAGCCGAGGAGAACGCGGATGAGACTCAAGCCCAGCAGGCTTTACGGGGTTCTGGCGGCGTTGCTGGCTCTGGTCGCGTGGGTCGCGGCGGCCCGGGCCGGCGAGAAGGCCACCGATCCGGCCGAGAAGGTGCTGGAGGAGGTGGCCCCGCCGGCCAAGACGCCTCCGGAGAAGACCGGCAAGGAGAAGCCGGTCAAGCCGGTGAAGCCCAAGGTCCGCGAGATCACTCCCCGGGAGGCCGCCCGGATGCGGGCCCGCCTGCGGGCGGTGACCGACCGGATGTACCGCGACGCCAAGGCCTTCTACTGGCAGGACAACTGGGACCTGTGCGCCGACAAGTGCAGCCAGATCCTCAAGCGCGACCCCGGCAACCTCCCGGCCCAGGAGCTCAAGTACAAGGCCGAGAAGGCCAAGATCGAGCACCGCCTGAAGATGCTCGATCAGGAGCGCAAGATGAAGGACAAGGTGGCCATCGCCGAAGTGGAGGAGGCCTCCAACTTCCCCGACCGCAAGCCGCCGCTGCCCCGGCCGGTCAAGAAGCGCCCGATTCCCCCGCTGCCCCTGCGGATCGGCAAGCCCGCCAAGAGCGAGAAGATGCTGGCCATGGAGCAGAAGCTCAACCAGCGGGTGGACCTCAACCTCATGGACGTGGACCTGGACTTCCTGCTCTCCACCCTGCAGCGCATCTCCGGCGTCAACATCATCGCCGACCAGGGCGCGCTCCAGGACAAGAAGCTGACCATCCTGGTCGAGAACATGCCCCTCAAGGAGATACTCAAGTTCATCATCAGGAACGTCGACGACATCGCCTACACGGTCACCGAGGAGGCCATCTGGGTCACCCAGAAGGGCGCGGCGCACCCGGGCATGGAGGTGCGCATCCACCCGCTCAACGTGGGCATGACCATCGCCACGCCCATGCGGGTCAGCCGGGCCCGCGCCGGACCCCGCGGGGGCCAGCGCGGCGGGAGCATCCTGCCCGGCGCCGCCGGCGGCCAGCAGCAGCAGCAGCAGCAGCAGCCGCGCACCTACCTGGAGGACGTGATCGACTGGATGAGGATGTGGCCCGACTGGCCCGCGGGCTCGGAGCTGCTCATCGACAAGATGACCAGCTCGCTGATGGTCCTGACCACCCCGGAGATGCACGAGCGCATCTCCGAGATGCTGGAGCTGATGGACCGCCCGCCCATCCAGGTGCTGATCAGCACGCGCTTCATCACCATCGCGGTGGACGACCTCGCCGACCTGGGGCTGGACTTCCAGATGAACACCAAGCCGGGCCAGGACGTGCTCCTGGGCGCCGGCTCGGGCAGCAACCTGGGGGTCACCGGGGGCACCGGGCTCACCGCCATCGTCCAGGGGGCGGACACCGATCCGCTCTTCACCATGACCATGCGGGCCCTGCAGCAGAAGGGCCGCAGCAAGATACTCAGCGCCCCGCAGATCATCACCCTCAACAACCAGAAGGGCATCATCGACATCAGCACCCAGTTCAACTACGTCAGCGACTGGCGCGAGGTCTCCACCGTGGACGTGACCGACGAGGGCCAGCAGATCGAGCGGGTCACCAACTACGTCCCGGTGCTCCAGCAGGACCGGGTCGGCTTCCGCCTGGAGGTCACCCCCTCCGTGGGCCGGGACCTCCGGCACATCATCCTCGAGCTGCACCCCAAGATCAGCGACGTCTCCGGCGGCACCAAGCAGTTCGAGAGCGTGCAGGTGCTCCAGCTCCGCGAGGACGAGCCGGTGCCGGCCACCCCCCAGCCGGTCTTCCACGATAAGGAACTGCTGACCCGCATGGTGGTGCAGGACGGCGACCTGGTGGTCATCGGCGGGCTGATGAGCCAGGAGACCACCCGGACCACCACCAAGGTGCCGCTGCTGGGGGACATCCCCCTGCTGGGCCTGCTCTTCCGGCACCAGGAGGATACCGTGGGCAAGAGCCACCTGATCATCGTGGTCAAGGCCCAGATCATTCACCCCAGCGGCCGCAGCTACGTGGACGGCAACGGCCCCGACGGCCCCGAGGGGACCGCCGGCAGGAAGCGGCCCATCGAGGGTCCCTGGTTCAGCTACCCCGAGCCCGGGACCGCCAACGGTCTGGGCCAGTAGGGCCGCGCGGCAGGGAGGGTTTCCGGCGTGCCCCAGGCGGTGACCGGCGCGGACATCGGCGCCAGCGGGATCCGGGCCGTGCGCCTGACCCGGCGCTCCGGCCAGCTGGAGCTGTTCGCCGGGGCCGCCACCGAGCTGCCCTTCAGGGCCGGCCCCCAGTCCCGCGAGGGCCGGCGCGACAGCGAGCGCCGCACCGAGAGCCCCGAGCAGCTCCGGGAGATACGCACCAACCTGGCCTCGCTGCTGCGCCAGGGGCCCTTCCGCTCGGGGCGGTCGGTGCTGGGGCTGAGCGGCCGCGCCGGGCTGATGCGCTACCTGCAAGTTCCGCCGGTGCCCCCCTGGAAAATGGAAATGATGATGAAGTACGAGGTCGAGGAGCAGAGCGCCGCCCAGGAGAGATCGGCCTTCGACTACCGCATCCTGGACCTGCCCGACGTCGGCGGGCAGCTCACGGTCATGCTGGCCATGGTCCAGGAGCGCCGGCTGCGCGGGCGCATCGACGTCGCCCGCCGGGCGGGCCTGCCCCGCGGCGACGTGGACTTCAACACCCTGGGCCTGTTCAACGCCTACGTCTACGGGCACGGCGCCGAGGCGGGCCGCACCGTCCTGCTGGTGGACATCGGCGCCGACACCCTGGGCATCGTCGTGGTCCGCGACGGGCTGCTGTACTTCGCGCGCAGCGTGCCCGGCGGCGGGGCGCGCTTCACCGCCGCGGTGGCCGAGGCTGCCGGGCTCACCCTTGAGGAGGCCGAGAACCTCAAGCGCGAGAAGGGCCGCATCCTGCCCCCGGGGGAAGGCCGGGACGCGGGGCTCCCCGAGGTCCAGAACAAGATATCCGCGGCCCTGGCCCGCGAGATGGCCAGCCTGGCCGGGGTGATCGAGAGCTCGCTGATGTACTGCCGGGCGCAGACCAAGCAGGCCAAGCTGCGCCCCGAGGAGGTGCTGGTCACCGGCGGCGGCTCGATGTTGCCGGGGCTGGCCGAGGCCCTGGCCCGGCGCATGCGCATGCGCGTGGCGTCCCTGGAGCCCTTCCGGCAGGTGAGCCTGGGCGGGCTCTCGTCCCGGGAGGTCACCGAGCTTTCCGCCGAGGCGCCGCGCTACGCGGTGGCCCTGGGCTTGGCCGCCTCCCGCCTGGTGCCCGGCGCGGTGACCATGTCCATGGTGCCGGAGGACGTCAAGGCCCGGCGGCGCTTCCTGGACGCCGGGCTGTGGATGTGGTACGCCGCCGGCTGCCTGTTCCTGGCCGCGGCGCTGCTGGTCTGGGCCGCCGCGCGCAACACGGGCGTCGCCGACGACGAGCGCGCCCGGCTGGCGGGGCTGCTCAGCCAGGCCAAGCGGGACCGGGACGCGTTCAACGATCTGTTCAAGGACGCGGTCCAGCGGCGGGACGAAGTCACGGCCCTGGAGGAGCGCGTGCACTCCGGCCGGGACATCGTCCAGGTGCTGAGCCTGCTCAAGAAGTGCACCGGCGGGGAGTTCCTCAAGAGCGTGGTTCTGGTGGAGGCCGGCAACCGCCCGCCTTCTGTGGCCGGGCCCAGCGGCGGCGAACGCACCCAGAGCCTTCAGGGGGCGCGCCGGGTCTACATCCGCGGCTACGCCACCGCCAAGGTCAAGGGCTCGGTGAGCGAGGACGCCGCGCGGGCCGCCGCGGCAAAGGCGGTGCTGGATCTCATCGAGGACTACCGCTTGGCCCTCCAGCGCAAGGGCACCCAGCGGAAGATCGTCAGCGAGGTCATACCCCGTTACATGCAGTTTGACCCGGACAAGAAGTACCTGGAGGCGCGGGGCGTCGCCCGGCACGAATTCGTTCTCGAAATTGTGCTGGCCGAGCCGGGAGCGGGTACGGCCAGCCGGCTGGCCACGGGGGGCCCGAAGCGATGAGCTTCTGGGAGAAGCACCGCACCGCACTCACCGTGGGGGGAGCGATCCTCTTCATCTTCCTGCTGGTCCACCTCGCCTGGGCCCGCGGTGCCGCCCGCGACGAGGAGGCGCACAGGGAGAAGATAAAGGCCATCAGGCGCGAGATGGGGGCGATGTATCTGGAGATCAAGGATCCCAGGGGTGTCTTCAACCCCCGGCTGGCGGAGGTCCGGAAGGGCTGTCAGGACCGCAAGGACGAGTACGAGGGCCAGCTCAAGGACCTGACCAGGCGGCTGCGCTTCCCCTTCAAGAAGGACTTCCCCTGGGTGGACGTGCCCAAGAACGCCAAGGGCCAGCCCCTGCAGATTTCCGGGGTGTACCTTGCCCAGCGCTACCAGGTGGTCGCCGAGAACGTCGACAAGTACCGGGTCAACAACCCCAAGGGCTCGCACACCAAGCTGGCCGAGAAGTGGCTGGGCTTCAAGCCCGAGGCCAGGCCGGACACGGTCACGCTGGCCCAGGCCGAGGAGGAGCTCCGCAAGCTGGCCCTGGCCGACCGCATCACCAAGCTGGCCATCGACCAGGGGGTCAGCTGGGTCCTGAAGGTCAAGCCGGAGACGATCAGCTACGACGCCGCCTACGGCTGGCAGCTCACGAAGGTCCGCGGCCGGCCCGAGAAGGTATGGGGGCCCTACCGGCACAACCGCTTCATCAAGAACTACCCGGTGAGCATCAAGGTAATCGGCTCGGTGGACGCGGTGATGAAGTTCTTCCACAGCGTGCGCGGCCAGCGCCACTTCCTGGTGATCCGCGCCTTCAAAATGGTCAGCGCCGACGCCGGCTCGGTGTCGGTCGATCACCGTGAGATGATGCGCCCCGGCGAGGTGCTGGTGACCATCTCCGCGGCCTGCATGGATTTCGCGGACCCCACCAAGCAGAAGAAAGTGAAGAAGCCCACCTACGTGCCCCGCACCACGGCCACCGGGGCCTGAGGGACTGAGATGCTGCTGAAGAGCGCCTGGCTCAACCGCGAGAAGCTGCTCTTCTTCGGCGTGGCCGGCGTCCTCATACTGGCCGGGGGCTACTCGGTGACCTCCGAGCCCGCCTTCGACGAGGTCGGCCAGCACCGGGTGAAGAAGGACGCTCCCGGTCCGCTGATCGTCAATCTGCACAAGTC
>CAZONU010000067.1:0-16312 GCA_964581145.1 uncultured Planctomycetia bacterium
GCGGTGCTCAAGCTGGTGACCGCCGCCGGGGGAGGGACGGGCTGATGGCCGACTTGGCTGTCCGCGGCGGGCGGGTGCTGGATCCCGCGCAGAACCTGGACCGCATCACCGACCTCTTGCTCTCCGGCGGGCGGGTGGCCGAGATCGGCGACGGCCTGGGCGCCGAGCGGGAGATCGACGCCCGCGGCCTGGTGGTGATCCCCGGTCTGGTCGACGTGCACGCCCACCTGCGCGAGCCGGGGCTGGCCACCGAGGAGACGGTCGCCACCGGCGCGGCCGCGGCGGTGGCCGGCGGCTTCACCACCCTGCTGTGCATGGCCAATACCGACCCGCCGCTGGACACCCCGGCGGCGGTGGCCTACGTCTACATGCAGGCCGCCCGCGCCGGGCTGGCCAACGTCTTCCCGGCCGCCTGCGTCACCAAGGGCCGGGCCGGGAAAGAGCTGGCCGAGCTGCGCGCCCTGGCCGACGCCGGGGCGGTGGCCTTCAGCGACGACGGCGACTGGATCGCATCGCCGCGGCTGATGCGCCAGGCCCTGACCTACGCCCGGCCGCTGGGCCTGCCGCTCCTGGCCCACTGCGAGGAGACCGAGCTCGTCGCCGGCGGGGTGATCAACGAGGGCGTGGTCAGCGCGCGGCTGGGGCTGCCCGCCCGGCCGGCCTGCGCGGAGGAGATCGCGGTCGCCCGGGACATCCGCCTGGCCGAGGAGGTCGGCGGGCGCCTGCACGTCTGCCACGTCTCGACGGCGGGCAGCGTGGACCTGGTCCGCGCGGCCAAGCGCCGGGGCGCGGCGGTGACCTGCGAGGCCGCCCCGCACCACTTGGTGCTCACCGACGAGGCCCTGGGCAGCTGCAACCCGGTCTTCAAGGTCAACCCCCCGCTGAGAACTGACGATGACTGCCGCGCCCTGGCCGAGGGCCTGGTCGACGGGACCGTCGACGCGGTGGCCACCGACCACGCGCCCCACGCTCCGGAGGAGAAGGAGGCGGACATCCTGGCCGCGCCGGCGGGGATGGTCGGCCTGGAGACCGCCCTGGCCCTGGTGCTCGACCGCCTGGTGGACACCGGCTTGGTGGAGCTGGGCACCGCCGTCTACCGCATGACCGCGGGCCCGGCGGCGGCGCTGGGGCTCCTGCCCCGCGGAACGCTGCGGCCCGGCGCGCCGGCGGACGTGACCCTGGTCGACCCCGAGCACCGCTGGTACGTGGACCCCGCCGCTTTCCGCACTCCCGGCGCCGGCTCGCCCTTCGCCGGGTGGGAACTCAAGGGCCGCGCGGTGCTCACCGTGGTGGGCGGAGAGGTGAAGTTCCAGCTGTAGCCGAGGAGCGGCCCGTGGAACAACTGAGAGTATCCCGACTGAAAGCCGGCGCGCCGCTGACCCGGCCGATTTTCCATCCCAGCGGCGAGACGCTGCTGAGCACCGGCCAGATAATATGAGCCCCAGGCTGAAGGAAATCAGGCAGGAGTTCTTCGAGCACCTGCCCTACACGGTCTTCAGCGTGGCCGCGGGCCTGGTGATCCTGGGCTTCCTGACCTACGCGGCGATGATCACCGCTCCGGGGGACGCCCCCGGCGCGGCCAACCCGCATTTCGTTCCGGCGGCCCGGGTGGTGTTCCACGTCTTCCACCCGCTGCACATCTTGTTCAGCGCGGTGGCCACCGTGGCCATGTTCTGGCGGCACGAGCGCCGTTGGCTCAAGGCCGTGGTGGTGGGCATCCTCGGCGCGGCGGGCATCTGCGGACTCAGCGACATCTTCCTGCCCTACCTGGCCGGGCTGCTCCTGGGCGCCGGCGAGATGGAAGTCCACGTCTGCATCGTGCACCGCCCGCAAATCATCCTGCCCTTCCTGGCCGCTGGAGTGCTCCTGGGACTGGCCCTGCCGGCCTCCACGCACAAGAGCACCATCTTCTCGCACGCCGCGCACGTGCTGATCAGCAGCATCGCTTCCATAATGTACCTGGTGAGCTTCGGACTGACCGACTGGACGGACGCGGTCGGCTTCGTCTTCCTCTTCATGGTCGTCGCGGTGATCGTCCCCTGCTGCGCCAGCGACATCCTCTTCCCATTGCTCCTGACCGGGAAGTGCTCCGGCTGCCCGGTCCACCCTCGCGGCCAAGATGACGACTAAGTCGGTCCGCAAAAGTTCTGATGCCCAAGCCGCGCCCCGCACCGGCCCCCTCACTTTCTCATGAAGGGGGCCGGTGCTTTCCTTGGAGAACATGCAGGCCTCCGGCGGCTGTGCAAACCGGCGTGCGGACGGAGCCGGCGCGCGAGCGAGCCGGCCGCCGCACGAGGGCGCGGCCGTGCCGAAGAGAAACAGCCGGGGGCCGCCCACAACTAGAGAGGGAGGGAGGCCCCCTGCGCCCCGGCTCCGGCCCTCCGGGACATGCGCACTCCTTGAGAACTTCTGCGGCCCCGCTTAGAGGTGTATAAGACGAGCTTTCTTCTACACGCCGGCCCGGCCGCGGGACTGTTCAGGTTGCGGTCACCGCCGCCGGGATTCGATGGAGTTTTTGCAGTGGACATCCCGCCGCGGGACTCTATAATCTCAGGTGCGTCGGTAAGTGTGCTCTTGCGCGTTGCAGGACACAGCCCAGGCGATGAACGGGCAGCACCGGAGGAAATGATGGACCAGAAAGCGATTGGCAGGAAGATCCGCGAGCTTCGCTCCAAGATGGGTCTGACCACCGTGACGCTGGCCAAGAAGGTCAGGCTGTCGCAGGCCCAGGTATCGCGCCTGGAAAACGGCCTGCAGGGCTTCCGCAGCGCCACCCTGATCAAGTTCTCCAAGGCGCTGGGGGTCGCGCCCATTTACTTCTTCGTGGAGGGCGAGGACGCCTCCACCAAGAAGGTCGCCGAGGAACTGGAGGACTACGGCCTGACCCCCTCGAGAAGCCTGCGCAAGGCCCTGTCCAATCCCGCGTTCCTGAAGTTCGCTGAGAAGTGCGCCAAGGGCTTCAAGGCCCACAAGAAGAACCTGGTCAAGATGCAAAAGGCCGTCAACCGGGTGGTCTAAGCTCCGCCGCGCCGCCGCAAACATGAAACTTTTCGAGCTGCCGGTCCGCCCCCGCGGGCCGGCGCTTCTTCTGGCTTTCTGTTTCGCCGCGGCCTGCGGGCTCGCCGCCGCCGGAGAGAAGGAAGGTGACCTGGCCGCCGCCGCCCGCTTGGCCGCCGCGGGCAAGCGCGAGGCGGCCCTCAAGCTCGCCGACAAGGCGGTTTCCGCCCGGCCCAGCAGCATCCCCGCCCAGCGGCTCTATCAGGACCTGATGCTGGCCGCCGGCAAGCGCGAGGCGCTGCTGGCCCGCTACCGGCGCGCCAAGGACAAGAAGAAGAACCGCCGGCTCTTCGCCGTAATCAGGTATCTGGAGGCCCGCGCGGGAACCGACCTCAAGGAGAAGCGCAAGAGGCTGGAGGCGCTGCTGCTCACCAGGCAGTTCGGCTTCTGGGCGGCCTACGACCTGGTGGCGGTCTGCACCGCGGCCGGCGACCTGGCCGCCGCCGGGAAGCACGGCAGGGCCGCGCGCGACCTCCGCCCCCGGGACGCCGACGTCCGCAACGTGCTGGCCAACGTCTATCTGCAAACGGGCAAGCTCAAGGAGGCCGAGGCCGAGATCAAAGAGGCCCTCAAGCTGCGGCCCAGGTTCGCCCAGGCGCATTACAATCTGGGGCTGATCCGCGCGGCAGCCCGGAAGTACGGGGAGGCCGCCGCGCTCTTCCGCAGGGCCGCCGAGGGAAATCCCAGCTTTGCCGAGGCCCACAACAACCTGGGGCACTGCCTGGCGCGCCTGGACAAATCCGACGAGGCGGTCGCTGCCTACAGGAAGGCCATCGCGGCCAGGCCGGACTACGCTTCGGCCTACAACAACCTGGCGGTGGCCCTCTACCGCAAGAAAGACTACTGGGCGGCCTGGGAGAATCTGCAGAAGGCCGAGAAGCACGGCTATCCCGTCGCGCCTACCTTCAAGCGCGTGCTCAAGAAGAAGCTCTTCCCCGAGAAGAAATCCGAACCGAAGAAGCCCGCCGCGCGCTAAGTCGGTCCGCAGAAGTTCCCAAGGAATCCGCATGTCCGAAGGGCCGCACCGGCCCCCTCCTCTTCTTATGAAGGGGGCCGGTGCTGTTCCTTGGAGAACATGCAGCCCTCCGGCGGCCATGGGAACCGGCGGGCGGGCGGAGTTGGCGCGCGAGCGAGCCGGCCGCCGCACGAGGGCGCGGCAGCGCCGAAGAGAAACAGCAGGGGGCCGCCCACAACTAGAGAGGGAGGGCGGCTCCCTGCGCCCCGCCTCCGGGGGCTGGAGCCCCGAGGCCGGGGGAGCAGCTTCGGCCTCAGAACTTCTGCGGACCGACTTAGTTGTTCTTCTTTCCCGCCCCCGCCGCGGGCGGGACTTCGAGATCCTTCATCCCCGCCTTCCTGGCGTCCAGACGCAGAACGTAGACCTGGCTGTTGGTGTCGGTGCTCCAGATCAGCTTGCGCCCGGCGTCATACATGAGCCCCTGGCTGACGTTGCGCCCGCCGCCGCGGCCGCGAGGGTCCGCCGGGTTCCTGCCGGTGAGGCGCAGCGCCAGCCAGCGGTTCTTCCCGCAATCGTAGACGGGTGTGGGCCGGATCTTGTCGGCGCCGGGAGCCAGAAGCCCGCCGAGGACCACCGCGTCGTTTGCCCGGTCGTAGCAGGTCTCGCGCACGTACCCGCCGACCACGTTCTTGACCACCTCCCGCCCGGCCGGGTTCAGCTTGCTCAGCGTCAGTGTCTTCAAGTCCAGAGCGTAGACCTGCCCGTCGAAACCCACCTTGCGCGCGGCGCGCATGAACAGGACCCGGCCGCGCTTGGAGTCGTAGGCTGCCCCACTGCGGTCGCAGGAAGGCTTGCCCAGCTTCTCGCCGGAGGTGGCCAGCTGTTTCCACGACCCGGCCTTGGCATCATACAGGAAGAGCCCCTGGCCCCAGCAGAGCGCGCCCTTGGGCGTGGGGCAGACGGTCAGCGTGTAGAAACAGCCCCTGTAGGCCATGCCCTTGGGTTTCCTGCCGCGGCCGGTCCAGTCGCCAATGTCTGGGTCGTAGACGTAGAAGTTCCGCGGGCGGCCGGTCATCACCATCTTCCTGCTGACCGGGTCGTAGTCGTAGCCCTGATAGGTATGCCCGGTCATCCAGGGGCGCAGGTTGAAGTTGAAGCCGCTCGGATAGGTAGTGTTGCTGTAGAGGCAGTCCAGGGGGAACTCCACCGGGAAGGGCAGCTCCCATCTGTTCGTCCCGAAGTGATAATGGGGCACGTCGGTGCCGCCGTGGGCACTGTGCCCGCCCGACCAGCGGAGGATCATGTCCCGGTCGGGGTCGATTATCGCCGTGCCCCAGTCGCGGTTGAGCCGCGGGCGGTAGGGCGGATTGGCCGCTATCCATTCATTTGCGGGAAGAGACTTGAGCTTGGCCTCCCAGGCGGCGGCACTGGGCTTGGCGCCCTGCAGGTAGAAGTCCGGGTGGAAGGGGCCGGTGCGGTACTCGCGCGAATCGGGTGACACCAACTTGCCGCCGCCGGTCCAGGTGTTCTTCTCCACGTCGTAAGTCCACTCGCCGTCGTCGATGTTGAGGTACTGGCCGCCGCAGTAGTCGGGGTTGGAAGCGTACCTGTACCCGCCGGAGAGCTTGACCTTGCCGTCGCCGGCCGCGACAAGCTTGTGGTTGCCGCGCGGGGGTGGCGCACCCTTGGGCGAGCGTTGGAACCACTTCTTCTTGGCCGGGTCGAAGGCCCAGGTGTCGTTGGTCAGGTAGTCGAAGTGGTCGCCGCCGAAGAGCACGTAGAGCTTGGTCTTGGCGTCGTAGACCAGGGGCGAGAGCGTCCGCGGCGGAGGCTCGGCGTCCAGGGCCTCGGCGGCTTTCTCCGTGAGCATCTGCGCGCGGTGCAGCTTCTTGATCGCGGTGGCAGTGATGCCCTTGGCTACGATGCGGCCGAGAGTTTCGACAGTCGCGTCGCTGGCATCCGACAGTTTTTTGCCTGCGGCAAACAGCCGTCCGCTTTCGTGCCAGTGTGCTTTACTCAAGGCTTCCTGTCGCGCAGGATCGTTGGCCTTTAGTGCCGCTTTCACTTCCTTCTTGACTTGGTTTTCCAGCGCTTTTTGGAACCTGTCGAGCTTGACTTCCAGTCCGTGGCTGCGTTTAACGAGCTTCTCCAGGGCGGGTTTCAGTTCGTCCCTGACGACCTTGGTTTCTTCCGCAGCTGGAAGCCCCTTGAAGTAAAGGTGCCTCTCCCGAGCCAGCAGCTTTCGCTGCTCATTGCGCAGCGCCCACGTTTCATCATAGAGCTTCTGACACGGGTTGCCCGCGCGCAACTCCTTGTGGCTGGCCTTCCACGTGCCGCCGTTGAGTATCCGCGTATGCGGCCGGCCGTCGTCGGCGTCCTGGTGCTGGCCGCCGAAGGCCAGGCCCTGCCCCTCGGGCTGACGGCACTCGGCGCCCCAGATGAGCCGCGCCCCGCGCTTGTAGAGGCCCCGGAGGCGATAAGGACGCTTGCGCGGCTTGCGCTGTCCGGCACGAGTCGCGGAGGCCGCGCAAGAAGTAATGAGAGCCGAGGCCAGCAGTATCCTGAGTGTGCGCATTCCTTCCTCCGTGCGGTCACTTCTTCTCGGGCGATGCCTTGACCGGCTTGCCCTCCTTGAGCCAGGCTTCGTTGAACGAAGCGCAGCTCATGCGCGAGCCGAATACGTGTATGACGCCGTTGGGCGCCTGAGCCACCGACAGGTATCCGCCGACACCGGGAAGTTGACGGATGTGCTTCCAGCTCTTGCCGCCGTCGTAGCTGAGCGCCGCGAAGGTGGTCCTCTTCCCGGTGATCGGCGGCTTGCCGGTATCGAAGGAGCAGAGCAGCAGGGCTCCGCCCGCCAGGCGCAGCGCCGCGGCCTTGGCGCCCACGCCGATGGGGCCGAAGGGCGTTTTCTTCACTTCCCAGGTTTCGCCCAGGTCTTTGGAGACCGACACCGGCATGGGCTTGGGCCCGCGGCCGAAGGCCACGATGCTTCCGTCCTTGAGCCCTGCCGCCGCCGCGTGAATGCCGCTTATGAGCCCCTTGGTGAGCTGCCAGGTCTTGCCCCGATCCTTGCTGATCGCCATGCAGCTGGACTTGCGACGGGCGTCGAGGATCACGCAGAGCACCCCGGCCTTGGCGATGAAGGCGCAGACCGGCATGTTCATGCTGGCGGGGTTGATCGGATTCTTCCCCCGAGGGATGATGATTCGTGGCTTGGACCAGGTTGCGCCGCTGTCGTCCGAGGTGGTCATCACCACCGCGGCGTCCACCCAGCCCTTGAGCGCCTGGTTCGAGAAGTGATAGATGCGCTTGCCGTCGGAGAGTAGCGCGGGGGCGTGGTCGTTGACGTCGGGCACGTCCAGGAAGAGCGAGGCTGGCTGCCACTCCCCGCTCCCGGCCGGCAGGCGGCTGGCGGCGATGGCCAGCTCGCGGCCCGACTCGCTCTTGGTGGTGTACCAAGTGGCCAGCACGTCGCCGTTGGGACAGACGCACAGGGCGGTGTCGTGGTTCCATGCGCTGAAGATCGGCCCCCAGGTGTTGGCCGGAATCGCCGGCCGCTTGCCCCTGTAATCGGTGAAGAACTTGCCCCGCGGCCCCGCCTTGGGCGCGGGAGCCTGCTTCACCCCTCGACGGAAGAGCGCGGGCTTGGCTACCGGCAACGGTTTCGTCTTGGGTCCTTCCCCGAGGACGACCCGGAAGCCGCAGCAGCGGTTGGCGTCCTCGGGGAGGTAGCCGGAGCGGTTCGAGGAACGGCAGTAGTGAGCGTTGTTCTTCTTCCAAGAGGCGATGGAGTAGCTGCCGCCTCTGGTCACGCGGGCCCGACCGTCGGCCCGGCCGACCGGGTCGGTTTGCTCGCCCGTCGCGTAGGGCCCGTACCAGTCCAGGCACCATTCTTCAACATTTCCATGCATGTCAAAGAGGCCCCAGGCATTGGGTTTGTATCCCCCGACGGGCAGCGTGCGGATCTTCTTCTTGCCGTCCTTGCCCAGGCCGATATTGGCCTGCTCATGGCTAAGCGCATCGCCCGTGTTGTAGATCGTCTCCGTCCCCGCCCGGCAGGCGTACTCCCACTCCGCCTCGGTGGGCAGGCGATAGGGCCGGCCCTCCTTCTTCGAGAGCCACTTGCAGAAGTCCGCGGCCCGCTGCCAGGTGACGTGGGTCACCGGATGACTGTCGCCGCCCCGGCCGCGCAGCTTCTTGTGCGCGGGGTCGAACTTCTCGAACTGCGCGTTGGTGACCTCACACGCGCCCATGAAGAAGGCCCGCGTGATCTTCACCTTGTGCGCGGGGGACTCGTCCCAGTCGCGCCCGGCCCATTCTTTGGCGCTGGCCGGCGGCTTTTCCCCGCAGCCCATGAGAAAAGAGCCCGGCTCGATGCGCGCCAGCTTCATGCCGACGGAGTTGGTGAACGCCTTGCCCCTGGGCAGCTCCGCGCCGAGCGCCGAGGCTCCCAAGAACGCCGCCGCCAGAACCATCCTGGTCATGAGCATGGTCAGGGTCCTTTCAGCAGTCTACTTCCCGGGTTCCAGAGCCACGTTGGCCTTCATCTGGTAACTGCACGCGCACCCCGCGCTGTAGTCCGGGACCAGCAGGAGCCCGCCGGCGGGAATCGCGTTAAGCCAGCAGCCGGGCCGGATGCCGCCGAAACTCTCGGTGCCGGCCTTGCGCCTCAGGTCGTAGTAGCCCAGGCATCCCGAGCGGAAGGCCAGGATGTGCTTGCCGGCGGCCAGCACGCCGCAGCCGTAGCTCTTCCGAAAGCCCCAGTCCGTTCTGGCCTTTCCAGTGAGCAGGTCCCAGGCACCCGTGCTGCTGTGAACCACACCGTCCACTATCATCGGTCGCGTCGCGTACTTGGCGGCGGTGTCGTGCAGGAGCTTGCCGTTTTTGGCCCTGAACGCGGCGAAGCGGCCTCCGCGGTCCTGGTGGATGTACAGGTACTGGCTGGCCTGGTAACACATCAGCAGCGTTTCTTTCTTCTCGTCGAGAGCCAGCACCGTCCCGTAGATGTTTTCCTTCTTCCTCCATCTTTCGCGGCCGCTGGAGACGTCCAGAGCCACCAGAATCCCCGGGGGATGCTTCGGGGCGGCCTTGGTCTTCTTCTTGAAGTCCGGGGCAGGCCGGTCAATCAGATAGACGCTCCCGCCTCCGACGGCCACCGCGCTCTGGCGAATCTCGTGCTCGGCCTGATAATGCCATTTGAGCTTACCGGTCTTCGCGTCCAAGGCGAATAGCGATCTGGAGCGCAGGGCCTTCCGGTAGGTTCTCGGGAGCTTGGTCCCCGCGTCGCCCACGCCCATGCCGAAGAGCAGCCCTCCCTCGCGGGCGACGTAGGTCCATAAGCTCGGAGGTCCGGACTTGCCGGTCGGCGCCTTGAACTCGCCCAGCTTCTTCCCGCTGGCCGCGTCGAGGCGCAGGCAACGGTCCTTGGCGGCGACGTAGAGAGACTTTCCGTCCGTGCAGATGTTGGAGCCGCTGGCCGCGACCCCCGGGATTTTCGGATTCGAGTGCCAGGGCGCGCCGACGCCTTTCAGAAGGTATCTCCAGAGCAACCGCCCGTTGTAGGCGTTGAACGCCCGGACATCGTTGAGGCCCTGCACGAACATGAGCCCGTTCGCGAAGAGCGGCGCCGGCGCGCGTCCGTGCCGGCTGGGCATCTCCTGGTCCGAGTCGCTGAACCACAGCACGGTGAGCGGGCCCTTGACCAGCTCGTCGCCGGAGCATGAGCTGTTGCCGGCTTCAGCGTACTGGTGGGTCCAGCTGCCCGCGCCCTTGAGGGGGCCGCGCACGCTCTCCTTCATCGCTCCCGGCTTGCCCAAACAGAGAATGCCCCCGTAGGGACGCGCGCAGCGGAGCGCTTCGGTCTCGGAGACCGCGCCGCCCGCCGAGACTACCAGGTCCGCGAAGCGGTTGGGGAGGTACGTCCTTTCCGGGTCGCCCTGGAGGATCGTCACGCGCGCGCCGTAGAGTCCCGCGGCATCGAGCTTCCTGCGCGCCGCCGCCACCTTGGCGGGGTCTTTTTCGAGGCCGATGATGTGCAGCTGCGTGCGCCTGGCCATTTCACAGGCGAGACGGCCTTCGCCGCAGCCCAGGTCCAGGCAGTAACCCTTCGTGACGCCGGTCTTCCTGACGATCTCCGCGGCGCCGGCGGCGAGCGCAGCGTTTCCCGGGTAGGGATCAGTCGCGGGCTTCTTCGCGATGACCGCCGCACCGCCTCCGCCCGCGCCCGCGCCGAAGCAGTAGATGTGTCCCTGGTCAGTGCTGACGAACAGACGCCCGCCGGCGACCGCCAGGCCGCAGGCGGTCCCCTCCACCTTTGCGGTCCAGGACTGCATCTTGGCCGCAACCTCGACGATGCCCACTTCGCCGGCCCCGCCAAGCACTATCTTGCCGCCGGCGACGACCAGGGATTCCTTTCGACTGGCTGCCAAGTCTGCCTTCCAGGCTTCGTTGAGGGCAGCCACCTTTCGCTTCCTCTTGTCGCCGGCAGTGGTCACGTTGAAAGGCTTGGCCCGGTCGATGCCCGTAATGCCCTTGCCGTTCCAGAAATAGATGCGCTTCGGCCCGGCGGCCACCGTGGCCGAGCGCAGGCCGCTGTTGCGAAAGCGATGGCCCCCGCCCTTCTCAAGCATGCACGCCCACAGGCTGCCGTGGAAGACCGTGGTTCCGACCGCCACGATCCCACTGCCGCCCACCGTGGGTCCGAAAGCCCCGCAGGTCCACCCCGAGCCGAGGTGGTGGTAAAGCAGCTTCCCACCCTTGCGGTCGAAACAGGCGTAGGGCCCCCGACCCGCGGGAGTCAGCAGCTTGTCCCCGGAAGCGGCCAGGTAGCCCTGAATGCTGACGCCGCTTTTGGCGCGGGCGCCATGGGGCTGGTTCATGCGCAGCGAGCCGGTCTCCCCGTTGATCCAGACCGGCGTTCCGTCCGAAGCCTTCAGCGCGCAGAGGTAGACTCCCTCCGTGGGCCAGATGCCCGCGCCGAAATAGACGACGTCGCCCACGACCACCGGCCCGCCGCGTGCCGGCCACTTGGAGATCATCCGCCCGTTGCCCAGGATCATCCGCCCTGAAGGCGCGGGTCGCTTCTTCCAGAGGAGCTTGCCGTCTTTTCCCGAGAGGCAGTAGAGATAACCGTCGTCGCTGACTGCGAACAGGCGGTCTTTCCAGAGCGCCGGGGCGAAACGCACCGGGCCGCCGGTGTAGAAGCTCCAGCGCTCCTTGCCGGTGGCCGCGTTCAGCGCGTAAACCTTGCAGTCCGCGGAACTCCCGAAGTAGACTGACTTGCCATCGGAGACGACGTGATAAGCGCGGTCGAAAGCCATGCGCGGCTCGCCCGGCCAGGCCGGCGCGGGCGGATGCGCCGGCTTGTGAACCCAGCGCAGTGAGAGCTTGCCGGGCAGCTTCTCGGAGGTGTAACCGGTTCGTCCCGCGTCGGCGCGATATGCCGGCCAGCCGCCGGCGACGGCGCTGACGGCTGAAAGGGCCGGCAGCAGGCTGGCAAGCAGCGCTTTCCTCATGCCTTGTCCTTCCAAGCTACTTCTTCACCGGCTTGTGCTTGTAGACCATGACCTTGTAGTAGTCGAAGAGCACGACCACGTTGTAGCTGGTCACGGTGACAATGACGCCCTTGGTCACCGGCGGCATCGGCAGCTTGCGCCACTCGGCCTTCTCGTCGGCCATGTCCAGCGCGTACTGCCCCTTCTCGGCCTTGTGGTGGCTGATGAGCGTCACCTCTCCGCTCGCCGGGCAGACCGCCAGGTGCGAGACGCTGGAGCCGATGTGACACGGTGCCTCCTTGAGCGCCTTGACCTTCCCGGCCTGGTTTACGGCGTACAACTGCTTGCTGCCGTTGCCGCCGCCTATCAGCATCACCTTGTGCTTGGGGTTGTACTCGGCAACATTATGGTAGCTCTTGGCCTTGGAGAAGTCCCCGGCGAGTTTGCTCCACTTCCCCGTCGCCATGTCCAAGCGCTGGCCCTTCCCCGCGTAGAAGCGGATGATGCTGCCCTTGGTGCCCATGTCCGGGAAGAAGGCCGTCGCCGTCCCGTGGCCCCGCGAGGTCCCGCGGGGGATGTCCGGCAGCTGCGTCCACTTCTTCTTCTCGACGTCGTACTGGCGGAAGACGCTGCCCGCGCTGGGGTGGTGGAAGACCAGGCCCCTGACCGGGTCGGCCGCGGTGTTCTCGTAGCCGTGGAACCACTTGAGCTTGGCCAGCCAGTCGGGGCATTCCCTGCGCCAGGAGTTGGTCTTCGCCGAGTAGATGACGTGCTGCGGCGGCGGGGAGAGATGCCCCTGGCCGACGAAGTGCAGGGTCAGGGTCTTGGCGTCCCAGGCGCCGCTGTCGGCGTAGGGCAGGATCCCGCTGCGCCCGCTGGTCAGCAGCTTCTTGCTGAAGCCCTCCGTCTTGAGTTCCTTCCACTCGCCGGGCCTCATCGCTGCGGCGAGCTTGCCGAGCTCGGTGGGCGGCGCCTTTGTCTTTCCGTCCTCGCCCGCAAAGGCTGCGGCGGTGTAGAGAAGCACGAACATGCAAGTTGCTAACGCTCTCATTTCATCAACCTCCTAACGATGTCTTTTACTTAGACGTTGGCTTTTGCTTCAACTTGGCTTCGCGCTCTTTGGTCAGTTCCGTCGCCGACCTGCCCTGCTTGACCCAGGCCTCGTTGAAGGCCACGACGTTGCGGCGGCCGCCGAACACGTAAATGAGCCCGTCGAGGTTCTGGGCGGCCGACAGGCCCCCGCCGAAGGGCAGGCTGCGAACGTGCGGCCAGGTCTTGCCATCGTCAAGGGAAAGGGCCACGACGGCGCAGCCGAACTTGCCGCCGCTGAGCGTGGGCCTGAAGCGGTCGGCGGTGACCAGCAGCGTGGAGCCGCTCTTCAAGGTCAGCACCTTGAGCTTGTTGCCGATCCCGGCCGGAGGAAAGGGCGTGGGCGCGGCCTTGGTCCAGGTCTTGCCCTCGCCCGTGCTCTCCCAGCGCGGCATGGCCGTCCTGCTTCCGCCGCGAACGTAGGCGGTCCACTTGCCGCCCTTGCCGATGTGCAGCGACGCGTGGCAGCTGCCGCCGCCGCGGGCCACACCGTTCACCTTCCAGGTCTTGCCCTTGTCCTTGCTGATGAAGAAGCCCCAGTTGCCCTGGTAAAGTTCGGACTCGAAGATCAATTCGCCCTTGGGACCCAGCGCGGTGGTCAGGATCTCCTGCAGGAACCAGGGGGAAACCTTCTCCTCGCCGGTGCGCGGGTAGATGGGCTTCGGCCGGCTCCAGGTCGCGCCGTTGTCTTTGGACTCGGTCATGACGAGGCTGGCGTCGCGGAAACCGATCAGCGCCACGGGAGCGAAGATGTAGATGCTCTCTCCGTCCGAGAGCACCGATCCCGCCATGAAGTTGATGTCCGGCACCTTGAAGAGTTCCGAGACCGGCTGCCACGTGTCGGAGCCATATGGCAGACGGCTGGCCGCGCCGGTGGCGTCCTTGGTGTACTCGTTGTGGATGCTGTCCCAGAATGCCAGCATGTCGCCGTTGGGGCAGGCGATGATGTTGGTGTAGTGACAGTGGCCGAAGAACGGGCCCCAGTGGCTCTTCTGCGCGGGGTTCTTCTTGGCCTTGGTGAAGTCGTGGAAGTAGGGCTTCTTGTGGCGCTCGTGCGGCTTGGGGCGATCCTGCTTCACGTTCCTCATGCACAGCGGCTTGACCTCCGGCAGGGGCTTGGTCCTGGGCATGGGCGCCTGGACCACCCGGAAGCCGAGTTCGCGGTTGGCGTCGAAGGGCAGGTAGCCCGCGCGGTTGGCCGAGCGGACGAACTTCGTCGAGGGATTCGCCAGGCTCTTGGCATAGCGATAGACTTGGTAACAGCCGCCGCGCGCCACGCGGCTGTAGCCCCCCGCGCGGCCCACGGGATCTCTCTTCTCGGCCGCGGTGTACGGCCCGTACCAGTCCAGACACCACTCCGCGACGTTGCCGTGCATGTCGTAAAGGCCGAAGGCGTTGGGAGCGTAGCTGCCCACCGGCTTGGTGAAGGACTGCTTGGAATCCTTGGCCGCGACGCCGGCCAGGTTGGCCTGCTTGGGCGTAATGGTGTCGCCGGTGTTGAAGGCCGTGGTCGTGCCCGCCCGGCAGGCGTGCTCCCATTCGGCCTCGGTAGGCAGGCGGTAGGGCTTGCCCTCCTTTTTCGAGAGCCACTGACAGAACTTCACCGCTTGGTCGTAGGTCACGAAGGTTACCGGTTCGTCGTCCGCGACCGAGGCGTTCACGTTCATGCGATAGACGTGCGCGTTGCCGCGGGACTTCTTGTGCCCGGGGTCGAACTTCTCGTACTGTGCGTTGGTGACCTCGAAGGCGCTCATGTAGAACTCTTTGCTGATAAACACCTTGTGTGCGGGTGCCTCGTCCCATTCACGCTTCAGGAACTCCCGGTGGTTCTTGGGGGGCTCTTTCCCGCAGCCCATGACGAACTCGCCCGCGGGGATGCGCGCCATGGTCATGCCCAGCGAGTTCTTGAACTGCTTGAGGGTGTGCTCGGGGGCCTCAATGGCGGATGCCGACGCACCAGCCAGACCTGAAATGGCCAGGACCGCCAAAGCGAACATCGTTCTCATGGTGTCCTCCCGTTCAGCAGAGGGCAGTTTGCGACTGAAGCAGCTCACTCCATCGGCTTTCCCGTCTTCATGTCCAGCTTCAGGGCGTAGACCACGCTGTTGGTGTCCACCGCCAGGACCAGCTTGCGCCTGGCGTCGTACATCAGGCCCATGGAACATCCGCTGCAGTTCGGCCCGCTGATCTGGACCGCCACCCAGGCGTTTTTCTCGCAGTCGTAGACCGGCCAGGTCATGGGGCCCGTGTAGCGGCGCTTTCCGCGGCGGGCGACCACCACGACGTCGTTGGCCGCGTCGTAACAGGTTTCGCGCAGAAAATGCCCGCCGGCCGCCGCCTTGGCCATGCCCTTGGGCTCCAGCCGCTTGGCGGTCATGGTCTTGAGGTCCACGGTCATGAGGTCGCCCTTGAAGCTCGCGTGGGTCATCACCAGGCGATCGCGTTTGGAGTCCCAGCACATGCCCGAGGCGTCGCACTTGGTGCCGATCAGCTTCTCGCCGGACACTTTGAGCTGGCTCCAGGTGTCGCTCTTGCCGTCGTACTTGAAGAGCGTTCCGAACCTGGTCCAGGCGTAGACGCCCTTGCGGGCGGTGCACAGCGTGAGCGTGTAGAAGTTGTCGCGGTCCATGCCCCGCCTGGGGTCCTTGCCGGAGGGCTGCGGCTTGTGCGTCCAGGTGCTTGAGGCCGGGTCGAAGGCGTAGGAGAAGCTGTTGTGCCCGCAGCAGATCATTTTCCTGGAGGTCGGGTCGTAGGCGTAGGAGTGGTAGGTGTGCGCCGAGATCCAGGGCTGGCCCAGGAAAGTCCCGCGCGAGGGCTGCGAGCCGCAGGAGCCGATGCCCTCCAGCGGGAAGGCCGGCGGGTACTTCTGGTGATAGCGTCCGGCCCTCAGCGAGAAGACCGGGATGTCCGAGCCGCAGTGCGCGCTGTGCCCGCCCGACCATCTGTAGATGGCCTGGCGGTCGGGGTCCAGCACCGCCGTCCCCCAGTCGCGGTTCTGGCGGGGCAGCAGCGTGGTCTTGCGCGAAGTGACCACCGTCCACTTGTTGGCGGGCACGGCCTTGAGCGCAGCCTGAAACGGCGCCTCGCTGGGCGCGGCCCCCGCCAGGTACCAGTCGGGGTCGTAGGGACCGGTGCGCCACTCGACGGTGCCGGGCTTGGCCCCCAGCCTGGCGGTGCCCGCGGTGTCGGCCCTGGCGGCGTCCAGCTTGCAGGCGCGGGTGACCGTGGTGCGATCCTCAAACGAGAGCGCCAGGACCACGTCGCCCTCGCCGGCGGCGGCGACCATCCCCGCGCCCTTGCTGCCCATGAAGCGCGGAGGCGTGGTCGGCCCCGGCTTGGCCCCGCGCCCGAACTTCTGGTCCCAGGCTTTGATCAACCCCCACTTGTCCGCGCTGGCATCGTAGGTCCAGGCCTGCATCGGAAGCTGCTTGTAGAGCGCGCCCCAGTAGCCGGTCTGCGCGTCAAACTGGTATCCGCCCACCAGCGCGAGCTTCTTGCTCTCCGGCAGGTACAGGAACGCGTGGCCCGCGCGCGGAGAAGGGCTCGTCGCCGGGCGGCGCTCCTGCCACTTGCGAGTCTTGCAGTCGTAGACCCAGGTGTCGGCGTAGAGCATGTCCAGGCGGTCGCCGCCGAAGAGCACGATCTTCCTGGTGACCGGGTCGTAGACCATCTGCGAGTGGGCCCGCGGCGGCGGTTCGGTAAGCAGAGTATACTC